>NZ_JAZHSB010000001.1:600000-900000 GCF_036924715.1 Bradyrhizobium sp. AZCC 1721 | reverse complement strand
TCGCGGCCGGCCGTGAGTTCGCAAAGATGCTGCGGCCGCTGCAGGATGACGCAGGCCTGCGGTTTGACACTGGAGAGTTTGATCGCCTCGTCGAGCAGCGGCTTGTATTGCACGATGCGGCCGGGCTCGATCCCGCAGCTCGCCGAGAAGATCAGCTTCGGCTTGGCGTCCTCGATCCGCGTTGCGAGCTCTTTGGCGGCAAAGCCGCCGAACACCACCGAATGCACCGCGCCGATCCGCGCGCAGGCCAGCATCGCAAACACCGCTTCCGGCACTAGCGGCATATAGAGGATGACGCGGTCGCCCTTGACGACACCGAAATCGGCCATCACGGCGGCGAGCGTCTGCACCTCCTTCAGCATCTCGGCATAGGTGAATTTCGAGATCGTATTGGTGAGCGGCGAATCGTGGATCAGCGCGACCTGGTCGGCGCGCCCGCCCGCGACATGGCGGTCGAGTGCGTTGTAGCAGGTATTGACCACGGCGCCGGCGAACCAGCGGCCGTAAGTGCCTATCGAGGGATCGAAGACCTTCTTGGCCGGCTCGATCCAGTCGATCTCGCGCGCCGCCTCGGCCCAAAATGCTTCCGGGTCCGCCAACGAGCGGGCATGGACCTCGTGGTAGCGGCTGTTGTCTTGGATGTTCATGGCGCACTCCCCGCTAGCCCGCCTGTGTCGTCATGCCCGGCTTGTCCCGGCATCCACGTCCTTGCTTCACCTCGAAATTGGCAAGGCGTGGATGGCCGGGACAAGCCCGGCCATGACGGCTGGGCAAGCATTTATTTCAGGCATTGTCACGGGAAGCGGCAGGAGATCAAGCCGGGAATGGCTTGGCCGTTCGACTAAACTCTACTGTCGGGCGATGGTAGTGAGCTCCTCACCGACAGCCATCGCGCTGCGCTGGCATATCCCCTCATCAGGCCCAAAACGGCCTAGTATCCGGCGATCCCATTGATCTGCTGCAGGCGCTCGCGCATGGCCTTGTTCAGGTCGTAGCCGGGCTGGCCGTACTCCGCGTTCCGGCGGACGATGTATTGCTCCTGCTCGCGCCGCAGCTTGCGCGCCTGCTGTGGGGTCATCTTCCCAGCGGCCGCCCTGACATACGACGCTTGAACCTCGCGGTCGAGATCGGCGAGTTCGGGATTGGCGCAGATCGCCTTCTCCACCTGGCGCCGCGCGGTGGCGCAGTTGAAGCTCGGTTTGCCGGCGACCGCTTTCAGGGCGCCCTGTCGCTCCGCCTCCTGCGCCAGCGCCCGGTGGTTGGCTCTTGCGACGACGTGGTCCGGATTCAGCTTGATCGCCGCGGCAAAATCGGCCACCGCCTTGGGTAGATCACCCTTCTTGCGCCAGAGTTCGCCACGCGCGTTGTAAACATCGGCGTGCGCCGGATCGAGCCGCAACACGCCATCATAGTCGGCGATGGCACGGTCGATCATGTCCTTGCGCTCATAGGCGGTCGCACGGGCAATCAGTGCCTTGATGCGGTCGGCCTTTTCGGTCTTTGCGTTGTCGATCAGCGCACTGCAGAGATGCACCGTCCTGTCGTGATCATGCGCAAGGCCAGCGGCAAGACAGGCCGCAGGATCAATGCGTATATCCTCGCCCGGCTCGGTCCCGGTCGCCGATGCATCATGCGCATATGTCAGCGACAGCAGGGAAGCCACGACCAGGCTGCGGATGTGAAGATAGCCTCGCATCAATTGATCCGGAAAGCGCTGTCTATTGCGACGCGATCCTAGCAAGCGACCTGCATTTTCGACAAGCAGCCTGCAAATTTCCCGTTCGCACAAGAACAGATTTTGGCCGAAACGTGACCTGCGGGAAACGTAATTCTCTTCACAGACGGAAGAATACAATCCGTGAGAAAATCTGCTGTGAACCTATTGCAGTTTTCGCGGACTCAACAACCATGACCACATTGATCGACTTCAATCCGCCGCGCGCCATCGCGCAATCCCAATCAGGCTATTTCTACTTCTACATGGCGCTGGCCTGCATGGCAGTCGCCTTTCTCGGCTTCGCGCCGACCTACTGGCTGCCAATGGCGAAGCGATCGTTCTCGGCCTCGCCCGTCGTGCACTTTCACGGCCTGCTATTTTTCGCCTGGTCGCTCTATTTCGCATTCCAGAGCTGGCTTGCCGCATCCGGCAAAGTCGCCCGGCACCGCGCCATCGGCATGGTCGGCGTCTCGCTGGCGACCGCGATGACGATTTTCGGCTTCCTGGTCGCGGTCAACGCGATGAAGCGCTCCGCTGCGGCGGGATTGACAGACGAAGGAATCGCGTTCGCGATTGTCCCGCTCAGCGGAATTCTGTTCTTTGCCGTGGTGTTCACGCTGGCGATTGCCGCGATCCGGCGGCCCGAAACCCATAAGCGTCTGATGCTGCTGGCCAGCATTTCGCTACTCGACGCTGCGGTCGCCCGCTGGTTTCTCACCTTCCTCGCGCCTCCCGGTCCGCTCGGCCCGCCGCCGGTCCCCGTGACCATCCCGCCGGCCATCGTCGCCTATCTCCTGCTGGTGGCCGCCATTGTTTTCGACTGGCGCACGCGCGGCCGGCCGCATCCGGTCTATGTCTACGGCGGCATTGCGCTGATCGCCGTGAAACTCCTGAATTGGCCGATCAGCGTCACGCCGCTCTGGCATTCCTTCGCGGGCAGCATCCTGGCAATGGCGCAGTAGCGTCGAGTACACCTTGCCAGGCTGAGCTGATCTTCCGAATAAGGACAAAGCTTCAGCCGAGAAAACCTGCCGGTTTTGGTGCTAGATTGATGGCGACATTGATCTCGGCCGGCAGGGAATCCCGAATTGCAAGCATTTGAATGGATCATCGGGCTGCTGCTTGGCGCGGTGCTGCTGTCCGCGCTGGCGCGGCGGCTCAAGGTACCCTACCCGACATTTCTTGCGCTCGGCGGCATGCTGCTGGCATTCGTGCCTTCGGGGCCGCAATGGACACTGGAGCCGGATCTGGCGCTGGCGCTGTTCGTGGCGCCGGTGTTGCTGGATGCGGCTTTCGACACCTCGCTGCGCGACCTCCGAAACAACTGGCTGCCAGTCTCGACACTGGTGCTGGTCGCGGTCGGGGTTACGACCGCCGCCGTGGCTGTCGTCGCGCACTGGTTTCGCCCGGACATGCCATGGGCGGTCGCGATCGCGCTCGGCGCTATCGTGGCACCGCCCGACGCCGCGGCGGCCACCGCAATCCTGCGCCAGGTCAAACTGCCTTACCGCATCCAGAAGATCCTCGAGGGCGAAAGCCTGCTCAACGATGCCAGCGCACTCCTAATCTACCGCGTCGCGATCGGCCTGGTTGCCGCCGAGCACATGAAGGTGCACGAGTTCGTGCCATCCGTTGCGCTGGCGCTGTTCGGAAGCCTCATTGCCGGCTTCCTGTTCGCGCGGATCTGGACGCAGATCACGCGCCGCATCACCGAGGCGCCGAGCGCGATCATCACGCAATTCGCCGGCACCTTTATGGTGTGGATCGTCGCCGAGCATATCGGGCTGTCCGGCATTCTCACCATAGTGGCCTATGCGATCACGATCGCCCGCACCGCGCCCGAGCGTACCCCGGCGCGGCTGCGCGTGGCCTCCTATGCGGTGTGGGAAACGGTCGTGTTCGTGCTCAACGTGCTGGCATTCATGCTGATCGGCATGCAGCTCAATCCGATCTGGTCCGGACTCAACGACGAGGTGCGGTTTAAATATTGCAGCTTCGCCGCCGCAATCCTCGCCGTCGTGATCCTCGCACGCATCGCCTGGGTAATGCCGTATGGCGCCTTGCTGCGCGCGTTGAACGCGCACGGCCTGCTTCCTCCGCATGTGTCTCCCGCGGTACCGACGGTGGAACGCGGCATCATCGTGTCCTGGTGCGGGATGCGCGGCATCGTTACACTGGCGGCCGCCTTCGCGCTACCCGAGAGTTTCCCGTATCGCGATCTCATCTTGCTGACGGCCTTTGCCGTCGTGCTGGGGTCGCTCGTGATCCAGGGCCTGACGCTGCGGCCGCTGATCCTCGCGGTGAAATTCGAGGAGGACGATCCAGTTGCGCGCGAGGCCGCTAATGCCCGCTGCATCGCCTATCGCGCCGCGCTCGAGGCGATCGAGTCCGATCCGTCCGAAGAGGCCGAGATCCTGCGGCTCGAATACCGCGCCGTGCTGCTACGTGCCGAAACCGAACCCGACGTTGGCATCGCGACCAGCGAGCTGCCGGCCGATCCGCTGCGCCGCCGCGCCATCGGCGCGGCACGAGAGGCGCTGTTGAGGATGCGTCATTTCGAGGAGATCGGCGACGACGCCTTCCACCAGGTGGAAGAAGAGCTCGACCGCGCCGAATTGAGCGCACAAGCATAACGGGGCAATAGCGCGTCACGCGCCCGACTTGCAGGTGATCCCGCCGTCGACCACGAGCTCGATCCCAGTGACGTAACGGGATTCGTCGGAAGCGAGAAACAGCGCGGCATTGGCAACGTCCCAGGCGTCGCCCATGTGCCCCATCGGCACCTGCGCATCGCGCGCCCGCCACATCGCTTCGACGTCGCCGGCCGAATAGCTTGCTGCAAGACCGGCGGAGTGCTCGACCATCGGCGTCTTCATCAGGCCCGGCAGGATGCAGTTCACGCGAACGTGGTCTTTCGCGAATTGCACGGCGGTGGTGCGCGTCATCTGGTTCATCGCCGCCTTCGAGGCGCCATAGGTGACGTAGGAGATGCCGAGATGACGAATCGATGCGATCGACGAGATGTTGATGACCGAGCCGCCACCCTGCTTCTGCATCACGGGAATAACGTGCTTCATGGCAAAATAGGCACTCTTGAGATTGACCGCGAAAACGTGGTCCCAGCTTGCCTCGTTCACCTCAACAACGCTGCCCATTTCGGCGATGCCGACATTGTTGTCGAGTACGTCGATGCGGCCATAGGTCTTCAGGCACGCCGCCACCATCGCCTCGACCTCAGCCTCGCGCGAGACGTCGGCGGTGAAGGCGGCAGCCTTGCCGCCCTCGCCCGTGATGATGCTGACGGTTTCTTTTGCGGCAGCCGCATTGCGATCGACGCAGAACACGCTGGCGCCCTCGCGCGCGAAGGTGACGGCGGTCGCCTTGCCATTGCCCCAGCCGGGACCGATCGATCCCGCGCCCACCACCATCGCCACCTTGCCCTTGAGCCGTTCCATCGACTTCTTCTCCCTTTGGTTTGTCGTTGCATTGCAGCGCGCACGAACGCGGCGCATTCGAATTTTGGGGCGGGAAATTGGACGGACGGCGGCCCTGGGTCAACCTGTCCGAAAAGCTAAAGCAGCGACTTGGACATAGGCCGAAAAGCCCCTTGCCACCGCCCCCCAAACCAGACTGAATGCGGCCCGCGAAGGAGGCCCGCCGGCAATCGGGCCGGAAAGTTAACCGGTCCCCGGGGGAAGCATGGCCGTAGACAAGACAACGCCGCCCAATGACGAGGTCGTCACCGTTTCGGACGAAGCCTTGCACAAGGCGGAAGCCTACATCGAGGCGGAAGAAGGCGCGACCAACCGCCTGATGGGGTGGGCAGGAAGGATTTCGACCACGATTGCCGTGGTCATGAGCCTGTTTCACCTCTATGCGGCCTATGCCATCGTTCCGACCCAGGAGCTTCGCTACACCCACGTCGCCTTCACCTTGATCTTGAGCTTCCTGCTGTTTCCGCTGGCGACGCGGTTTCGCAACCGTGTGCGCTGGTGGGACGTCGTTCCCGGGATCGTCGCGGTGGCGACCGTTATCTATGCGCTGTGGGGTGGCGAGGATTTTACCGACCGCGCTACCACGCCCGATCGCTGGGACGTGATCGTCGGCATCGTGTTCATCGTGATGCTGCTGGAGGCGACGCGGCGCACCACCGGCGCAATCATGCCCGTGGTGTCGCTGCTGTTCATCGCCTATGCGATGCTCGGGCCGTATTTGCCGGCGCCATGGACCCATCGCGGCTACGACCTGGCCCGCCTGGTCGGTCACCTCTTCATTACGTTGGAAGGCATTTTCGGCGTCGCAGTCGACGTGTCGGCGACGCTGATCATCCTGTTCACGATCTACGGCGCATTCCTGCAGCATTCCGGCGCCGGCAAATTCTTCATCGATTTTTCGCTGGCCTTGATGGGCGGCAAGCCGAACAGCGCCGGCCGTACCGTGGTGCTGTCCTCGTTCCTGCTCGGCGGCCCCTCCGGATCGGGCGTCGCCACGACCGTGATGATCGGCACGGTGGCCTATCCGATGATGGCGAAGGCGGGCTTCGAGAGAAACGCCGCGGGCGGATTGCTCGCCGCCGGCGGGCTGGGCGCGATCCTGTCGCCGCCCGTACTCGGCGCCGCCGCGTTCCTGATCGCCGAGTTTCTCAAGATCAGCTATCTCGACGTCATCTGGATGGCGACCATCCCGACCTGCCTTTACTACATGTCGCTCTTGTTCATGGTCGAGCTGGACGCCAAGAAATTCCACGCCAAGAACGTGACCTTCACGCCCGAGATGTCACTCGGCCAGATGACCAGGCGGTACGGCTTCCACTTCATCTCGCTGCTCGCCGTCGTCTTTTTCATGGTTATCGGCTACTCGCCGTCGCTATCAGTCTTCTACGCCATTGTCGTTACCTTTGCGCTGAGCTTCCTGCGCCGGGAGACCGCGCTGGTGCCGAGCAAACTGGTGAAGGCACTGGCCGACGGCTCGATCGGCGCGCTCAATGCTGCGACCACCTGCGCTTGCGCCGGCATCGTCGTCGGCATCGTGACGCTGACCGGTCTCGGCCTCAAATTCTCGTCGATCGTCATCGCCTATGCCGGCGGCAGCCTGTTGCTGACCGCGATCTACACCGCGCTGATCGTCTGGATCATCGGCCTCGCCGTGCCGGTGACGGCGTCCTACATCATCTGCGCGGTCATCGCAGCGCCCGCGCTGGTCAAGCTCGGCGTGCCTGATTACGCCGCGCATATGTTCATCTTCTACTATGCCGTCCTGTCGGAGGTCTCGCCGCCGACCGCGCTGTCGCCGTTCGCCGCGGCCGCCATCACCGGCGGCGATCCCTACAAGACCACGCTGCAATCCTGGAAATATACGCTGCCGGCATTCCTGGTGCCGTTCGTCTTCGTGCTCGATCCGCAGGGCGGCGGCCTCCTGATGTCGATCCCCAAGGGCGGATCGTGGGTCGACATTCTCGAAATCACGATCAAGACAAGCTTGGGGCTGCTGGCGCTGGCTGCATTTGCCCAGAACTGGGCGCTGCGACAAAATACAGCGGTCGAGCGCGGCCTGCTTCTGCTATCGGGATTGCTGCTGGTGTTCCCAAGCCTGATTGAGGCAATGGTCGAATGGATCACCGGACGCGATATCAGCTACACCTATGTGCCGGGCCTGATCATCGGTTTCGGCGTATTGCTGTGGCAGGCCAGAACGCGGTCGCCAGAGCGGCCTGCGGTCACAACATAGAGAAGAAGCAATTGAGGAGACAAAAATGAAAAAGACCACAGCGATACTGGCGATGGCTCTGGGGCTCGCCTTTGCCGGCGCAGCCCATGCGCAGCAGAAAACCATGTCGATCGGCACCGGCGGCACCGGCGGCGTCTACTATCCGCTCGGCGGTGCGGTTGCCAACGTGCTCTCGAAGAACCTTCCCAACGTGCAGGCCACGGCCGAGGTCACCGGCGGCTCGGTCGACAATCTCAAGCTGATCGGCGCGGGAAAAAGCGAGCTTGCCTTCACCATGGCCGATGCCGCGCTCGATGCTTTGCAAGGGCAGGACAAGTTCAAGAGCGGTAAGGTGCCGCTGCAGGCGCTGCTCGTGGTCTATCCGAACCGCATGCATGTGGTGACGGTGGAAGGCACCGGCATCCAGACCATGGCAGACCTCAAGGGCAAGCGCGTTTCGACGGGTTCGCCCGGCAGCGCCACCGAAGTGATGGCATTCCGCGTCATCGAGGCGGCCGGCCTCGACAAGGACAAGGACATGAAGCGCGAACGGCTCGGCGTCGCCGAATCCGTCAACGCAGTCAAGGACCGCAAGATCGACGCCTTCTTCTGGGTCGGCGGCATTCCGACCGCTGCAATCACCGATCTCGCGGCGACGCCGGGACTGAAGATGAAGCTGATCGACCATGGCGATCTGGCCGAGAAGATGAATGCCAAATACGGCAAGCTCTACTCGTCAAGTAAGATCAAGGCGGGCTCGTATCCCGGCTACGACAAGGACAACTCCATCACGGACGTCTGGAATCTGATTGTCACCGGCGACAAGATGAGCAACGAGGACGCCTACACCATCGTCAAGACGCTGGTGGAGAAGAAGGCCGACATTGTTGCCGTGCACAAGGAAGCCGAGAGTTTTTCACTCGACAACCAGGTGCAGGACCGCTCGCCGATCCCATTCCATCCTGGCGCGCTGAAGTACTTCAAGGAGAAGGGCATCGGCGGCTAAGGCAGCGCGCTCGAGCCAGCTCGGCTTGCTTCATCAGTGACCGCGGTCTGCCGAGGACCGCGGTCATTCTTTTGGCCAATGAAAGGGTTGTGAGCGTTGCGGCATTGCTGCTCCTGCGAGGAGCGTTCAGGCGACGTTCGCTAAGCCGCGAACCTCGCGGCGCCGGCGAGCGACCACAGGCGTTAACACGCGAGGCTGATCAAATGTTGCCCAGGCCGGGCATCAGCGCGTTGAAGCCGATGAAATGACCCCGTCGAGTTGCCCGGGCGCTGGTTGGCTGCGTCGCGGCAACAGTTTCCCTAAAATTTTATTCGTGTCCGCTGCTTTAACCCTACTGAAGTAATCATGTGACCTGCCGCAAAATTCCATGATTGCGACCGCAACGCCGATGTACCACTGGCGTTGGGGTATCTAGTGGGAGGGTGGCATGGAGCAAATCAACGTTGTCGAGTATTCGCGCGCGGCGCACTTTGGGCATCGGAAGCTGGCGCCCAGAGCGTGCGTCGTCGACAGCAAAAAGCACCTGCGATTGTTTCTTTCCGACGCTCTCGAGGATCTCGGGTTCGTCACCTGCGAATGCGGCCAGGCCGGCGATTTGGCAGGCGTACTGCAGGCGGAGCAGCCGGACCTGATCGTGCTCAGCGTGTGCGCCGACGGGATCAATGTCGGCGAAATTCTCGAGGCGATCGTCCGGAAAAATTTCTGCGGCAAGGTTCTCGTGATCGGTCAACCCGACACGATCATGGTTAAGGCCGTCAGGCAAATTGGCGAAGAATACGGCATTGCCATGCTGCCCTCCCTGCCGACGCCGTTCGGCGCGGCGAGCCTGCGCGCCAGCCTCGCGACGCTGCTGCCTGCCGAGCCGGCGCCAAGCCCGGCCGTCGACGTCGCCGAGGCGTTGAAGGCCGGCTGGCTCGAATTGTGGTATCAGCAGAAGATCAACACCCGCACGCTGGTCCCCAGCGGAGCGGAGGCGCTGGTCCGGATGCGGCATCCGGCCTGGGGCGTGGTCCCGCCGGCCTACTTCATTCCCGACGACAAGGATCCGCATTTTCGCAAGCTTTCCGAATTCGTGATCGGCCGCGCGATCGAGGACTGGCGCTATCTGCTGGAGAGCCAGGGCCCGGTCGACCTCTCGATCAACCTGCCAATATCGTTCTTCGAAGACGCAGCGGCGGTGCGCGATCTGTGCCGCGCCATGCCCGCCCATCCGGCGTTCGGCGGACTTTTGATCGAGATCAACAGCAGCGAGGTGGTCGACCATCCGGATCTCGCAGTGGACACCGCAAGACGGCTGCGCCTGCACAATATCGCGATCGCCATCGACAATGTCGGCGCGGAATGGCCGTCGCTGCTGGAGCTTCGGAGCTTCCCGTTCATCGAGCTGAAGGTCGACCAGCAATACGTCAAGGGCTGCGCCGACGATCGGCTGAAGCAGACGGTATGCCGACGCATCGTCGAACTGGCCCAAGACAACGGCGCTCGCGCCGTCGCCCAGGGCATCGAGACGCGCGCCGATTACCTTGCCGCGCACGACATGGGGTTCGATCTGATCCAGGGCCACCTGTTCGGCAAGCCCGTCGGCGTGCGCAAATTCGCGCGGTCGCGCCCTCAGCTTGCAGCCGACCCCGAGAAGGCTCCCTGAGCGAAGCTCACTCGAACTTCATGTCGATGCATTTCGCGATGTCGGAGCCGAGACCGGACGAGATGATGATGCAGCCGCGCACCTTCAGATTATTGTTGTCGCTGGCCCACACCGCATAGCCGCCGGGGCCGAAGAACGAATTGGTGTTCGGCCCCTCGGTTTCGGTGGCATCGAACGAATAACTCGAATCGGCATCGAAGATACGCGGCTTCTTGGTGCAGCCGCCGTCGGCCTGCACGTTGATGACTTCCTTGTTGTCCCGCGTCAGCGCCATCGAGACCTGGCAGCGGAAATACTCTGACGTCTTGGTGTTGAACACGTAAGCATAGGATTTGCAGGTCGCGGTGTTGAGCTTGCCCGCGCTCAATCCCCGACTGCAGGCGATCCGCTGGTTGTTGGACAGCTTGAAGTTGTCAGCCTCTGCCGCTTGAGCCGGCGTCATGAACGATAGCGCAACACCAAGACCGATCTTCATGACGTGGTTCATCCTGACCATCCCTATGACGTTTTTCGCAATGCATGCTTGTTGCCGGAAAGGCGAACATAGTCGCGAAGTCGGACGCGGGAAATCACAAAGTCTCAAGAGCCGTGTGATGCGTCGAAGGTGCAGATTGACGGCACGACGCCGTTCGTGATTTGTTCAAAGCATGGGGCAAGAAGCCGAATGGCTGTGGGGAGGATGGATGATGACGTGCATTTCAACGAAGACGGTTTTGACGGTGGCCATCCTGGCGGGGTTGGCGACATCGGCATTTGCGCAAGGCGCGGCACCGACTCCTTGGGAATTGAAGTCGGACATGGGTTACGCCTACGGCAGGGACGGCAAGACACTCGCCTACAAGCTGGGCACCAATAATGCCGGCTTGCTATTGAAGGGCGCCAAGAAAGTGCCGAGGGGCACGTTGTTCTTTCTTGGCCAGAACGGGCAGCTCTACATGCGCTCAGGCCCTTATCTGGAAAGCGACGGCAAGTTCATGTTCGGATCGGAGTGAGGCGCTACGAGGCTGGCGCTGACTTACCCTCCCCTGGAGGCCCTCCAGGGGAGGGTAAAACTAAAACGCTCCCGCCAACTCCTTCGCGCCGGGCTTGCTGGAGTTGAAATCCATCCGCTCGTCGGTGATCGCCAATAGTTTCGCCACCGTGTTATGGCGGATTGCGACCGGGTTGCGCTCGTAGCCGCCACGCTGGAAGAAATTCGAGGTCGGCACCTGCTCGCGCATCGCCTGCGGCATGGTGACCATGTCGAGGCCGGTGCCGTCGCCGGTCAGGTTCATCATTTCGAGCTCGGCCGCCGTCAGCGGACGATTGTAGCCCTTGGCGCGCGCGAAATGGACCGATGTCAGCAGCTTGTGCGTCTGCAGCATCGGTCCGACGTCGATATCGAGCACCATGGCGTGCACGGCCCAGCCCTGCGGGGTATTGGCGAGCTTCTCATGTTCGGACCAGGTATCCGGCACGGTGCGCGTAAACGCCACCATCCTTTTCAAGACGGCAAGCTTGTGGTCCATCGCCTTGCGCGGCGCGCCCGACAGCATCGCGGCCCTTGCCGTCAGTTCCTTGATGATTTCGTGGCCCTGTTCGGCCAAAAGCTCGACGCTGTTGGTGGTGAGCAACTGATTGTAGCCGATCGCGGTCGAGATCGCGCGCGAGCCCGGTTTCGAAGGGTTCAGCCCCGACTGCATGTCGTAATTGCCGCTACCGCCGGTCTCGAACGAGTAGACCCGCACCGCCTGCTCGCGCGTCAATCCCGCGGCCAACGCGTAGCGGGCATAGGCGCGCTTGAATTCGACTTCGGTTGCCGGCCGTTGCGGCGTGAACTGGAAATGCTCGGCAGCCGCTTTAAGAAAATCGGCGACCACCGGCAGCGGCTTGCGCTCGCGCGGCGGCTTTTCTTCTTCCGGCTCGGGACTGACCGGGCGCTTCGGACCGGTGTAGACCGGCGGCTGCGTCAGCACGTAGTCGTTGAGCGTGATGGCCTGGCGTTCCCGGCGCTTGGCGTTACGGCCCTTTCGCTTCTCGGAGATTGAGGCCCAATAGACGCCCGCCTCCTCTTCGAACGCGGCGCGGGCTTCCTGATACTCTTTCAGCTTGCGACGGTATTCGGCCATCGCCTGCGGCGAGGCGGCTTGCGCCATGGCGTCGGCGGTTGAGGGAGGGAGCGGCTCCGTCGCCACGGCAGGCGGCGCACTCGCCAGCAGCGCGAGCGCAGCTAATCCGGAACCCATGCGAATCAATGGCAGGCGCATGGCACGGTTGTAGCAAGCGCCGCCGCGATGTCAGCCCCGAAAGGGAGCGACTCTTTTTCCTTCTCCCACAACGGGAGAAGGGAGAAAGTCACTCCTGCTCGACGCCGCTGGCCTTCACTAGCTGCGACCACTTCTTCTCGTCCTTGTCGATGAAGGCCGCATAGTCTTCCGGCGTGCCGGGGGTGATTTCGGTGCCGTCATTGCCCAACTGCTTCTTCACCTCGTCGGAGGCGAGCGCGTCGCGCAGCGCCTTGTTGAGCTTGTCGACGATCGGCCGCGGCGTGCCGGCGGGCGCGACGAGACCGTAGTAGAGCGAAGCGTCGAAGCCGGCTAGCCCCGCCTCCATCAGCGTCGGCACGTCGGGCAACAGGCTCGATCGCGTGGTGCTGCTGACCGCGAGTGCGCGCAATTTGCCGGCGGAGACGTTGGCGTGCGAGGCCGGAATCGGCGCAAACGCCATCGGGATGTGGCCGCCGAGGAGATCGGTCAACGCCGGGCCGGTGCCCTTGTAGGGAATATGCGCCAGCTTGATGCCGGCGGCGCCGGCGAAATATTCGCCGGTAATGTGGCTCGCGGTGCCGGCGCCGGCCGAGCCGAAATTGACTCTGTCAGGATTGGCCTTCGCATGGGCAAT
Organism: Bradyrhizobium sp. AZCC 1721; assembly: GCF_036924715.1. NCBI lineage: Bacteria > Pseudomonadati > Pseudomonadota > Alphaproteobacteria > Hyphomicrobiales > Nitrobacteraceae > Bradyrhizobium > Bradyrhizobium sp. AZCC 1721. Next base: position 887,046 of record NZ_JAZHSB010000001.1, on the reverse strand, counting down.
CAACTCGGCGACACTCTTTGGCGGGAATGACGGATGCACCACCAGCGAATTCGGCGCGTTGCCGATCATGCCGATCGGCGCGAAGTCCTTGCGCGGATCGTAGCCGGGGTTCTTGTAGAGCGAGGGGCCTATGGCGAGCGTGCCGGTGTAACCCAGGAGCAGCGTGTAGCCATCGGGATCGCTTTTCGCGACCGCCTTGGTGCCGACCGTACCGCCAGCGCCGGGACGGTTGTCGACCACCACCTTCTCGCCGAGTATCTCGCTCATTTTGTCGGCAATGGCGCGGCCGACGATCGAGGTGCTGCCGCCGGGCGCGAACGGAATGACCAGCGTGATGGCGCGGGCGGGATAGGTTTGAGCTTGCGAAACGTCTGTTGCTGCGCTCAAACCGAGCATGGCGGCTGCGACGCAAAGCCACTTTCTCCCGATGGACATGGTGGGGCGACTCCCGGATCTGTTCTTCTTCTTGACCCAGCTATCGTCTCCGAAACCGCCGACATCCGCAACCCGCGCTGCGTGAGCCCGCTCTCTCACATGGTGAGATGAGCAGCCGCTTCGGCGGCTAGCGCCGACTCTATTTCCAGGCGAACACCGGCTGCTCCAGTTCGGCCACACGGGTCTCGCGGCCCGCCAGCACTTCGGCAAATTGATAGATCAGCGCCGCCGTTGGCGCGTGGATGTGCTGGCCGGCATGGCGGAAGCGGATCACGCGCCGCGTGCTTTCGGGAATCCTGGTGAAGCTGAAGACGTCGGCTCGCTCGATGTCATCGAGCGCAACGCGATGCACCGAGGCGACCTCCGCCGGATTGGGGATGATATCGGCGCTCGTACCGACCCAGACCACCACCGGCGTGATCAGATAGCCTGAGCGCGTCGGGTAATCGTCGAGCAGGCCGAGCACATCGCTTTCGCCGAGGCCGACGCCGAGTTCTTCGTGGAGCTCGCGCAGCGCGGCCTGCGCCGGCGTCTCGCCGTGGTCGCAGCGCCCGCCCGGCAACGCCCATTGGGCAGCGTGGGCGCGCAGGCTTGCGGCGCGGCGGGTCAACAGAAATGTGGTGCCCGGGCCGCTCTCGGCTTCCGTCAGCGCGATGGCAACCGCGGCGCGCTTCAGCTCAGGCTCTGCGCGCTGCCAGGGCGCCCGCGTAAATGCCGCGCAAAGCTCCGCAATATTCCGCCGTGTGGTATCGTCAAATGGCCTGGCCATCCCGCTTGACTACAACACCAGCGCATCAGATGAAATGACCCCGGACAGCAAGATAGCCCGCAGGAAACGGAAAGCACGACATGACAGTCAAGGCCGCGGACAAGCTCAAATCCGACGGCTGGAAGATCGTCGAAACCACCGGCTTCCTGCACCTGATCGGCCCGCTGTGGCAGCGCGTCGTCGACGGCACGCATGAATACGCGCTTGCCACCGAGGACAAGCACCACAACCGCCGCGGCTTGGTACAAGGCGGCGTCATCATGACCTTCGCCGACCGCACCTGCGGCATGACCGCCCGCTTCGTCTCGGGCAAGCCGACGCTGGCGACCGTGCAGCTCGATACGCACTTTGTCGAAGCCGGCAAGATCGGAGAGGTTTTGGTGTCGAGGCCGCACGTGGTGCGCTCCACCCGCAGCCTTATTTTCATCACGACAGAAGTGACAGTCGACAAACGCTGTATCGCGATGGCGAGCGGCGTGTTCAAGATATTGAAGAGCGAGGGTTGACCCCAATGCAATACCGCCAACTCGGCCGCAGCGGCCTGAAGATTTCACCGATCTGCCTGGGCACCATGATGTTCGGCGGCCCGACCGATGAAGCCACTTCGTCGCGCATCATTGCGAAGGCGCGCGAGGCCGGCGTCAACTTCATCGACACCGCGGATGCCTATAATGGCGGCCAGTCCGAGCAGGTGGTCGGCCGTGCCATTTCAAACAATCGCACGAACTGGATTCTGGCGACAAAGCTTGCCAACCAGATCGGCGAAGATCCCAATCACGGCGGGCTGTCGCGGCGCTGGGTGATGCAGGCGGCGGAAGAGAGCCTGCAACGACTGGGCACCGATTTCATCGATATCTATTATTTGCACAAGGAGGACCACGCGACGCCGCTGGAAGAGACGGTGCGCGCGATGGGCGATTTGATGCGCCAGGGCAAGATCCGCTATTTTGGCGTCTCCAACTACCGCGCCTGGCGCGTCGCCGAGATCTGCAACATCTGCGACAACAACGGCATCGATCGCCCGATCGTCAGCCAACCCTATTACAACGCCATGAACCGGATGCCGGAGGTCGAGCACTTTCCGGCTTGCGGCTATTACGGCCTCGGCATCGTGCCCTATAGCCCCTTGGCGCGCGGGGTGCTGACCGGCAAGTACAGGCCGGATGCGGCGCCCGACCAGGACACGCGTGCAGGGCGCGCCGACAAGCGCATGATGCAAACCGAATGGCGGCCGGAATCGCTGCAGCTCGCCCAGGAGATCAAGCGGCACGCCGAAGCGCGCGGCATCACCGCCGGGCAATTCGCGGTTTCATGGGCGCTGAATTCGTCATTCGTGAGCGGGGTGATCGCGGGCCCCCGGACCGAACAGCAATGGGATGATTACATCGAGGCGTTGGACTATCGCTTCACGGCTGAGGACGAGGCGCTGGTCGACCGGCTGGTGGTGAGCGGCCATCCCTCGACGCCGGGGTTCAATGATCCGGCCTACCCGATCGAGGGCCGGCGGGCGCGAACGGGCGGCCAAGCTCGATGAGCGGAAGCGGCGGTCCCGCGGCGGCCCACGACTTGGCGTTGCATCCGGGTTGGAACGCTCGGTAACGGGATAGTAACCTCGCCCGTAGAGAACTTCCCTGTTTAGGTGGGAGGTCCATGTGGTGGACGAGCACAGGATAGCGCCACGGCGTCGGCTCTTGAAGGCGGGCAAGATTTCGTTTGGCGGCGCCGTCATCGATTGCACAGTGCGCAACCTCTCCGAAACCGGCGCTGCGCTCGAGGTGATCTCCCCGGTCGGCATTCCCGAACGCTTCACGCTGGTGATCGAAGCCGACCACATCCATGTGCCGTGCCGCGTCGTGTGGCGAAAAGAGACGCGGATCGGGGTTCATTTCGAAACCTGACCGGCGCACTCCAGCACCCGTCGCGCGCGGCACGCGACCGCGCACGACGAATCGTCTGAAACACACGCCGAGTCCCGGACTCGAAGAGTCAGTGTCTGGATTCGAGACTGACGATCACGCCTGTCGGCTCGGGCTCGTGTGGCGACAATTTCGTCAGCGTCTCATCGCTCCAATAAGCAAGGTTTACGATCATGCCGATTGTGGTTTCCCGCTCGGAAGCCTCGGTCGGCTCCAGGACGTTGAGCCCGCCGCTGTCGAGGAAGAATGTATGATCCCCAAACATGCTGGCTAGCTGCGGAACCACCGGATGATCGTCGGGAAGCGCCTGGGCTTCGAATTGCGTCAGAGCGCGTTCCACCTGTGCCGAGTTCAATTTCATGCACGATCTCCTTACTTGGCTTCTGGTTGGTGAGCACCGCGTGACGGCCTTGACCGCGCGCGGCTCTTCTGCGGAGGGAATTGACGTCAAGCGTGTCGGATCCTGATCGCTCGTCCCCACCGGCGTCACGCGCCGGCTCGCAGCTTCGCTTTCAATTCCGCAAGCACGCCGAATTGAAGTCGGGACAGTGGTGCCTCTTGGCGCCGCTTCAAGCCAGCAACGAAATTAAATTCGCAATGTTCCGCAGAAAGGCATTTTGAAATCGCAGGGAACCGGGTGGAGAAGTTCCGGCGATCCACCGCGTGACTGCCACCAACTATTTCCCGTCGGGAATGGGATGCCGCCTCGCGAGTTCGTCGAGCGGCAGATGCGCTTCCTCGTCGCTCAGCGCAAAACGCACGATGACATCCTGACGCCCGACCTGCCCCCAAAGCCCGTCCGATGACCATTTCTGCGGCGCAGGCCCTCGCAGGCCTTCCACCCAGACAAAGTACCATTCCGTCATCGCAGCACCTCCTGGGTCTTGAGATCAGGTCTTGGAGATCAGGTCTTGGACCGGAACCAGATGCCTCGCGGCCTCGTTGGAATGACATCGCCTCACACGCATCCTGAGAGAAGGATTTCGCCATGGAGATCAAGAATTTCAAGAACATGTACATTGCCGAACTGCAGGAACTGGTGAGCGTCGAGGACCAGCTTGCGGAAGCACTGCTGCGGATGGCGGCGGCAGCATCCCACCCGGCACTCAAGGACGCGCTGGTGGACCATCACGCGGAGACGGTCACGCAGAAGCACCGCCTTGTCGCCATCCTTCGCCAGCATGGTGCTGACCCGACGGCGCATGTCGACCAGGCCATGGAGGCGCTCATCCGTGAGACCCGGAAGATGCTCGGCATGCTGGAGGGCGATGATCTTCGCGATGCCGGCCTGATCGCGTCCGCCCAGAAGCTCGAGCACTATGAAATCGCCGCCTACGGCTCGGCCGCCGCGCTGGCCGGTCAGTTGGAATTGCGCAACGACCAGGCGACGCTGCACGAGAGCCTGATGGAAGAGAAAGAGATCGATGCGCTACTCACCGATATCGCCAAGGGTGAGGTCAATCCGGATGCGCTGGCGGCGTGACCGGCGCTGCTGGCGCTCGCGCCAGCATGAGGTGCAGCGTCCGCGAATGTGACGCTGCCGCTCAGGACGGCGACACGCGCTGACAGCGTCATCGCGGCGATCTCCGGCGCGATCTTCGGCGTGTTCGGGATTTAGGTCCGCTGCTCCTGGTTTCGGATTCAACTATCAAACAGCGAGAGGGTGTGCGTCCGCCTTCACCACCCGCTTGCGGCTGCTGCCGACCTTCTTGACAGCCTTCTTCACGGCCGAGGCCGACTTGCGGGTTTTCTTTGCGATGTACCGTACCTCGTAACTCTGCCCGCCGGCCACGCGCGCACGATCCTGATTGCGTCCGCGCAGCGACTTCTTCGCTTTCTTCGCCATTTCGCATTTTCTCCGAATGCCCCGCAGCGCAACGCGAGATATGGAACTGAGTTCCGGATCACGCGAATTGCGCGAGGCCGTGTCCGACCGACCAATTCTCTTTCGCGGCCTCGAGAACGTTCACGAACACGTTCTCCGGCCGGATGCCGGGGCTTTCGGCGAGCAACCCCGCCGTGCGCCGGAACAGCTCTTTCTTCTGTTCCGGAGTGCGGGTGTTGAACACGGTGATCTGGATGAACACGACATCATCGCTCCGCGCGACGCCATAGGCATCGCCGTAGCGGAAGTTCGCCGCGTCGTGCTCGGTGATGGTCATGAACTGGTCGTCTTCAGGCACGTCGAGCGTTTCGCGCATCGCGCGGTAAAGGCTGTCGAAGATCGCCTGCCGGTAGGCTTCCGGCTTTCCCGCGCGCAGTGAGATGTGAATGAGCGGCATCGCGGATCCTTTCAGAAAGCGTCACGCGGATGCGCACCACAGCAGCGGCTCCCGCAAGTGGCGGGCCACCACGAAATGAGCTATCCAGCCCGACACGTTTTTAACATAGCGTTCAAAACCACGTTCTTGACGTCGTGTCAAATATTTTTTTGACGCTCGTCAGGTAGCGGCATCGAACCGATGGGATGCAGGGAGGGAAACATGAGACCGCGAGAATTCGACCACGACGACGTCCTGCGCATCGCGTTCGATCAATTCTGGCGCAAGGGGGTGCGCGGCACGTCGCTGTCAGACATTGCGCGTGACGCCGGCGTCCAGCGCGGCAGTCTCTACAATGCCTTCGGCAGCAAGGAAGCGCTGTTTCTCTGCGCCTACGAGCGCTATGCGAGCGAATATCTCGGCACTGTCGAAAAGGCGCTCGGCTCCGGGGCCTTGCGAAAGCGCCTCACGGCATTTTTCGATCTAACCATAGAAAACTTTCGTTCTGGCTCGCCGCCCCGCGGATGCCCCACCACGCGAGGACTGATGGAGTTGGCGTCGGTCGAAGGCGAAGGGCTGGATGAGAACGCGCGTAAAACCTTCGCGGATCTGGTGACGCGCATCACCGACCTGGTTCAGGAAGCCTTGTCAGAGGGCATCAAGCGAGGCGAGTTCAACGGCGACCCCGAGTCCGCGGCTCTACACATCGTCACCGTGACGCGCGGATTGGCCGTGCTCGAACGCGCTTTTGGCGATGAGGCCCAGCTTCGGAAGATTGCGAGGCACACGGTTGAGCTCATGCTCGGCAAGGCAAGTCGGTAGGCCTGCTAAGCCACGGCTTGCTCTCGGCAAGGCCTTGCAGCAAGAGTTCGCCCAACGGCGGGCTTGCCGAAGAAATAACCCTGGCCCAGGGTAATTCCCTTTCCCATACTCTCTTGATGTTTTTCCGACGAGTTCCCATCGGACCAGCGGTGCATGGCTCGCTAGATATGGCCGCTATGCGCCGACAGCCGACACGAGCCCCACTGAATCGGTCGTGCACAAAGTTGGTGCAGACGCTGAACCGTCGTCATAGATACCGAATCGGCGATGGTCAGTCAGCGTGCGCCACCAGCAACCACGCTCAGCGCAATATGCTAGGCTGTGCTCACAACGCGCCTGATCAGAGCGGCGCTGCAAGGGGAGACCAAGATGGAAGTCGCCGATCTGGTCCTTCCTGTGTTTGCGATTATCGTCACAGGCTGGCTGGCGGGTTGGCTTGGCTACATATCGCGGTCGCTGGCCGACGGGCTCGTGCATTTCGCCTACAACGTCGCGATGCCGGCGCTGCTGTTCGTCACCATCGCGCAGGAGTCGGTACGTAATCTTCTGGAATGGCGCTTTCTGCTGGCATTTGGCGGTGGCTCCATCCTGTGTTTCGCGCTGGTCTTTCTGGCAGTTCGCGTGGGGTGGGGGCGCGACGTCGCCAGTAGTACGATCCATGGAATGACGGCGGCGATGACCAATACCGGATTCGTGGCGCTGCCGATCCTGCACTCCATCTACGGGCAGCCTGCCGTTCTGCCCGCCGCCATCGCAACCGTGTTCGTGGCGGGGGTGATGTTCCCCGTGACTGTCATCCTCCTGGAAAGCGAGAGACGCGGCGCGCCCGGGAAAGCGGCACGCTCCGTCGTCCTTGTGAAGCAGATCGTGCTCAATCCGATGGTGCTATCAACCCTGATCGGTCTGGCGTGGGCGATCACAGGCCTGCCGATTCCGGCCCCGCTCGCGGCCTATATGAACATCTTCGCGGCCGCGCTCACGCCGTGCGCTCTCTTCGCCATAGGGCTCGGCCTCTCGGTTGAAGGAATACGCTCGAACCTCAGAGCGTCCATCGTGCTCGCGGCCGTAAAGCTCATGATCATGCCGTTAATCGTCTACGGCATGTGTGTGGCGTCAGGCCTCAATCCGCTCTACACGATCGCCGCTGTCATCTGTGCCGCCGTGCCGACCGCCAAGACGGTGTATATCCTGGCAGGCGAGTACAAGGTGGAGGAACCGCTGGTCGCAGCCACGGTTTCGATCACGACGCTGCTGTCGGTCGCGACGCTGCTGGGCTGGCTCTACGCCCTTCCAGGACTCTCGGCACAGGCGGGCTAAGACGCCGAGGCGCTAAGCGCGTGTGTATGGCCGGATAGTGCACTAAATCAAAAGGGAACGTTTGGTGCACTGTCACCGGAATTTGTAATTTCTCCCTAAGCTCCCCTGCCATCCTGTTTGCCAATCACGCAGCGCCATGCCGCCAGGCGCTCGGCCGGATGCTGCTTCATCCACTCGGCGAGCTGCGGCGCGCCCATCAGGCAGGACCGCACCGACAAGGCGACGAAGTCCGAAGTGGTGACGGTCTGCTCGTGGCAGTTTGTCGGAGAGGAGAGACTGCATAGCACGGCGATGATCTTGATCACGACAGGAGACTCCTATCGCCACGATTGACGCCGGCGACCGAATGACCGATCGGTGCCTTGCCCTGCTGCTCGCTGACCGGTTCAGCCGGCGGGAAGATGCTGTCATATGTCGCGCGGGCTTCTCGAATTAAGCGCGCTCGCTCGCGCTCAGACTTCGGGACAAATCGAATAACTTCACCCATGTTCACTCCAAACCTTGATTAGAGAGCAGTTCCACCATGAGATGATGAAAATCATTTCATCCGAATCTAAGATCCCAACTCCAACTTAGAAGCGGTGCAGGTGGTAACGAGGAATAAAAAGCTTGTGACCGGGCGCCGGCATCCAAACACCACAACATTTGCTTCCGCAGGGTTGGCTGTGAATGCGATCTTCCAACGCATGCAGCAAGTAGGCCCGCATGAGGTTACGGGTCCGCGCGAACGCATGCCCCGCGACGAGCGCAATTGCGCTCGCGCAGTGATGACAGGCTCGATAAGGGATCGGCACAAACCAAAAGCCGGATGGCCGCCTCGCTCATGCGGCTATGCTTGCTGTTCGCTGTTCGTCGCCAAGCCGAACAGATACAAGCGACACACGTAGATCGTCGGTCGCGCTGCGTAAGGCGGCGGGGCAATTCCAACAACAAGAAAAGGGTGGAATGTCATGCATGTTAGGGTCGTCGCGCTGGTTGCAGCAGCATTTGGGGTCGTAGCTTGCGGGCCAGCTTGGGCGGGATGGCCGGACGACAAGCCGATCGAAGTTGTCATCGGTTTTGCTCCCGGTGGCGGAACCGACGTCATGGCGCGCAAGCTGCTGCCGTTCGTCGAGCAGAGATTGGGCGGCAAGGCCAAGTTTGTTGTGCTGAACAAGCCTGGTGCCGGCGGAGAGATCGCGTTTGCCACGATTGCCCGCGCCGCGCCGGATGCTTACGCGATGGGCGTGGTCAATGTGCCAGGCTATAACTTCATTCCGATGACGCGAAAGACCCAGTACAGCATGGATGAAATCCGTCTGGTCGCGCGCGTGGTCGACGATCCCAGCGTGATCGTAGTGCCCTCAGAAAGCAAGCTTGCAAGCGTTGCGGGCGTTCTGGCTGCGCTGCGCAGCAAGCCGGGTTCGGTAACGTTCGGCCATAATGGTGCGGGCACGAACGGACATCTGGCGATTCGCATGTTGGCGAACGCTGCCAGCGTCGAGCCCAACGAAATCTCCTATCGCGGAACGGCCGCGCAAAGGACCGATCTTTTGGGCGGCCATTTGCAGGTTGGAATTGTCAGCCTCAGCGAAATTCCCGAGCTGCACGGCTCCAACAAGGGACAGCTCCGCGCGATTGCAATTCTGTCGAAGCAGCGTTCTCCGTCACTCCCCGACGTTCCGACGGCAGAGGAAGCAGGCATCCCGGTCACGATGACCGCAGAACGCGGCTTCGCCGTACCGAAGGCCGTTCCAGACGACGTCGCCAGAAAGCTTGAAGCTGCGATTGCGGACGGCTTGCGCGATCCTGAATACATCAAGAGCTCACCCGGCGACGCCCCCGTTCTCGCGTTCATGCCCGGCGCAGAATGGCAGAAGCGTCTCGACGACATGAACCAAGCGCTGCGGCCATTCGCGGAAGAGATGCGCGCGCAAGAGCAGAAGTGAGAGGGCGTCACGCTGGGCACACCATCTTGGCCCTCGTTGAGCTCGACGTCGAAATCGGGAATTGTGCGAGACGACGGCAATCGCCAAGAGGGAACTGAGGGCGGGCCGTAGATCCGGCCCGCCCGCGCCACCTCAAGCGGTCACGAGGAAATTCGCGGCGTTCAACTCGTTCGGAAGAAGGCCCAAGAACAGCACCTGATCGCCCCCGCCGAGATCAAGGGTGGTACCCGAAGCTCCAGCGCTCAGATTGTCCAGCGGGTTGAAGTCGGCTCCAAAGCCTTCCAACACTGCGACGTCCTGCGTTACGTCGAAGTCGGTGATGGTATCATTGCCTCCAGACTCGCGAAAGATAAACTGATCGGCCCCACCGAAACCGGCGAGGTTGTCGTCGCCGGCGCCGCCTTCGATCGTATCACCAGCATTGCCGCCGAAGATGGTGTCATTCCCGCGGTCTCCGAAGAGACGGTCGGGCGCGTGATCCGCCAACTGCTGGTTGGCGACCGCCCGGATGAGGTCGTCACCGTTACCACCAAAGATCGTGTCGGCGGCAACGTCGCCGCCGCGCAGCGTATCATTCCCGGCGTCCCCAAACACGACGTCGCCGGTAGGGTCGTTCCAGACGATGGAATCATCGCCGGCACCGCCGAAGACTGTATCCGCTCCGGCCATACCGCCGACGGTATCGTTGCCGCGGCCGCCGAAAACCAGGTCATTGCCAGCGCCTGTATTGATATCGTCGTTTCCCTGGCCGCCCCTGATAATGTCGTCGCCGTCGCCGCCTTCAAGCCTGTCGTTTCCGGCGAGGCCACGGATGATGTCATTGCCGCCGAGCCCGGGAAGAAAATCGTCGCCCGGCGTTCCGACGACGACGTTGTCGTTGTCGTCTGCGATTGCGATCAACTGACCCCGGATCTCGCCTCCCTGAAATTGATTCGTGTGGACGTTGAAATAGATCGGGATCTCCGATCCCACCGGAGCTGAGCCGAATTCGTCGGCGAAGTCAGTGATTGAAACGCTGGCGGGGTCCGTCGTCTCCCATCGACCGCTTACCGTCCAGGAGCCATCCACATTCAGGGCGATGTTGAGATCATCTTCGTCCTGTGCCGGGTTGATCTGCCCGAAGACAACGGGCCCGTTTGCTCCTCGCACTTCATTGTGAAAATGCGTGGAGATGACGTCGTCGTCGGTCGACGGCGTCTGGGCGGGACCGCCCGTAATCGGGCCATAATCGACGCCCTCGATCTGAAACGTATAGCTCGCGGCAATTTCCGTGCTGTCAAAGATAACAGTGCCGAGACCGCTTGCAGTCGAGTTGTTCGGGGGGACTTCCTGAGAGCCTTCGAGAACCACGCGGAACGCTGTGGACATGAGAGCCTCCTGCTCTTTTGCTCAGCAGGTCGGGCGGCCAGCGACGCCGGCCTGCACATGTGGCAGATGTTGCACCCGGCTCGCGCCGGCATGAACTAGGCGCCGCGTCGCTCCGCTATCGCGGAATCGGCGCGTTGTCCTTCTCGCGGTATTTCGGCCGAGAACAAGGGACCGCTGGATCGCGCCAAGGTAGGTTCGCCGCTGTAGGCCATCGACCGGGCGCTATTGTGACCCTTTTGCGCGATCGAGGCATTGTGATGCAATGTCCGGTTGCCGACGCTGAGCTTGTGCTCTGGTGCCACCCAGCGTGCACATCTCGATCGCGCACAACCTTGGAACCATCAGCAAGTAGCCCTCATGAGCGAAGCGACATGCGGGGATGGGGATATCAATGAAAACTCCCGGACATCGCGGAGCCTGTCATCGGGCGCGCATTCGCGCGACCCGTTGGCTCATCCGGGCCTGCTGCATCTGCTTCACGCCTTCGCTGGCGGAAGGGTTTCAGGTCGTTCGCCGGTGGCGGCCGCGAAATCCCATGAACAAAGAAAGCGAGGCAAGTTGTCGGGAGCCGCGCCGGTCGTTCGTCCTCTGGATGCAAACCGCAAGAACGGAATATCCAACCATGAGAAAGATCGTCGCAATCACGCTCATCAATCTCGACAGCGTCATGCGATCAGCCGGAGCCTGCCAATGATCCCCACCATCACGGCCTTTGAACGGTCGCCCGACCGCGGCAAGGGTCTGGCGCGTGACATGCGCGTTCGCTGGGCGCTTGAAGAAGTGGGCCAGCCTTACGACGTTCGCCTTGTTTCCTTCGAAGCGATGAAGGAACCCGCGCATCTCGCGCTTCATCCTTTCGGACAGATTCCGACCTATGAGGAAGGCGATCTCGCCCTGTTCGAGACAGGGTCGATCGTGTTCCATATCGCCGAGCGCCATGCGGGCCTGCTGCGGGACGATGCCAATGCGCGGGCGCGCGCGATCACATGGATGTTTGCCGCGGTCAACACGGTGGAACCGCCGATCCTCGAACTCGTAACCGCCAGGTTGCTGGAGGGCGACAAGCCCTGGTCTAAGGAGCGTCTGCCTCTGGTCGAGAACCGCGTCCGCGATCGGTTGAAACAACTTTCCGCTCGCCTGAGCGACGCCGACTGGCTCGATAGCGCGTTCAGCGCGGGCGATCTGATGATGGTGTCGGTGCTGCTCAGGTTGAAATCTTCGGGCATACTGGATGAATATCCGAACCTTTCCGACTATGTCGCCCGCGGCGAAGCGCGGCCCGCATATAAGCGTGCTTTCGACGCTCAACTGGCGGTTTTCACCGCCGCATCGAGCGGCTGACGAGGCCGCTTCGGGTTACTTGACCCCATCGGAGCGAATGCCCGGTGATAAACGTTCGCTGAGAACGTCCGCAACGGGTTGCGCGAACAGCTCGCGCGGAAGCTCGCCCGGATACCACTCTGAGGATCGACAAGACCTTAGGAGAATTTTGGTGCCCAGGGGCGGGATCGAACCACCGACACTGCGATTTTCAGTCGCATGCTCTACCAACTGAGCTACCTGGGCATACCCGAGGGCTTAGAAGGCCGCACCGAGCGGGCGGTTTATAGAGAGGTCGGGCGGCCGTGTCCACCCAGCTTCGCCAAAGGCTTCGCTGGGCGCGGCCCGCCTTCGCCTGCGGCTTCGGCGCGGCGAGCCCCGCTTCGGGCTCATCCCCAAACATTTGGCGAATCACCATTATTCGGCGTCTTCGGGGTCGGTGGGGCGACCGGGGATGACGTAGCGGCCGGAGAGCCAGCGGTTCAGGTCGACGTCGCGGCAGCGTTTGGAACAGAACGGCAGCGTGGCCGGATCGGCCGGCTTGCCGCAGACCGGGCAAGGTTTCCGCGGCGGCTTGGGCGCGCCGGTATCCTTCGGGCCGTCCTTGGGGCCGTCAACTGGCATTGAGCCAGCCGAAGCGGATCGGAAAGCCCTCCCCGCCGAGCAGCGTGACCGATTCGTAGAGAGGGAGGCCAACGACGTTGCTGTAAGAGCCGACCATCTTGACCACGAAGGAGCCGGCGATGCCCTGCACGGCATAGCCGCCGGCTTTGCCGCGCCATTCGCCGGAGCCGATATAGGCCTGGATGTCATCCTCGCTCAAACGCTTGAAGCGCACGCGGGTTTCGATCAGGCGCTGGCGGAACGCCTCCTTCGGCGTCACCAGGCAGATCGCGGTGTAGACGCGATGATTGCGCCCCGAGAGCAGCCGCAGGCACTGCGCGGCCTCATCCACCAGATTGGCCTTCGGCAGAATACGGCGGCCGACCGCAACCACGGTATCGGCGGCCAGGATGAAGGCGCCGCGCAGCTCGTCGTCGAGGTGAACGGATTTCAGCGCTGCGTCGGCCTTGGCCCGCGCCAGCCGATTGGCGCAGGCGCGCGGCAGCTCGCCCCGCTTCGGGGTCTCGTCGACATCGGCCGGGCGCAGAGCGTCGGGCTCGATGCCAGCCTGGTTGAGCAGGCTGAGCCGCCGCGGCGAACCGGAAGCAAGAACGAGTTTGGGACGGCCAAGCATGCTGGATGTGTCGGGGAGATAAGGATTCGGATGGATCGCGCGCGGAACCTATCGGAAGGCACTCCATTCCACAACCGGGGAACAAGTGGTTGTAAGGACTTTGGTTCTTCCGTCGTCCCTGCGAACGCAGGGACCCATAACCACAGGCGGTTATCATGGGAATGACAGTGGCGATTGGCACTTCCTCAAATCCCTTGGCTGCGGGGTATGGGTTCCTGCTTTCGCAGGAACGACGGCGAGAGCTTTACCCGCTCGCCGTCTCGTGTCCCGGACGCGGCGCGGCACGCAGTGACGCGAGGCAGAGCCGGGACCTATGGCTGAGATGGACCCCGGATCAGCAGCCCAACACTTCGTGTCGCGCAGCGTCCGGGGAACGCCGGCCGGCGGTTCGCCTCCGGGACGGCTACCCGCTCGCCGCGCCCGCCTTGGAGAACCGGCGGCGGATGCGCATCATGAGCCCGTCGCAGACGTCGCGATAGGCGGCGAGCTTTTGCTCGCGGTTGCCTTCCGCGTCGGTCGGGTCCGGCGTCGGCCAGTATTCGACGTCGGCGGCATGCGTGCGCGTCAGCTCCAGCGCCTTGTGGTGGGCTTCCGGCGACAGCGTGATGATGAGGTCGAAATTGAGCCCTTCCCAATCCTCGAGCTCCTCGAACGTCGTCGGCTTGTGGCCGGAAATATCCTGGCCGAGCTCGGCCATCACGGCGACCGCGAACGGATCGAGCTCGCCCTTTTTGACCCCGGCGGATTTCACATAGAGTCCTTGCGGAAACATCTGCTGCAGCAGGCTCGCCGCCATCGGCGAGCGCACGCTGTTCAGCCCGCATGCGAACAGCACGGCCTGCGGATTGCGCGCGCGGGGCGGCGCCTCCATGCGGTCAGGCTTCTCGCATGGCGTGATCCGAAAACCGCTGCGCACTTTGCGCTAACGCGGTCCTTTGGGTCGGCGTCATGCGTCCTGCCCCTTCCAGTGCAGCACGCAGATCAGCGTGAACAGGCGGCGCGCGGTTTCGAAATCGACGCGGACCTTGCCTTTCAGCCGCTCCTGCAGCGTGCGCGAGCCTTCGTCATGGATGCCGCGGCGGCCCATGTCGATCGCCTCGATCTTGTCAGGCGTGGCGGTGCGGATCGCCTGATAGTAGCTGTCGCAGATCATGAAATAGTCCTTCACGATCCGCCGGAACGGCGTCAGCGACAGCAAATGCGCCACCAGGGGCGTGCCGTCCTCGTGGCGGATGTCGAACATCAGGCGGTTGCCGGTAATGGCGATGTGCAGCGTATACGGCCCCTGCACCGCGCCTTCCGGCGCGAACAGGTTCTGCTCGATCAGGTCGTAGATCGCAATCGCCCGCTCATGCTCGATATCGGGGCCGGAACGCCCGATCGATTCCTCGTCGAGCGTCACCGCGACGATGCGATTGTGCTGGTCATCGTCTTGTGGCGGCTTGTTCATGGCAAATTGAGGCGCAATCCGACGGAGCGTGAATGGGCATCCAAACCCTCGGCCTTGCCCAAGGTCATCGCGGCGGGCCCCAGCGCACGCAACTGGTCCGGCCCGCATTTGAGAATCGAAGTGCGCTTCATGAAGTCTAGCACGCCGAGCCCCGACGAAAACCGCGCCGAGCGCGCGGTCGGCAGCACGTGATTGGAGCCGCCGACATAGTCGCCGATCGCTTCCGGTGTGTGGGCGCCGAGGAAGATCGCGCCGGCGTTGCGGATCTTTGCCGCGAGCGCTTCCGCATCCGCGGTCATGATCTCCAGATGTTCGGCCGCGATCGCGTTCGCCAGCTCGACCGCTTCGTCGAGCTCTTTCACCATGATGATGGCGCCGAAATCGTTCCACGAGGCCCGCGCGATCTCGGCGCGCGGCAGCGTCGCGAGTTGGGACTCCACCGCGCGCTCGACCTCGGTGGCCAGGTCTGCGCTGTCGGTGATCAGAATCGACTGCGCGCTGGCGTCATGCTCGGCCTGCGCCAGCAGATCGGCGGCGATCCAGCCGGCATTGGAGGTCGCGTCGGCGATGACGAGCACTTCCGAAGGACCCGCGATCATGTCGATGCCGACCTTGCCGAACACCTGCCGCTTGGCGGCGGCGACATAGGCGTTGCCAGGGCCGACGATCTTGGCCACCGGCGCAATCGTCGCCGTGCCATAGGCCAGCGCCGCCACCGCCTGGGCGCCACCGACGCGATAGATTTCCGAGACGCCGCCGAGATGGGCGGCCGCCAGCACCAGCGGATTGAGCTTGCCGTCCGGCGACGGCACCACCATGACGACGCGCGGCACGCCGGCGACCTTGGCCGGCACCGCGTTCATCAAAACCGAAGACGGATAGGCCGCCGTGCCGCCGGGCACGTAGAGGCCGACCGCATCGACCGCGCTCCAGCGCCAGCCGAGCTCGACGCCGAGCGGATCGGTGAAACGCTCGTTCCTCGGCAACTGCCGCTGGTGGAAGGCCTCGATCCGGTCGCGGGCGAATTTCAGCGCGTCGACGGTCGCGGCATCGCAGGCCTTCACGGCGGCGTCGATCTCGGCCGCGGTCACGCGCAGGCCGGAGGCCGCAAGCTCGAGCCGGTCGAATTTCCTGGTCGCCTCGATCAGGGCGGCGTCGCCGCGCGCGGCCACATCGTCGACGATGGCCGTCGTAGCGCGCTCGACGTCGGCCGACACCTCGCGCTTGGCGGCGAGGAATTGCTTGAATTTCGGATCGAAATCGGCGCTGCTGGTATCCAGGCGAACGGGCATGGCGGCTTTCTGAGAGACGTCGGAGGCCCCTGCTCAATGGCGCGGCGGCCAAGGGCCGTCAACCCTCCACGTCGTCCCTGCGAACGCAAGGGACGACGATAGAGGGGATACCCCTACCCCTCCGGCCCCAGCGGCGCTATCGCCAGATCGCTGGTGCCGAGATCGTCGGTGCCGAGGTCGGTCAGCTCGCATTCCAGGCACTCGAGGTCCAGCCGCAGCGCCTCGCCATGGCTGAACAGGAGAAGCGCGCTGCCGCTGGGGGCCTCGCCCGGGTGGAATTCGATCCCGACCAGTTCCAGCGTCGCTTCACGCCGCTGCAGATCGATGTTGCGCGACTTGCAGGCCAGCACACGGTCGAAGCGCAGTGCCGCGATCGAGCGGCGCGGTTCGGTTCCGCCTGACAGCGTCTGCTCCCAGTCCAGCCGGCTCATGCCGACCACCAGCCGCTTTTCGCCCTGCCGCCAGACGATATCGGAGGCCAAAACGCGGGCGTCCTGCACATGGGCCGATATAACAGCGAGATCGTCGGCGTCGAGCGCAATCAGTTTGAGCGGGTCCGCCGGCATAGAATCCTCAATAGCCCCCTAATCGCTGATGCGCTGGATCAACGCGCCGCAGGCCGAAAGTTTTTCCTCCAGCCGCTCGAATCCACGGTCGAGGTGATAGATGCGGTTGACCATGGTTTCGCCCTCGGCGGCAAGGCCTGCGATAACCAGCGAAACTGACGCCCGCAAATCGGTCGCCATGACAGGCGCGCCGCGCAGCTTTGCGATGCCGTCGATGGTCGCGGTCTCGCCATCCAGCGATATCCGCGCACCGAACCGCGCCAGTTCCTGCACATGCATGAAGCGGTTCTCGAAGATCGTCTCGGTGATCTGCGAGGAACCGCCGGCGCAGGCCATCAGCGCCATCAATTGCGCCTGCAGGTCGGTCGGAAAACCCGGGAACGGCGCGGTCGACACCGTCACCGGCTTTATCGGGGCACCGTTTCTGGCGACACGAATGCCGTCATTGTTGACGGTGATGTTGGCGCCGGCCTGCTCCAACACGTCGAGCGCCGACTGCAACAGTTCGGGGCGGGCGCCGGAAAGCTGTACGTCGCCGCCGGTCATGGCGACCGCCATCGCATAGGTGCCGGCCTCGATCCGGTCAGGCAGCACGGTGTGTCGCGCGCCGTGCAGCTTCTCGACGCCCTCGACTGTGATGCGAGGCGTGCCCGCGCCGCTGATGCGCGCGCCCATCTTGTTCAGGCAGTCGGCGACATCCGTGATTTCAGGCTCGCACGCGGCATTGGTGATGACGGTCGTGCCCTTGGCGAGCGTTGCCGCCATCAGCGCGACGTGGGTGCCGCTCACCGTCACCTTGGGAAAATCGATCGCAGCCCCGCGCAGACCGCCGGGCGCTTTCGCCACCACATAGCCGCCGTCGATTGTCAGCTCGGCGCCGAGCTTCTCCAGCGCCATGATCAGGAGATCGACCGGCCGGGTGCCGATGGCGCAGCCGCCCGGCAGCGAGACTTTCGCTTCGTGCATGCGCGCCAACAGCGGCGCGATCACCCAGAAGCTGGCGCGCATCCGCGACACCAGCTCGTAAGGCGCCGTCGTGTCGATGATGTTGGCGGCCGAGATGTGCAGGGTCTGGCCCTGATATTGGCCGTCGCCCGGCCGCTTGCCCGCCGACATGATGTCGACGCCATGGTTGCCGAGGATGCGCTGCAACTGCGCGACGTCGGCAAGCCGCGGCACGTTGTCGAGGATGAGCGTTTCCTCCGTGAGCAGCGCCGCGATCATCAGCGGCAGGGCCGCGTTCTTCGCGCCCGAAATCGCGATGGTGCCGTTGAGCTTGCTGCCGCCGACAATACGAATGCGGTCCATGCCATGCCCTCTGCTGTGCACAATTTATGAGCGGGTGCGTCCGGCAGCAGAAGCAGCGATATTTGCGGCGATTTGATGGGGTGGGCAAATCAGCCGTCGTCATTCCGGGGCGCGCGAAGCGCGAGCCCGGAACCCATTTCTCCTCTAGCGCTTGCGGCCCAATGGATTCCGGGCCTGCGCCAAGAGGCGCATCCCGGAATGACCAAGCTTCACGACCTGATAAACGTCAGCAAATCGGCGTTGATCGTCGCGGCTTCTGTGGTCGGCATGCCGTGCGGAAAACCCTTGTAGGTCTTCAGCGTGCCGTTCTTCAGAAGCTTCGCCGACAGCGGCGCGGAGTCTTCGTAAGGAACTATCTGGTCGTCGTCGCCGTGCATCACCAAGACCGGCACATTGATCTTCTTGAGGTCCTCGGTGAAGTCGGTCTGCGAGAAGGCGACGATGCCGTCGTAATGCGCTTTCGCACCGCCCATCATGCCCTGGCGCCACCAATTCTCGATGACGGCCTCCGACGGCTTGGCGCCCGGCCGGTTGTAGCCGTAGAACGGACCGGCCGCGATGTCGCGATAGAAACTCGTGCGGCTCGCGGCGAGCTGTGCCTGAAACCCGTCAAACACTTCCTTGGGCAAGCCGCCCGGATTGCTAGGGGTCTGCACCATCAGCGGCGGCACTGCGCTAAGGATCGCCGCCTTCGCCACCCGGCTCTCGCCGTGGCGGGCGATGTAATGCACCACCTCGCCGCCGCCGGTGGAATGGCCGACATGAACGGCACCTTTGAGATCGAGATGCGCCGTCAGCGCCGCGAGGTCATCGGCGTAGTGATCCATGTCGTGGCCGTCGGCCACCTGGCTGGAGCGGCCGTGGCCGCGGCGGTCATGGGCGATGACCCGAAAGCCGTTGTTCAGGAAGAACAGCATCTGCGCATCCCAGTCGTCCGCCGACAGCGGCCAGCCGTGGCTGAACACGATGGGCTGACCCTTTCCCCAATCCTTGTAGAAGATCTCGACGCCGTCTTTGGTAGTGATGGTGGGCATTATGAATTCTCCTCTGGTTACGCCGTCATCCCGGGGGCACGCGTCATTGCGTGGCCCCGGAAGCTGATGTGGCTGATTGCGATGTGCGGATTTACCTCGGCAGATACCAGAGGCCAGCCTATGTCGGCGTCGGCTGGTATCGCCTGAGCACGCCGATGATCACGACGACGAAGAAGACCAGCACGATGCCCTGGACGATGGCGAACGGTGGCTCGGCCGGTGGCACGCTCGGCGCCAGCGCATGCAGCGCCGGCACTTTGAGGAAGGACTGGATCACCAGCACGAATACGTTGAGGTAGAGCGAGACCAGCGCGGTCAGCGCGTAGATCCAGCGCCAGGCACCGTTAAGCTTCATGCCGTAAAGCGCAAAACAGGCGATCGCCAGCAGCACCAGCGAGAGAATGCCGATCATATGCGACGGCAACAGCTTCTCGGACAGCAGAGGCGGAATCGGAAATCCTGACGCGCTGGTCAGGATCGTGAACACCAGGAAGATCGCGGTCAGGCCCGGCATCCGCTTCGAGCCGAGCATTCCGAACATCACGATGATTCCCGCGACGATGGCGATCAGGCTGATGATGACGTGCACGAGAACGAATGTCGCCAAACTCATACCTAAAATCATGACGCGCCCCCTTCGTTGGAAATCTTCTAAACGTTACGACGCGGCGCGAAGAATTTCCACACGCATCGCGTGCGGCCTTCGGCAAGGCAGGCATGTGCGTGAATGAAAGCACATCAACGAAAGTTGTATGATGCACGAAATATTTGCACTGCCGTCACAAACGACGGCAGCCACGCCGTATCATAGCGATGGCTTCATGGCGTCGGCGAGATAGCCATGCAGCGCGGCCACCACCTGCGCACCCTCACCGATCGCGCCGCCGACGCGTTTGACCGAGCCGGAGCGCACGTCGCCGACCGCGAACACGCCGGGCACCGAGGTTTCCAGGGGCGGCACCGGGCGGCCGAGATTATGCTCGGACTGCGCCCCCGTCACCACAAAGCCCGCACGGTCGAGCGTGACGCCGCAGCCGTCCAGCCAATGGGTCGCCGGGTCGGCGCCGACGAACAGAAAAAGGTTACGCACATCAAAACTGTGCTGTTCGGGCGCCAGCCGGCTCTTCCAGCGCACGCGTTCGAGCGATCCGTCGCCGCCGCCTTCTACCGCAATCACCTCGGCGTTGAAGACCAGTTCGATGTTGGGCGCCGCCTCGATCCGCTCGATCAGATAGCGCGACATGCTGGCGCCCAGCCCACCGCCGCGGATGATCATGTAGACCTTGCGCGCATGCCCGGAGAGGAACACCGCGGCCTGGCCGGCGGAATTGCCGCCGCCGACCAACACGACGTCCTGGCCTACGCACAGCTTGGCCTCGATCGGCGAGGCCCAGTACCAGACGCCGCGGCCTTCGAACGCTTCGAGATTTTCGATCTCCGGCCGCCGGTAGCGCGCCCCGCTCGCCACCACGATGGATTTGGCGCGCAGCGACTGCCCGCATTCGGTGGCCAGCGCGAACACGCCGTCGCGCTGCGAGCAATCCAGCGACCGGATCGAAACCGGGATAAGCATCTCGGCGCCGAATTTCTGCGCCTGATTGTAGGCGCGCCCCGCGAGCGCCTGCCCCGAGATACCGGTCGGAAAGCCCAGATAGTTTTCGATGCGCGCGCTGGCGCCGGCCTGGCCGCCGAACGCCCGCGCGTCGAATACCGCCACCGACAATCCTTCGGAGGCGGCATAAACCGCGGTGGCGAGACCGGCGGGACCGCCGCCGACCACCGCCACATCATAGAGCCTCTCATGCGCACGGTTTGTGATCATGCCAACCGCCAGCGCCAGCTCCGTCTCCGACGGATTGCGCAGCACGGTACCGTCAGGACAAACCGCCAGCGGCAGATCGGCGCGCGAGGTAGCATAGCGCGCGACGAGATCGGCTGCGTCCTTGTCGGTCGCGGGATCGAGCACGTGGTGCGGCTGGCCGTTGCGCGCCAGAAAATTCTGCAGCCGCGCGGTGTCGCCGAGGGAGGACGGGCCGATCAGCACCGGCCCGCCGACGCCGCCCTGGATCAGGCTGACCCGGCGCAGGATCAGCGCGCGCATGATGCGCTCGCCGAGTTCGGCTTCCGCGACCAAAAGCGCGCGCAACTGGTCCGGCGGGATCAGCAGTGTTTCGACGTCACCTTCGGCGTGGCCGTCGACCAGCGCGACGCGCCCGGAAAGTTGTCCGATCTCGGCCAGAAACTGTCCCGGGCCCTGGTCGATGACCGGCGTGATATGGCCGAGGCCATCGCGCTGGGTGATCGCGACCGTGCCCGACAGCACCACGAACATGCCGGGGCCTACCTTGCCGGTCTCGAACAGGGTTTCGCCATCCCTGTAGGTCCGAAGCTCCCCGAATCGGCGCATGCGGGCGATTTCGTGATCGGTGAGCGCCGGGAATGTCTGTTCGTAACGGGGAAACGCGGTGGAAGCCGCGCCGGTCGCCGGACCGGCCGTGATGTCTGCACTCATGATCGCCACCCACAGAAACAAGAACTGTGCAAAGAACTGTCAGGCCGCCCGGCGAGCGATCGGGGGATTCCCCTCTGCGCTACTGGCCCGGCTTTTCTCCGCTGGCGTCATCTAGGGACGCACTGGGGTTTTCGGAAGATGCGCCGGGATCACTGCGCCCGCGCGCCTGCGACTTCCGCCGCTTGAGATTTTCGCGCAGCGCCAGCTTCAGCCGGTGCGATCGTGAATCCTTCACATCCGCAGCCGTCTTTCCTGCGCCCTTGCCGTGATCACCCTTCATCGTCAGTCCGCCGAATATGTCTTGCTCAAGACGGCATCAGCGACGCCGCCATTCGAAGATAGTCGCTTTCGATCAGCCATGCCGCAATCGCGCCCGGCCTGCCATCGTCCCGAACCGCCGCGGCAAGTAGCGGAAGCCGGGATTCGGCCGCTCAAGGCAAGGTCGGGAACCGGAGCAAGGCCCGAAGTTGCCCATTTGCCCTTGGTCCTGATCATCGCAACGATTTTTACCCCATTTTGGTGCTTTTCCAGCCTGCCCGCGCGCTTGCACCAGAGAGGCCCTTGTGGCAAGAACCGGCCGCCTGTAGGGGCCTTTAGGGCCGATTCCCTGAATACCGGGCATGCTGCCGTAGCTCAGTGGTAGAGCACTCCATTGGTAATGGAGAGGTCGACAGTTCAATCCTGTCTGGCAGCACCAGCTTTTCCTCTGAACCATCAGCCACAAGGCCCCGGCGCGTCGGGCTGTGGCGGTCATTCGCTTCCCTCGAAAACGGTGCGATTTCTTGAGCGTCGTCGTGGCCGTCTGTAGGAAGCTATGTAAGCTCGAAAACGATCATGCACCGTAGAGTTTGTCGGTCGACGCAAAATGCGGGTGCGATCCCACGGCTTCATGCGGGACGATCCGATCGGTTGCACAACGTATGATGTCGTAGCATTCACAGGTAGCTTCCTCTAGCCGCGCCCTGTCGATTTCAACCAAGCCCCGCCGAGCGGATTTGATGGCACCTATGGCGCGGAGTTTGGCAATCACCTGCGTCACGGTCGTTCGTCGCACCCCGAGCAACTGCGAAAGTGTCCCCTGCGTTAATGACAGGATGTTGTTGCCCTCGGTTCGATCGTGCAGGTGAAGAAGCCAGCGGGCCATGCGGGCCTCGACCGAGTGCAGTCCGTTGCAGGCTGAGACGTGCTGGAACTGCATGAGTATCGACCTCGTGTGCGCCTCGACCACATGTCTGATGGCGCCGCTCTCCATGTAGGCTGCATGAAACCGCGACACGGAGATCTGCGATGCGGTGCCGCCCACCCGCACGACCGCGGTCACGGACGACAAGAAAGAGGGTCCCAGCACTGATAATGCGCCGATCGCTCCCTCGCGCCCGATTACCGCGGTTGCGATCGTTTCTCCGTTCGGAAGGCCGAGCATGAAGGAGATGGCCCCGCTATGGGGAAAGTAAACGTGGTGGCGTCGATCTCCCGCTCGTATCACCACCGCGTCCTGTTCGAGCGACACCTTCTGGAGATGCGGCGTGAGCAACGCGAGGTCTGCCGGCGGCAACGCGCTGAGAAGACGATTACCGGCGCTCGCCGGACGGCCCATCACGAGAGACTTCTTCCCTCAGAAGAACACGCAGCTCTCCTGGAAAGTCTTTGGCAGGAATGTCTTCTGCGATGCGCCGACACTAACTCCACTTTCATCGTGCATCGTGCCGGCTTTGACTGCCTTCCTGGATGCGATACTTGCTGAGTACCCTAAGGCGCCGCGCCGGTAAAGGTACGGCGAATCCTTGGGCGATCGGGCGGAACCGCTCGACACTAGCCTCAGGACCGCTGGCGAGGCGAAAAAGCTCAATAAATTCAGTTGGCGGTGTTTCTCGCGACAGTTCCCGTCGGGCAGGCATCATTCCGCGGCAGGGGCTGCTCACGCCGCAAGCGCGACCTTGCGGAACGCCCTGACCAGCGCCCCCTCCAGCTTCCCCTCCATGCCGCAGAGGATCTGATAGGCGTCCTGCCGGGGCATTGGCGGCCTGTAGGGCCTGGACTCGACCAGCGCGGCGAAGATATCCGAGATCGTCAGCAACCGGACCAGATCGGAAATCTGCGAGGCCTTCAGCCCATCCGGATAGCCGGAGCCATCAAGATATTCGTGATGGTGCTTCACGCCATCCAGAATTTCCGGACTGATGCCCGATACGCCTTTCAACAGATCATATCCGATCACGGGATGACGTCTGATGATCTCTTCCTCCTCGGGGTCGAGGCGTCCCGGCTTGTCCAAGATCGACAGCGGGATGCGCGCCTTCCCGATGTCGTGGAGGGTCGCCGCCATTCCGAGCCGCGATACGTCCGCATCGGAGAATCCGACATCGAGGCCGAAGGCAACCGCAACACCTGTTACAAGCAGGCAATGCTGAAACGTACCCTCATGATAGCGACGCACTTCGTCGAGCCACGACGAAAGTCCATCCTGCCCGACGCGGGTGATGATCTTCGACGTCGCACGCTTCGCATCGACAAGCTTCAATGGCCTGCCATGGCGCACATTCGAAAACATCGAGGCGAAGGCTGCCACACCTTCGTCCATCACCGGTGCCGGATCTGCAGCGTTATCTTCCGCGGCCGCTTCCGCCGCTTCGATCTGCGCAACCTTGAGAATTGCTTCCTTGGGACGTGAGATCACCGCGGTCGCGCCGAGCGCGTGGGCCTGCGCAACCATCGAACGGGAGAGATTGTGAATGACGAACAGCTTCTCGGGAATGCCGGCAAGTTCGTGCAAAACGAACTTGAGTTTATCGACGCGAGACATCTGCCGCAGGTCAATGTCGACCATCAGCACGCCATGCGACCTGATCCCGGTGCCGTCGCCACCGAGCAACCAGGGGACCACGGCATGTTGCGGTTCGAGCATGGCGCGAATCGCAGGTAACTTCGTCGGTTCGTCTGTGACAAAATAGACGAGCATCCAAGAACTTCCGTACGCCGTAATATTGCGGTGGCTACCCTTCAAAATTGAAGCACTGAAAAGAAAATGAACTACCTTGCCGGTGGTTCCGAGGCCCGCGCCCCGCACTTGGCGCCATCGGCACCTCAGGCACTTTAATCAACATCAGACTTGGCTACCTTGCCGTTAAGCTTCCACCTCGTATAACTACGTACCTCAAACAGGTGAGCATGTCGGTCGGGCTCCGAAGGATCGTCAGATCGAGGGCTTCGTCAGTGAATGATCTCCCGTCGTTTCGAAGCGAGCCGGAGACCGACAGATTAACGCTGTGCGCCTTGGTCTTGATCGGCTACCTGTTCGCCGCTGGCCCGGCGTCCGGGCAGGCTGATCTCGCCGGCGCGACGACCAAACTCACGCTGCAGGTTGCGACCGCCATGCTCGGCGAGCGCTGCCGCCGCGTCGAAGCGCCGAACCCCGCATCGTTCGCATCGGTATCGCTGCACCGGACTTTCCACGACGATTTCGACACCCATCCGCTGCTGGATGAAAGATGGGCGCCGTACTACGCCGGCGGCGCTGCCTGGCCGGAAGCGCGTTACTGGGGTGGCGAGGGCTCCGACTTCAGGCGCAAGACCAGCTACAATGGCGAACAGCAGATCTATGTCGATCCGCGTTATGGCGGGCGCGAAACAAAGCCGCTTGGCCTCGATCCGTTCAAGGTCAAGGATGGCGTTCTCTCGATCGTCGCCAGCCGGACCCCGCCAGCGCTGAAGACCGTGCTGTTCAACAACGAATATATCTCGGGCATCCTGACGACCCAGAGCCGGTTTGCCCAGAAGTACGGATATTTCGAAATGCGCGCCAAG
This sequence comes from Bradyrhizobium sp. AZCC 1721, assembly GCF_036924715.1. Taxonomy (NCBI): domain Bacteria; kingdom Pseudomonadati; phylum Pseudomonadota; class Alphaproteobacteria; order Hyphomicrobiales; family Nitrobacteraceae; genus Bradyrhizobium; species Bradyrhizobium sp. AZCC 1721. Next base: position 861,707 of record NZ_JAZHSB010000001.1, on the reverse strand, counting down.
GTACCGGTCGGCACCGGCGTGTGGCCGGCATTCTGGATGCTCGCCGATGACGGCGGCTGGCCGCCGGAAGTCGACATCATGGAGGGCCGCGGACAACGGCCGGGCGACATCGTGATGACGACGCATTGGCGGATACCGGAGACGCAGCGCGTGGAACGCTGCGGGTTTGACTTCATTGTGCCGGACGCCCCGACCGCGTTCCACGACTACGGCGTGCTGTGGCAGCCGGATCGCATAACCTATTTCATCGACCGACAGCCGGTCTCCGAGATCAAGGTCCCGGTCGGCTTCCACGAACCCATGTACATGATCGTGAACCTTGCGATGGGCTCGAAGACTCTCGAGGGCGTGGGATTCGTCGATGGCGAATCTCCCAATATTGTCGCATTCGAGATCGACAGGATATCCGCCTACCAAATCGACGAACGCTGACGGAGATCACGATGCTCGGAAAATTCTCGCGCCGGCATTTTGCAAAGCTTGCAGGCTTGTCCGCGCTGGGCATCGCCGCCGCGCCAGCCGATGCCGCCACGCAACCGGCATCCGACCGGCCCGCGCCGGCGAGCTTTCCGAAAGACTTCGTCTGGGGCACCGCGACGTCGGCCTATCAGATCGAGGGCGCCGTGAACGAAGACGGCCGCGGCCGCTCGATCTGGGACACGTTCTCGCACACGCCCGGCAAGATCGAGGACGGCACCAGCGGCGACCGCGCCAACGAACACTATCGCCGCTACAAGGAAGACATCGGCCTGATCAGGGAATTGGGCGCGAGGGCTTACCGGTTTTCGATCGCCTGGCCGCGGGTATTTCCGGAGGGAACGGGCAAGCCGAACCCGAAGGGCCTCGACTTCTACGACCGGCTCGTCGACGAACTCCTCAAGAACGGCATCGAGCCGTACGGGACGCTATATCACTGGGACCTGCCGCAGGCGCTCGAGGACAAGGTCGGCGGTTGGCGATCCAGCGAAACGTCAAAAGCGTTCGGCGATTACGCCGGCCATGTGGCGGCGCGGATCACGGATCGCGTCCGGTCGATCTTCACCATCAACGAAGCCGGAAGGTTCGTGAATTTCGGCTATGGCTGGGGCATCGATGCCCCCGGGCTCAAACTGCCGGACGCCGAGGTCAACCAGGTCCGCCACCATGTGGCGCTGGCGCATGGCCTCGCCGTGCAGGCGATCCGCGCCCATGGACGCAAAGGCACCAAGGTGGGGCCGGCCGAAAACATCGCGGCCTGCGTGCCGGCGTTCGACACGCCGGAAAACGTTCGCGCGGCCGAGATAGCGACACGCGAATTGAACTCAGGTTTTCTCGGCGTCATCCTGGAAGGCAAATACACCGACGGCTTTCTGCAGTTCGCCGGCAAGAACGCACCGAAATTCACCGCTGAAGAGTTGAAGATCATTTCGCAGCCGAACGATTTCGTCGGCCTCAACATCTACGCGCCGCAGTTCTATATCGCCGCTTCTGACAAGCCGCCGGGCTGGAGCGTGCTGCCGTTTCCGGCCTCGTTCCCGCACATGAATTCGGAATGGCTGCGCGTGGGGCCGGAGACGATCTACTGGGCGCCGCGGCTGGCGGCAAAGGTCTGGAACATCGAGACGATCTATATCAGCGAGAACGGCACCTCGTCGGAAGACAAGCTTCGCGCCGATGGCCAGGTCTACGACCTCGATCGCGTCATGTATCTGCGCAATTACTTGCGGCAATTGCAGCGCGCGACGTCGGAGGGCGTGCCGGTCCGCGGCTACTTCCTCTGGAGCCTGATGGACAATTTCGAATGGATCTATGGCTACGAGAAGCGCTTCGGACTCTACCACGTCGACTTCGAGACGCAGCGCCGGACGCCGAAACTGAGCGTTGCCTTCTATCGCGACGTGGTAGCGCGGAACGCGATCGGCGTCTGAACGCCGGCAGCCGGCCTTCAATACCTCGCGGCTTGCCGGATTGACGCCGGGACCTCGGTGATGGGCCGCTGCTTGCTGTCAGTTGCCACAGTCGTGGCGGGTTCATGCGCCAGCTTGCGCGATGAATCGTGACTGACGAAGACGCCTGCAGCCGTGAGCATCAGCACGACATAGAGGGCGAACATGCCGCCGACCCAGTTCCAATAAATCCGGCGGGCCTTGGGGGTAAGGCTTTCAAGTAATCGGCGCATGGTTACCTCCTCATCAGGAAACCTAATAGGCTGCGTATAGCCCTCACGCCCGATGCGGTGTGTGACGCACTTCACAGATGTCGATTTGTAATGGAGAACCCGTGACCGGAGCCGAACTGAAGAAACTTCGCGAGCATCTCGGTGAGGCCATCGGCCAGCCGCTGTCGGTGGCCGACATGGCCAAGCTCTGCGGGTTGCCGGCCGCGGACGGCGCCGACACCATCCGTAAATGGGAGGTCACCGGTCCGACCGGGCCGGTGGCGGAGCTGTTGCGCATCCTGGCGATGGCCAGCGACCACTACCCGATCCTCGAAATGTTCAACGTGTTCGACCGCCACGACGTGCCGGTGAAAGATCGCCCGGCGCGGCGGCAAGCCTTCCGCGAACAGATGCGCAGCGACGTCCGCCGCCGCATTGGTTAAGCAAAGCTTGCCTGCGACTTGCGGGGCTAGCGAAAATTAAGCCTTTCCTTACCTTTGATTAGGCCTTCATTAAGTACAAAAAACGTTTGCCTGCCAATGGGTTGGGTTACCACCCGCTGTCACCCGGGAGTGACAGCATTTTAGATAAAAGCTGTCTATGTGCGTGGCGATGGATGACGCCCCACACGAGGGTGTCGCCGAACGGTTTTCGGAGACCAACACAATGAAAAAGATCCTCGCCGCCGCCCTCGTGGCCATCGCAGCCCTCACCGCCGCCGCGCCCGCCCTTGGCGCCGATCTCGGTGCGCGCCCCTACTACAAACAGCCGCCCGTCTATGCGGCGCCTCCCTACTGGACCGGCTTCTATATCGGCGGCCATCTCGGCGGCGCCTTCAGCGGCAGCCACGACTTCAACGGCGCGGTGCTGAGCGACTCCAGCGCCCGGCTGCTCGGCGGCGTTCAGGCCGGCCTCGACTGGCAATTCGCGCAGAACTGGGTGCTCGGCACCGAGGGCCAGTATTCCTGGCTCGGCAAGAATAACCTCACCGCCACCTTCCCCGGCGCCTACGTCTACACCAATGATCAGCGCGGCCTCGGCTCGGTCACTGCGCGCATCGGCTACACCTGGGGTGCAGGCCTGCTCTACGTCAAAGGCGGCTACGCCTATTCCGACAACCGCGAGAGGCTGACGCTCGCCGGCGCGCCGATCCCCTTCCTGCTCGATGGCAACCACAGCCACGGCTACACCGTCGGCGCCGGCGTCGAATACATGTTCGCCCCGAACTGGGCAGTCAAAGGCGAGTACATGTATTACGACTTCGGCAGCAGCCGCTTTGTTTCCCCTGCGGCGCTGGTGCCGTTCGGAAGCTTCCACAATGACGACCACACGCTGAAGCTCGGCGTCAATTATCGCTTCAACTTCGCCAGCACGGTGGTGGCGCGCTACTAAGCGCTTTCAATTGAAAATTGCAGAAGGCCGGCTTTCACGCCGGCCTTTTTGTTTGTTTTGTTCATTCGCCTGCGTTTTCCGGTTCACGGAAAAATCCAATGCGGCAAAGGCCTACCGCTAAAATTATGGCGAAAAAGGTTCCGTTTTTCCAAACTTGTTAACCGGGTATCGCGATACTGCCGCGCGAGGAAACACCTCAAGGTAGCGTAGACGGGGCAGCGGGCAGATGGCGTTATTCAATTCAGGGGTCAAGGGTTTTCGCTTCGGCGTCAGGGGCAGTCTGTTTGCCGCCTTCGCCGTCATCGCCGGCATGGCGATCATCATCTCTGCCGGCGCCGGTCTGATGCTTGGGCGGCTTGGCGGGACCATGGTGGACTTAAGCGGACGGGATATTCCCCGCCTCGCCGCCAGCCTGCAACTCTCGGCGCAGAGCGCGAGCCTCGCCAGCCAGGGGCCGGCGCTGCTGGCTGCGCGCAGCGAGCAGGCGCTGAGCGATCGCACCAGGAAAATGAAGGAAACCCAGGCGGTCGCGCTGCAGAAGCTCGGCGAGATCGTCGAACTCGGCGCCGACAAGGCGGTCGTTGCCGCACTCAACGAGAACATGAAGAACATCGATGAGGTGATCAAGAGCCTCGGCGCGGCTGCACACGAGCGGCTCGAACTGGCCGCCCAGCACGAAAGACTGTACGAAGCGGTGCGCAAGGCTCAACGGCGCTTCATTGCCGCCGCCGGCCCAGCGGCGATCGACGCGCAGACCGAACTCTACAGCATCTACGCCGCTCCCAACTTCTCGCAGGCCGATGCCATCAAGGCCCACAGGACGGCCGACCAGCTCGCCGACATCGCCGCGAGCGGCAATCTGATGGCGTTCGACATGATCGCCGCGTTGTCGGCCACCAGCGGCGATACGTTGGAGGCCATCGGGAAGGAATTCCGCACCGCGCAGGCGCGCGTGAAGTCGAATGTCGAGAAGCTGCCCACGACCACGGCGATGAATGTCGTCCGCAAAGCGACCCTGGACTTGCTGGCGCTTGCCGACGGCAAGACCGGCGTCTTCAAGGTCCGCCAGCAGGAGCTTGACGCAGACGATTTCGGCCAGACCATTCTGGAGGAAACCCGCAAGCTCAATGTCGGCCTCGGCATCAGCGTGCAGCAATTGGTCGATGGCGTGCAGAAGGAAACCAACGCTGCGGCGTGGCAGGCGCGTCAGGAGATCTCGTTCGGGACCATGGTCATGCTCGCCCTCGGCATCGGCACGCTGGTCGGCTCGATCCTGTTCGTCTGGCTCTATGTCGGCCGCAACATCCTGCGCCGCATCAGTAATCTGCAGCGCTCGATGCAATTGCTGTCCAGCGGCGACCTCGACTCGGAGGTCTTTCAGAGCCATCACCAGGACGAGATCGGCGCCATGGCCGACTCGCTGCACGTGTTCCGCGAGAGCATGATCCAGAGCCGCGCGCTCTCCGCCGAGCAGGACAAGGACCGCATCGCCAAGTCGGAGCGCGCCTCCCGTATGGAAGCCCGCATCGTCGAGTTCGAAAGCACCGTCCGCACTGCGCTCGACAGCCTGCAGACCGCGGCAGGCTCGATGCAATCGACTGCGCAAAGCATGTCGGCGACCGCCGATCAGTCCAGCGCTCTGGTGACCGCGGTTGCGACCGCCGCCGAGCAGACCTCGGCCAATGTGCAGACCGTATCGTCGGGCACCGAGGAATTGTCCTCCTCGATCGAGGAGATCGGCCGTCAGGTCATCACCTCGGCTGAGATCGCCCGCAAGGCGGTCGACGACGCCGGTGCGACCGACGCCACCATGCAAGGGCTCGCAGATAACGCGGCGCGGATCAGCGTGGTCGTCGACCTGATCCAGACCATCGCCTCGCAGACCAACCTTTTGGCGCTGAACGCCACCATCGAAGCGGCACGCGCCGGCGATGCCGGCCGCGGCTTTGCCGTGGTCGCCTCCGAGGTAAAGAGCCTAGCCAACCAGACCGCGAAGGCCACCGACGAGATCCGCCAGCAGATCGTCAGCATGCAGACGGTGACGGAGACCGCGGTCTCCGCGATCCGCAACATCAGCAACACGATCAGCGAGATCAACGAGGTGACCACCGCGATCGCGGCCGCGGTCGAGGAGCAGGGTGCGGCGACGCGCGAGATCGCGCGTAACATCCAGCATGCCGCGGGCGGCACCAGCGAAGTCTCCAGCAACATCGTCGGCGTCTCCAGCGCCTCGGCGCAGGCTGGAACCGCCGCCGGCCAGGTGCTGATCGCCTCCGACGCGCTGCGCCGCGAGGCCGACGTGCTGCGCGAGGAGATCGACGCGTTCCTGTCGAATATCAGGGCGGCGTAGCCACAAACGCCGTCATTCCGGGGCGTTCGAAAGGACGAACAGGGAATCTCGAGATTCCGGGTCTGGTGCTTGCGCACCATCCCGGAATGACCGCCAGCACTTTTTTCGGCTAGCGCGGCGCCGCCTCTACCGCTAAGCCGGTAGCATGCATTCGAAAACCGACACGGTGCAGTCCTCGGCCGAGGCACTGCGGTACCCCTTCGAAAGCCACCCGGGCCACGATCAGGTCGTCGAGGTGGTGCCCGGCGTGCTCTGGGTCCGGCTTAAGCTGCCGTTCCGGCTCAACCACGTGAACATCTATCTGCTCGCCGATGGCGATGGCTGGGCGATGGTCGATTCCGGCTTCGGCAACGAGGAATCCATTGCGGCCTGGACCATCCTGTTCGAGGGCCCGCTGCGGCATGTGAAGATCACCCGGCTGATCGTGACCCATTCGCATCCAGATCACGTCGGTCTTGCCGGGTGGATCGTCGAGCGCTTCGACTGTCCGCTGCAGATGTCGCAGGTCGAATACCTGCAATCGGTCTATCACCAGAACCGCGGCACCGAGGAGCGGCGCAACGCGCAGCGGCTGTTCTTCCGCCGCCACGGCATGGACGAGAGCCTGACCGACAAATTGCTCGGCCGCGGCCAGGACTATTTGAAGCGGGTTTCGGTGCTGCCGCCCTCGTACCGCCGCATCTCGCATGGCGACGAGGTCGTGATTGGCACCCGCCGCTTCAAGGTGATCACCGGCGGCGGACACGCGCTCGACCAGGTGATGTTGTACTGCGCCGCCGACAAATTATTCCTATCCGCCGACCAGGTGCTGAGCAAGATTTCGCCCAATGTCAGCGTCTGGGCCGTCGAGCCCGACCAGAATTCGCTCGGGGAATATCTGGCTTCGCTGGCGAGCCTCACCACGACGCTGCCTTACGACGTGATGGTGCTGCCCGGCCACGGCGTGCCGTTTTACGGGCTGAAGACCCGCATCAAGCAGCTCGCCGATCATCACGAGGATCGCTGCCGCCTGATCGCGGAAGCCTGCCGCGAAGTGCCGCAGACCTCGAAGGAGCTGGTGCCGATCGTATTCCACAAGCACGTGCTGGACGAGCACCAGATGGGCTTTGCCGCCGGCGAACTGGTCGCCCACGTCAATTACATGCTGGTCGAGGGCCGCCTGACCTGCGAAGTCAGCGATGGCGTGCTGCGGTTCCGCACCACCTGATTTTTCAGGGCGGGCAAATGTCGAGCTTCGACGCCAAACTGCCTGTTAATCATGAGGCAATCCGAGCCCTCGGGTCGCGCAACGATGCTGAGGCGTTGGTAACCCTCGCCGCCGTGGCTGCGGTCGACGACCAATTTCTAAGACGAACGGCGGTGGAGATGATTGGACGCCATCCGCGCGGCCGCGAGTTGGGCGCGATCATCTTGAGCGCCCTCCGCGATCCATCGGGGTACGTCGTGCGCACTGCTTGTGATGTTGTCGAGGCATGGAGCCTAAAGGAAGCACACGCCCTCGTTCTGCCTCTCCTGGCGAATGATTCTGGGGCCACCCGGCGAACCGCCCTTCGCGCGCTGAATTCCATCTGGGCAGAAACGGATTTCCCATCGGTATTTAAGATATTCAAGGGGGATTTGGAAATCGAGGTGCGCAAGGAAGCCGCCTGGGTATTGCGGCAGCAGGCCACCTCCACAAATTGGCGTGCATTTTCGAGGCCTTTTGCACCGATGAACTTGCCCGGCATCGGCAGTGGGCGTGTGAACTCGCCGAACGCTTCTCAGGTCCGGAACTCCTACCGGTCCTATCCCCGTTTTTGTCCGACCTCGACGGCCACGTACGAAAAGCGGCGACACGCGCGGCACAAGTGATTTCACACCGAAATACCGGGACCGAGAATCCCGGTTAGCGCCTTGATCCGGATCAACATTTGCTCCGCCTAAGTAGCATTCCGGAGGCGCGCCGAAATGTGGGAATTCGCGTAGACATCAAAGCTGGAAAGGCTCTAAAAAGGCCCGACGCCAATACGGCCGGTTCCGTTCCAGGTCTTGTGATGGATTACAGCAGATTCTTCCACGCCGCCCTCAACCGCCTGCATGACGAGCGGCGCTACCGCGTTTTCGCCGACCTCGAGCGGATCGCGGGCCGTTTCCCGCATGCGGTCTGGCACTCGCCGAAGGGCAAGCGCGATGTCGTGATCTGGTGCTCCAACGACTATCTCGGCATGGGCCAGCACCCCAAGGTGGTCGGCGCCATGGTGGAGACCGCGACCCGCGTCGGCACCGGCGCCGGCGGCACCCGCAACATCGCCGGCACCCATCATCCGCTGGTGCAGCTCGAGCAGGAGCTGGCCGACCTGCATGGCAAGCAGGCCTCGCTGCTGTTCACCTCGGGCTATGTGTCGAACCAGACCGGTATTTCGACGATTGCAAAGCTTATTCCGAACTGCCTCATTCTATCTGATGCGCTGAACCACAATTCGATGATCGAGGGCGTCCGCCAGGCCGGCTGCGAGCGCCAGATCTTCCGCCACAACGACCTCGCCCATCTCGAGGAACTTTTGATCGCTGCAGGCCCCGACCGGCCCAAGCTGATCGCCTGCGAGAGCCTTTATTCGATGGACGGCGACGTCGCGCCGCTTTCGAAAATCTGCGATCTCGCCGAGAAATACAGCGCCATGACCTATGTCGACGAGGTTCATGCGGTCGGCATGTACGGCCCGCGCGGCGGCGGCATCGCCGAGCGCGACGGCGTCATGCACCGCATCGACGTGCTCGAAGGCACGCTCGCCAAGGCGTTCGGCTGCCTCGGCGGCTATATCGCCGGCAATGCCGAGATCATCGACGCGGTCCGCTCCTATGCGCCGGGCTTCATCTTCACCACCGCGCTGCCGCCGGCGATCTGCTCGGCCGCAACGGCTGCGATCCGGCATTTGAAGACCTCGAACTGGGAACGCGAGCGCCACCAGGACCGCGCCGCCCGGGTCAAGGCGATCCTCAATGCAGCCGGGCTGCCCGTGATGTCGAGCGACACCCACATCGTGCCGCTGTTCGTCGGCGATCCCGAGAAGTGCAAGCTGGCCTCCGACATCCTCCTGGAAGAGCACGGCATCTACATCCAGCCGATCAACTATCCGACGGTCGCCAAGGGCACCGAGCGGCTGCGGATCACGCCCTCGCCCTACCACGATGACGGGCTGATCGATCGGCTCGCGGAAGCGCTGCTGCAGGTCTGGGAACGCCTCGGGCTGCCCGTGAGGCAGAAATCGCTGGCGGCCGAGTAACCCTACCCGTCCTAATTCCTTCGAATTGGGCCGGTGGCGCCGTGCGCTGCCGGCCCAAAGCGTCTATATTCACCTCTTCCGGCCATGGCGTTTACGAGCGTCCGGTTTGGCGTGAAAGGCACACGTCCGCAATCCAAGCGCCGGGAGAGGGAGGACCCGAGAGCGATGCTGCACGACTGGGGCGTAATCGCCACCGCGTTCGCCTATATCGGCCTGCTGTTCGTCGTCGCCAGCTACGGCGACCGCCTGTCGCCGAGCCAGCGCGGCCGCGCCAGCATGCTGATCTATCCGCTATCGATGGCGATCTATTGCACCTCCTGGACCTTCTTCGGCTCCGTCGGGTTCGCCACCCGCACCAGCGTCGACTTCCTCGCGATCTATGTCGGGCCGATCCTGATGATCGGGCTTTGCACGCCGCTATTGCGGCGCGTGATCCAGCTCGCCAAGTCGCAGAACATCACCTCGATCGCCGACTTCATCGCGGCGCGCTACGGCAAGAGCCAGGCAGTCGCCGCCACCGTGGCGGTCATCGCGATCGTGGGCTCGGTGCCCTACATCGCGCTGCAACTCAAGGCGGTGGCCTCATCGCTGGAGACGATCCTGAGCGAGGACAAGCTGTTCTCCTCTATTCCGCTGATCGGCGACATCGCACTGGTCGTCACCTTGGCGATGGCGGCATTCGCGGTGCTGTTCGGCACCCGCCAGACCGACGCCACCGAGCATCAGCACGGCCTGATGCTGGCGATCGCCACCGAATCCATCGTCAAGCTGGTGGCCTTCATCGCCGCCGGCGCTTTCGTCACCTTCTGGATGTTCACGCCCGTCGAACTGATCGAGCGGGCGATGAAGACACCGGAGGCAGTGCGCGCCATCAGCTACGTGCCGTCGATCGGCAATTTCCTGACCATGACGCTGTTGTCGTTTTGCGCGATCATGCTGCTGCCGCGGCAGTTCCACGTCAGCGTGGTCGAGAATTCCAGTCTCGAGGAGGTCAATCGGGCCCGCTGGCTGTTTCCGCTCTATCTGATCGCCATCAACCTGTTCGTGATTCCGATCGCGATCGCCGGTCTCGTCACCTTCCCGTTCGGCGCCGTCGACAGCGACATGTATGTGCTGGCGCTGCCGATCGAGGCCAATTCCGCGCTGCTCAGCATCGCCGTGTTCGTCGGCGGCCTGTCGGCCGCGACCGCGATGGTGATCGTCGAATGCGTCGCGCTCTCCATCATGGTCTCCAACGACATCGTGCTGCCGATGGTGCTGAAGGGAAGTCCCGGGGCGCGCTACGGCAGCAAGGATTTCGGCGACTTTCTGCTCAAGATTAGACGCATCGCGATCTTCGCCATCATGGTGATGGCGTATTTCTACTACCGCGCGCTCGGCAACACCCAACTGGCGGCGATCGGCCTGCTGTCGTTCGCGGCGCTGGCGCAACTCGCGCCGGCGTTCTTCGGCGGCCTGGTGTGGCGCCACGGAACCGCACGCGGGGCGATGGGCGGCATGCTGGTCGGCATCGCCGTGTGGCTCTACACGCTGTTCCTGCCGAGTTTCCTGGAGGGCAGTACGGCCGGCCTTCTGTTGCTGCAGCAGGGGCCGTTCGGCATCGTGGCGTTGCGTCCCCAGGCGCTGCTCGGCACCGACCTGCCACCGCTGATGCATGGCGTGTTCTGGTCGCTCGCGCTCAACATCCTGACCTATGTTGTGATGTCGCTCGCGCGCCAGCCGTCCTCGATCGAACGGCTGCAGGCGGACCTGTTCGTGCCGAACACGCTGGCGCCGATCGCCCCGACGTTCCGGCGCTGGCGCACCACCGTGACCGTGCAGGACATCCAGAGCACGGTGGCGCAATATCTCGGCCCCGAGCGCGCGGCCCAGGCCTTCGAGACCTTTGCGGCCAGTCATCCCGGCAACCTCGATCCGGCGGCACCTGCCGATTTCGAGTTGCTGCAATACGCCGAGCGCCTGATCGCCTCCTCGATCGGCGCGGCCTCCTCGCGCCTCGTGATGTCGCTTCTCTTGCGCAAGCGCACCGTCTCCGCCAAGGCCGCGCTGAAGCTGCTCGACGATTCGCACGCCGCGCTGCATTTCAACCGTGAGATCCTGCAGACCGCGCTCAACCATGTGCGCCAGGGCATCGCGGTGTTCGACGCCGATCTGCAACTGATCTGCTCGAACCGCCAGTTTGGCGAAATTCTCGCGCTGCCGCCGCACCTCGTGCAACTCGGCATTCCCTTGCAGGAAATCCTCGAATTCATGGGCGCGGTCAGCGCGTCTGGCGCCGGCGATCCCGATACGCTATTGACGCGGCGGCTGGAGGCCTACACCACCGAGGGCAAACCTTATCTGGAGCGCCTGGCCGATCGCCATATGGTGATCGAGGTCCGCTCCAACCGGATGCCGGGCGGCGGCCTCGTCATCACCTTCTCCGACGTGACCCCGAGCTTCGAGGCCGCCGAGGCGCTCGAGCGCGCCAATGCGACGCTGGAAAAGCGCGTGCGCGACCGCACCGAGGAGCTCACCCGCCTGAACTCCGAACTGGCGCAGGCCAAGAGCACCGCCGAGGACGCCAACATCTCGAAGACCCGATTCCTCGCCGCCGCCAGCCACGACATCCTGCAGCCGCTCAACGCGGCGCGGCTCTACGTCACGAGCCTCGTCGAGCGGCAGAACGGCGGTGAGGACTCCCGCCTGGTCGAGAACATCGACGACTCGCTGGAGGCGATCGAGGAGATCCTCGGCGCGCTGCTGGACATCTCGCGGCTCGATGCGGGGGCAATGACGACCTCGATCTCAAGCTTCAAGATGGCCGACCTGATGCGCTCGCTGGAGATCGAGTTTGCGCCGATCGCCCGCGCCAAGGGGCTGGAGCTGACCTTCGTCCCCTGCTCGCTGCCGGTGCAGTCCGACCGCTCGCTGCTGCGGCGGCTGCTGCAGAACTTCATCTCCAACGCGATCAAATACACCCCGCGCGGGCGCGTGCTGGTCGGCTGCCGCCGCCACGGACAATCCTTGCAGATCGCCGTCTACGATACCGGCGTCGGCATTCCCGTGATGAAGCGCGGCGAGATTTTCAAGGAGTTCCACCGCCTCGAGCAGGGCGCGCGGATCGCCCGCGGCCTCGGCCTTGGTCTATCGATCGTCGAGCGGCTGGCGCGCGTGCTCAACCACGGCATCGCGATCGACGCCAACGTCAGCGGCGGCTCGGTGTTTTCGGTGACCGTGCCGGTCGCCAAGGCGGTCAACTACACCCACGCCGTCACCAGCGCGACGCCGCTTTCCAAGATGCCGATGGGTGGCGCCTTGATCGTCTGCATCGAGAACGATCCGGCAATCCTCGACGGCATGAAGACGCTGCTGACGGCCTGGAACGCCGAGGTGATCGCGGTAGCTGACCCGGAAGCCGCGATCGCTGCGATCGAATCGTCCGGCCACAGCGTGACCGGCCTTCTGGTCGACTATCATCTCGACCGCGGCAACGGCGTTGCCGCGATCCGCGAGATCCGTCGCCGCTTCGGCGACAACATTCCCGCCATCCTGATCACGGCCGATCGCAGCCCCAACGTCCGCGCCGCCGCGCGCGAGGAAAACGTCGCGATCCTCAACAAGCCGGTCAAGCCAGCCTCGCTCCGCGCCCTGCTCGGCCAGTGGCGCGCGCAGCAGATGGTGGCGGCGGAGTAATGCACACCGTCATTCCGAGGCGATGCGTCAGCATCCAACTATGGTGCGCAATGCGCACCTGAGAACAATCGAGATTTGTGGTTATGGTCCCCGCGTTCGCGGAGACGACGGTGAAGCTTGCGGAGCGTATGGCTCCACCTTCGCAAACCGGTCATCCAGCGCATCCCCTGCGCCGCGGACAGGCGGAATAAGCGCGGGAATTTCTCAACGACGTCGTCCCTGCGAACGCAGGGACCCATAACCACAATTGTCTGTGGTTATGCCTCGCTGGAGCTCCAGCGCATTTCAACAATCGAGATTTGTGGTTATGGGTCCCCGCGTTCGCGGGGACGACGGTGGAGCTTGCGGAGACGACGGTGGACTTTGGAGCTCCAGCGCGTTTCAATCTCGAGATTCTCAGGGCGCAAGGGCGCCCCATAGCTCGCTTCGCGCCCCGGAACGACGTCCCCCCAATCACCCCGTCGGCGTGCCCTGGCGCCATTGGCCGCCGGAGATTTTCGCCGCCGCGATCACGGCCTGCGTGCGGCTTTCGACACCGAGCTTTTGCAGGATCGCCGAGACATGCGCCTTGATGGTCGCTTCGGAGACGCCGAGCTCATAGGCGATCTGCTTGTTGAGCAGCCCCTCCGACAGCATCATCAGCACCCGCACCTGCTGCGGGGTCAGCGTCACTAGGCGGTCGCGCAGCCGCGTCATGTCGGGGTCGGTGGCCGAGGAGAGATCGGTGTCCGGGGGCACCCAGACGTCGCCCTCCATCACCTTCATGATGGCGTCGCGCAGCGTCTCGACGCCGAAGCGCTTGGGGATGAAGCCGGAGGCACCGAAATCGAGCGACCGCCGGATCGTGCCCGCATCGTCGCTCGCCGACACGATCACCACCGGGATCGCCGGATATTGCGCCCGCAGGTAGATCAGGCCCGAGAAGCCCGAAATCCCCGGCATCGTGAGATCGAGCAGAATCAGGTCGACGTCGGAATCCCGCTCGAGTAGCGTCGTGAGTTCGTCGAACGTGCCGGCTTCGCTGACGACGGCCGAAGCCACGACACTGGCAACCGCCTGCCGCAGAGCGTCGCGAAAGAGCGGATGGTCATCGGCGATGACGAGGTGGGTATTGGCAGCAGCGATCATCTGTTCCGGGCGCCGACAAGAGGTCGGGAAAGCATGCAAGTCGTTGCTGATTGACAGCAATTTGATTGTCCACTGTCAGGAAGCGACTTGCAAGGCAACCTTGCCCGCGTCGCGCAAAAGCAGTTAATCGGCACCAGTTTCCCTCGAATGGTGCAACGCAAAAAAATGAACAATTGGGGATTTGGGGCCAGCCCGGCCGAGCCCACAGGGAACTCGGAGAAAAATGCTTCGCTTTCGAAAAGACGCGTTGCGTCAATCCTTGAACAGGAGGTCGCGCGGCCGAGCTCATCGATGGTGGAGACAGCATCGAGTGCCGCACGCAGCCGATCGAGGTCACGGCCCGACAATCGCTTCACGGCAACCGCGTTGGAAGGCGGGATGCCGTGGGCGATGTCCTCAACCTGCTGCGACAGGATGAGATCGAGAAAGGTGCCCTGGGCTTCGCCAAGCGCATCGAGATCGCTCTCGCTCGCCTGAACCCCCGCCTTCACGCCGGCCAGTCGCGCCGACGTCGACCGTTCCATGACGTGATAGCGGATTGCCATCGCGCGCACCCATGCAACGAGACCAAACAATCCGGCCGCCTTGAGGTCGATACGGCCGGCGACCGTGCGGATCCCGCCGAAAAATTTCAGGCTCGCCGGAACGCTGACGTTCTCGACCAACAGCTTGATGAACGCGACCTGGCCTTCGGCCGCCGCGAAGGCCGCCTGACGCACCGAGACGGCAAGGCTGCCGTCGCCGTGAACCGCCCGCAGGTCGAAGAAGATATCGACGGACAACAGATCGGCGGGACCGGAACGTGTGATCCACTTGTCGACGCGATCCCGCCATGTTGCCACCGAGCCGCGCCAAAGCGCGTTTTTCGCCATGACACCGCCCTTGCAATAGGGCACGCCGACCTCGTGCAGGATATCGGCGACATGCGTCCCGAGTTCGGCAAACCAGCGATCCTCCTCGCCGTCGGGCTCGCCCTGCGCGAAGATCACGGCGTTGTCCTGATCCATCGCCAACAGGCTCTCGCCGCGTCCGGCCGATCCGAGCACCAGCAGCGCATACTCGCACGGCGGCCCGCCCCGGCCGCTCTCCCGCATCATCCGCTCGGCGATCACCGCGGCCTGGCGGGAAAGAGCGCCCAGTTCCAGGGAAATCACTTCGGCGATATCGCGACCGGACAATCCTTCCGCCAGAAGCATTCGCGCGACGCGCGGCAACTGCGCCCAGGCCGCTGACAGCGCATGCGGGTCGCCTGCATCGTCGATCTCCTCGCCGAGCGATATGGCGTCGCCCGCGCGCAGGCGTAGCAGATCGCGCGTCGACAATGCACCGGCCACGTGGCCAGCGTCGTCGACAACACCGAGATGGCGGGTCTTGAGACGATTCATCCGGGCGATCGCGCGATAGACAAGCGCATCCGCCGGGACCGCCGCCAGCGGCGTGCTCATGATCTCGGCGACTGGTCGCTGCAGCGCCCGGGCACCCAGCCGGGAGACGGCGCGCAGCACGTCGCGCTCCGTCACGATACCCGCCTCAGCCGCCCTGATTTCCGGGCCCGGCTGCGGTCCGCGCACGTAAATGGCCGATATCTTCTCGTCCGCCATTTGCGCCAGCGCTTCGCCGACCGTGGCATCCGGAGGGACGAAGATCGCCGGCGTCCGCATGATGCCGCCGACGCGGTGGCGGAACGCATAGCTATCGAAGCGCTTCAGGGTCTGCTCGGAATCGAGGCGGGCCGCTGCGTCGACTGCCTCGATCCAGCCGCTGCGCACCTGAT
This sequence comes from Bradyrhizobium sp. AZCC 1721, assembly GCF_036924715.1. NCBI lineage: Bacteria > Pseudomonadati > Pseudomonadota > Alphaproteobacteria > Hyphomicrobiales > Nitrobacteraceae > Bradyrhizobium > Bradyrhizobium sp. AZCC 1721. Next base: position 845,988 of record NZ_JAZHSB010000001.1, on the reverse strand, counting down.
CGTCGAGCACGGCGGTGAGCGCGCGACAGGCGCGTTCGGCTTCGGCAACGGTCCGGATGCCGTGTTCGCGCAGCTTCGGCACCAGCGCCAGGAATATCCGCGCCGTTGTGATCGCATCGCCCAGTGCAGAATGCCGGTCGACCATGTCGATGCCGAGCCAGGCCGCGAGCTTCTCCAGCTCATAGCCGGCTAGTTCCGGCGCGGCGATCTCCGCAAGTAACCTGGTATCGAGCGTCCGGGGCCGCGACCATGGCAACCCCGCCAGTTCGCATTCGCGCTTCAGCATCGCGAGATCGAAACCGATCATGTGCCCGACGATGACGGCCCGACCGACAGACGCGTCGAAGCGCGGCCAAACCTCCGAAAAACGCGGCGAGCCGGCCACCATGGCATCGTCGATGCCATGGATGCGTGTCGTCTCAGCTGGGATTGTCTCGCCGGCCGGCCGAACCAGTTGACGGAACGAACCGTCGGCAACCAGTTTTCCAGCGGTGAGCCGCACGCCAGCAAGCTCGATCACCCGCGCCTTGCGTGGATCGAGCCCGGTGGTTTCGACATCGATGACAACGGCGTCGAGTGACAACAGCGGGACACTGCCAGCCGTCCTGTCCATCAGCCTCCTCCCCTCACCTGGTGCCGGTCGACAAGCTGGCGTTGGCAATGTGCCTGACGCCCTATTCAAGCAGTGCGCTGGTCACGGCAGGCGCATCGATCCGATCGACCAACTCGTCATGGATGTTGCACAGGCTGACACGCAGGTAGTTGCGCGTGGTCTGGAAATCGCGCCCGCGCAGCTTTTCGTGGATCGGCATCATGGCAAAGTAGCTCTCGGCCAGCGGTTCGGGAATGTCCATCACCCGCTTGGGCGCGTGCCCGCCGACCAGGTCGAGCCGATGCGCCAGTTCGCGCCGCGCCTCCTGCCAGGCGGCCTCGCCGATCGAGGGCGGCACCGGATAACGGTCGAACACCGAAAGGACGACCTCGATGATCTGGTCGAGCACCGCCCGGCGCTGTTCCCCGGCGTGCGGACGCAGTACGACATCTACGGTCTCGCCGACCATCGCCAGCCCGAGCGGAAAAGCCTCCCAGCGTGCCCGTTCGACCGATCTGGCAAAGCCCTCCTCGGCAAACAGCACCTTGGCGTAATGGCCTGCGCGGGCGCGCGAATACTCGTAGATGCCCTTCTGTACGATGTATGCCGATTGGGCGTCGATGAAGTCCGCGAGCGCCTCGCGGTCCCGAATCGGCGGACGGGGTCGAAACAGTTTTTCGAACAGCTTCATCGCAGTCCTTTCCCGTGCGGCGGCCTGGATCAGCTTGTCCAACTTTCCGGTACCTGCAAAGCGCAATGATTCCAATGCGGCATCGCTGTTAGCAGTCGCAACATATTCTACCCCCCGAAAGTATTATTAAGAACTGACTGTTCGTGATGTAGCCTTCGTTAGTTCCAAACCGGCACAAGAGCGGTTGGGACTGCGGCGCAGGGGGGGTGCCGCGCTGACGGGATTGCAATCCCCTCGATCATTCAATCCCGGCGCACTTGCTGACCGGTGTCTTGAGGGAGGATTTGCAACCCATGGCTAACCCCACAGATCTGAAAGCAAAAGAAGAAGCACACTGGGCGAAGACCTCGCGCCTGATGTTCACGCATCTCGGCATCTGGTTCTTCTTCGGCTTCGTGATCCACATGTTCGTGAAGCCGCTCAACACTATCGTCATTCCGATTCTCGGCTTCCCGCTCGGCTTCTACATGGCGGCGCAGGGGTCACTCATCGCCTTCGTTGTCATGCTGTTCATGTTCGCGAAACAGCAGGACAAGATCGATCGCGAATTCGGCTTTGCCGAGGAAGATTGAGGGGATGAGATCATGGCTACACAAGCTTCTGCCGGCACCTCGGACTTCATCAAGAATTTGGGGAGGATGTACGGTACTTATACCGGCGGCTTCATAGGATTCATCATCTTCCTCGCGATTCTCGAGCAGGTTGGCGTTCCGAACAAGATCCTTGGCTACCTGTTTGTCTTCTTCACGCTCGCAGTCTACGCCATCATCGGCGTGATGACGCGAACCGCCGAAGTCTCCGAATATTACGTCGCCGGACGGCGTGTTCCGGCTTTCTATAACGGCATGGCGACCGGCGCCGACTGGATGTCGGCGGCATCTTTCGTCGGCATGGCCGGCACCCTGTTCCTGCTGGGTTACGACGGCCTCGCTTGGGTGCTGGGCTGGACAGGCGGATTTGTGCTGGTGTCGATCCTGATCGGGCCGTATCTGCGCAAGTTCGGTGCCTATACCGTGCCCGACTTCCTGTCGTTCCGGTACGGCGGCAACTTCGCCCGCTTCCTCGGCGTGATCGTGCTGGTTGCCTGCTCGTTTACCTACGTGACGGCGCAAATCTACGGCACCGGGATTATCGCCTCGCGATTCCTCGGGATGCAGTTCGAGCTTGCGGTCTTTGCCGGACTTGTCGGCATTCTGCTCTGCGCGATGCTGGGCGGCATGCGGGCCGTGACCTGGACGCAGATCGCACAATACATCGTGCTGATCATCGCCTACCTGACCCCCATCGTTATCCTGTCCACCAAGAATTACGGGATCCCGATTCCGGAACTCACCTACGGGCAGGCGATCACGGATATCACCGCGCGCGAGCAGCAAATGCTGGCGACGGGTCTGACGACAGCCGCGGCGCTGAAGCCGCACATCCAGCCCTTCATCAACTATAGCCCGCTCAATTTCTTTGCGATCATCATGTGCATGATGGTCGGCACGGCGTCGTTGCCGCACATCTTGATGCGTTACTTCACCACCCCGTCGGTGCGTGAGGCACGCCAGTCGGTCGCCTGGTCGTTGCTGTTCATCTTCCTGCTGTACTTCTCGGCGCCGGCCTACGCGGCGTTCTCCAAGCTGGAGGTCTACACCAACATCATCGGGCGAGACCTGTCCGCCATTCGCCCCTGGTTGTTCAGCTGGGGTGAACTCGGGCTGATCCAGATCTGCGGCAAGAATGCAAGCAACATTGACGCGATCATTGCCGCGTGCAAGGCGATTGCCGATCATCCCGGCGTGGTCCGGCTGCAGGACTTCGTCATCAATACCGACGTGATCGTGCTTTCCACACCAGAGATCGCAGGCCTTCCCTATGTGATCTCGGGTCTGGTGGCAGCGGGCGGTCTCGCCGCCGCGCTCTCCACCGCCGACGGCCTGCTGCTCGCCATCGCCAACGCGCTGTCGCACGACATCTACTACAAGATGATCGATCCGAACGCTCCGACCATTCGCCGTCTCACGGTGGCGCGCGCTCTCCTTGTGGGCGTCGCCGTGGTCGCGGCTGCGACGGCGGCAACCAAGCCAGGCGACATCCTGGCCATGGTCGGCTGGGCGTTCTCGCTTGCAATGGCCGGCAACTTCCCGGCGCTCGTGATGGGCGTCTGGTGGAAGCGAACCACGGCAACGGGAGCAATCTGCGGCATCATTGCCGGCTTCGGACTCTGCCTGTTCTACCTCGTGACAACACGGTACTTCCCGGGCGCAGGCGTGAAGTACTTCGGCATGACCTCGCTGACCAACCCGCTGACGGGGGCACCGCTGGTCGACATCGCGAAAGCCATGGCACTGCCCAATGCTATGGAGAGCTTCCCGACACTGGCCCACCCGATGGCCAACAAGGTCGGCTGGTTCGACCTCAACAACATCGCCTGCGGATTGTTGGGAACGCCGCTCGGCTTCGCTGTCATCTACATCGTTAGCAAGCTCGGCAGAGAGCCATCGGCCGAAATGCAGGCCTACGTCGACGAAATCCGCAAGCCGCGCGGCAGGACGGTGCTCGAAGAGAAGACCACCTAGGTGCTTTGACTGGAGATCGATGGACGGGGCCCTTCAGGGCCCCGTCTTTGTTGGTGGCCCCTTATCCGTCTTGCCCGAACTTCGCGCTCTTGCCATTGTTGGCGGAAAGCGGCCGATTGCGATGCTCGGCCGGTTGTCTCAACTAATCAGGCTGCGAGGAGAAACATCCTTGGATATCGCAAGCTCGCTCGCGGCGTATTGGTACTTTCATCTGCCTAACTTTGTTCTTGCGGTGTTGATGTACACATTGCTCGGCCGCGTCCTGCTCGGCCTGATGGTGGATGCGGATTCGCCGAACTACATCTGGCGATTTTTCTGCCGGATCACCGATCCCGTCGTCGCCGCCGTCTCGATCTTAACGCCTAAAGTTACCCCGCCGGTTGTTATTTGGCTGTTCGGCTTCGTCTGGCTGTTCTGGCTGCGCGTCGCCCTTCACTACACCCTGCTGCTGTTCAATCTGGCGCCCCGACTTGGCGGAGCCGCATCATGAACCGCAACTTCTATTTCATCGGAATCGCGTTCTTCGGCATGATCAACGGCATCTTCAATCAGCTCGCGCTGATTTTCACGCTGCTGTACGTTCAATTGCTCGCCGGCCCGCTGCTGTTTGGCAGCCTGTCCCTGACGCTGATGTTCGCATCCCTGATGGTTTCGACCGCCACCGTCATCCTGGGCGGGATTCCGGCGGCGATCTACGAGCGGATCACCGGGGGCTCGGAATCAAGCGACGCATCGCTCTGGATATGGCTTGCGGGAACCGCCCTTTTGGCGCTGCCCGCGGCCGGTAACTTTCTCAAGATCGGCCTGTAACAGCCCATTCGCAGAGTTGAGCACGGGCCGTGCCGCCGCTACCCTGCGGCCGGCTTTTGAACCGGCACATGTCCTTGATTGACGGGGTGGCGGATCATGGAAGAGATGCGCCGTATCGCCTACGAAACAGTGCTTCGCGCCTGCGGCTTCGCTTCGCTTGCCATCTTCTGCATCATGATCGGATTGTCCTTCCTGCCGCGCTCTGCCTTTCAAGCGGGAGGTTTTCTCAGCATCGTGATGACGCTGGTTCTGATTTTGAAAGCCTGGGAGGCACGGACCAAGGATCACCGCCGGACCGAGTTGTGGCTCTATCTCCCCAAAGAGAGCCGTCCGCCGCAAGCCTCCGCGCAGCGGACAGTTTCGACGGTCATGCGCGAGACGTATCTGCTGTTCGCGCTCTGGACCGCAATGATCTCGATCGTGATGTGGAGCATCGCGCTCGTCTTCTCGGTCATTGGACTTTAGTCCGAAGCTGCACAGATAAACGGCAGATCAGCAATCGCGGCGGCCAAAACGACGCGAAAACGGTGCCGGTCCCACCGAAAGTACTATTGGGCCATACCTTCCAAGCATGTAGTGAGCCCAATTCATAACGCGCCGATTAGCGCAACGCACATCTTTGCGATCATAAAAGGGGAGCGAATCGGAAATGTCTACAATAACTGCCACGTCCGGCAAGGCCGCCGGAATGACGAAAGACGAACGTTTCGTCATTCTAGCCTCTTCGCTCGGCACCGTCTTCGAATGGTACGACTTTTATCTGTTCGGTTCGCTTGCCAGCATCATCGGCGCGCAGTTCTTCGGCGTCATTGATCCCGCGACAAATCAGCCGATGTTCAACCAGGCCACGCGCGACATCTTTGCGCTGCTGGCGTTCGCCGCTGGCTTTATCGTTCGTCCGTTCGGCGCCATCGTGTTCGGCCGTGTCGGCGACATCGTCGGCCGCAAATACACCTTCCTCGTCACCATTCTGATCATGGGCCTGTCGACCTTCATCGTCGGCGTGCTGCCAAACGCGGCCACCATCGGCATTGCGGCACCGATCATCCTGATCGGTTTGCGCCTGCTGCAGGGCCTCGCGCTCGGCGGCGAATACGGCGGAGCGGCGACCTACGTGGCCGAACATTCACCGATGGGCAAACGCGGCTACTACACCTCGTTCATCCAGACCACGGCAACGCTCGGCCTGTTCCTGTCACTGCTGGTGATCCTGTTCACCCGCACCGCGCTCGGCGAGGCCGAGTTCGCCAAATGGGGCTGGCGCATTCCGTTCCTCGTCTCGGTGGTGCTGCTCGGCATCTCAGTCTGGATCCGGCTGCGCTTGAACGAGTCGCCCGTGTTCCAAAAGATGAAGGACGAGGGCAAGGGCTCCAAGGCGCCGTTGACCGAGGCCTTCGCCAACTGGAGCAATGCAAAACTCGTTCTCATCGCCCTGATCGGCGGCGTGATGGGTCAGGGCGTGGTCTGGTACACCGGCCAGTTCTACGCGCTGTTCTTCATGCAATCGATCCTCAAGGTTGACGGCTACACCGCCAACCTGCTGATCGCCTGGTCTCTGCTGCTCGGCACCGGCTTCTTCATCGTGTTCGGAGCGCTGTCCGACAAAATCGGCCGTAAGCCGATCATTCTGGCAGGTTGCCTGATCGCGGCGCTGACCTTCTTCCCGATCTTCCGGATGATCACCACCAACGCCAACCCGGCGCTGGAAAAGGCGATCGAGTCGGTCAAGGTCGAGGTGGTGGCCGATGCCAAGGGCTGCGGCGACCTGTTTAACCCGGTCGGCACCCGCGTCTTCTCGGCACCATGCGATACCGCTCGCGCCTACCTGGCACAGCAGTCGGTCAAATACTCGACCAGCTATGGCGCTGCAGGCTCCGGCGTGAAGGTCGTCGTCAATGGCAAGGACGTAGCTTACACCGACGCCAAGACGTCCAATCCGGCGGTCCTGGCGGCGGTGCAGGCCGCAGGTTATCCCAAGGCCGGCGACGCCCAGATCGTGAAGATGGCTCACCCGTTCGATATCTTCAAACCGAACGTCGCCGCCATCATCGGACTGCTGTTCGTGCTGGTGCTCTTCGTCACCATGGTGTACGGGCCGATCGCGGCGATGCTGGTCGAACTGTTCCCGACCAAGATCCGCTACACCTCGATGTCGCTGCCCTATCACATCGGCAACGGCTGGTTCGGCGGCTTGCTGCCGGCGACCTCGTTCGCGATCGTGGCCTCGACCGGCGACATCTACGCAGGTCTCTGGTATCCGATCATCTTCGCTTCGATCACCGCGGTTGTCGGCCTGTTCTTCCTGCCGGAAACCAAGGACGTCGACATCACGAAGTAACGGTTTCGCCGACGGCAACAGCCGCGGCGATACGAGACTCCCAACCAAGCCGGCCGCGGACCGCTCCGCGGCCGGTTAGTTTTGAGCTGGGATCACAGCCAACTGCGGGCCGATCTCACGCAAGCGCGGCAGCCGCGATCCCAATCGAAATGATCGACGCTTGCGATCCGGTTTCACGTTTCAAGCCAACGACATCGCAGCGAGACCACCCACTGGGTTCAGTGCCGTTGTTTGGTACCCGTGATCAGGCTAGATGTTGATGATATGGCCTCTCGAAAAGGCAGAGCAGGATAATGAAACATTGGCGCTATATCGCTATGCACACCGCGGCTGCTGCTGCCTTCATTTTCCTGCTGCAGCGGTATGGATTGAACGCGTCACTTGATTCAAGCCTGATCTGGGCGCTTACCTTCGGTGCATGCGCTGCTGGGCTTGCCTATATGCAATCCAATCGCTGATCTCAATCCGGCTGCGGTCTCTTTGCGGCGCTTCGGTTCCTAGCTCGTCGCACCGGTAAACTGCAGCACGACCTCGCGCCGGTGCGGCCGGGCGCGATGCTCGACCAGATAGATCGCCTGCCAGGTGCCCAGCGCGAGTGCGCCCTGCAAAACCGGGATGTGCAGCGAGGTCGCCGTCAGCATGGTCTTGATGTGTGCCGGCATGTCGTCCGGCCCCTCGGTGTCATGACGCCAGCCGGCGTTTTCGGGCGCAAGCCGGTTCAGCGCGGTGGCCAGGTCGACCAATACGGCGGGATCGACATTTTCCTGGATCGTCAACGACGCCGAAGTGTGACGGATGAACAGCGTCACCGCGCCTTCGCGCGCATGTGCGTCACGGACGAATTTTGCGACTTCAGCCGTGAGGTCGGTAAAGCCCGCGCCGCGCGTCTGCACGGTCAATTGCGAGGACACGATGGTGTTGGCGCTGATCGTGGACGGAGCAGTGCGGGAAAGGGATTTGGATGCGGTCATGAATTCGCTCTCTCAACATGTCGTCCCTGCGACCCGTCTTCGCCAAGGCTTCGCCGGGGTTTGGCGTTGGGCTCGCCGAAGCTTTAGCGAAGGCGGCACGCAGGGACCCATAGCTACAGGCGTTCGTAGTTGCGAGCGATCGACCTCGGTCTGTGCCGATTCAGAGGCTGCGGCGTATGGGTCCCTGCGCTCGCAAGGGACGACGAGAGCCTGTCAAATCTTGCCGCTGAAATCCCGCTGCAGCCGGTTGGCGATCTCGATCAATCGCTGCCAGGCCCGCTCGAGGAATGACATCATACGATCCATGTCGCGGTCGCTCGGCAGCGGGATTTCGATCTTGCGCTCGCCCTCGGCAACCTTCGGCTCGCTCTTCTTCAGCGAGTCAGATTTCGGCAACGGCTCCTCGATCTTGCCCGGTACGGTCGGTTCGCGCGAGGCGAGGTCCGCCTTGAGCCGCTCATTCTCGGCCTGCAGCCGGACAATGTCGGCTTGCTGACGGCCGATTTCCGCGTCCATCGCCGCGCGCTCGTCAGGTACGGCATAGCAGGCCCAGCCCGCACCCGAATTGTTGCAGGTCGAGACTGCGCCGGTTCGGGTATCCAGGCGAAGCACGCCGTCGCCCGTCGGCGACAGCGTGTAGCGGCCGTTCTCGGTTTCCGGCATCGGGCCCGCAAGCGCCTGACCGGCGCCGGCAAGACAAACGGCCAGCACAGTGACGCCGGCCAATTTCGAGGACGATTTCGCTCTGCTCATGGGCTTGCTCCCGCCTCAGGACAGCACCGGTTTCCGCGACCGTCCGGGCGCTTTCAAGGCGCGCCCCTATACCCTTGAGGTATAGGGCGCGCGGCCGGACTTCAACGCGTCTCCGAGCAATTCGATGCGGTCCTGCCCCCAAAACACCTCGCCATCCAGCACGTAGACTGGCGAGCCGAACACGTCGGCCGAGAGCGCGTCCTGCCGGTTCTGCTCATAGGCTGCGCTAATTTCTTCCGAGCTCGAGCGCTCCACCAATTGCTTGCCGGGCAGCCCCGATTCATCGGCAAGTTTCGCAATCGTTGCGGGATCGGCAAGGTTGAGCTGCTCTTCCCAGACGCCGGCAAAGGCCCGTCGCAGATATCGGTCAGGATCAAGGCCGGCCTCCAGCGCCGCAATCACGACGCCATCGGCCAGACGCGCATTGAATGGCCAGCTCGCCGGCTGCAGGTGGAATTTCAGTCCGCGCTTGTCGCGCCAGCGCTGCAGTTCGACCATCCGATAGCGCTGTCGCACCGGATGGCGCTTCATCAAGGGCAGGCCGCCGGTCTCCGAGAACAGATCGACCAGCACCACCGGCTTGTGATTAACCTTGAGATCGTAAGTACTTACCAGGTCACGAAAGGGCTGATGGCCGATATAGGCCCACGGCGATTGGATCGAGAAGTAGTAATCGATCTGACGCGGCATGCGGGTTCCAGGGACGGGGATTTTCGCTTCGCTCGAGACATCCCAGCAGACCGCCCAAATCCGCGCAAGATCGATCCCTGTGGCAATACTGCTGCACTGCGATCGCAGGTCCACAGGGCAGCAGGCGACATTCGAATAATTCCAGAAAAATCAAGGCACTAGCTGGTCACGGCGTAATCTTGACTTGATTAGACGCGGTAAGTATGGTCCGCGCGGCTTTCAAGGGTGACGGGCGTAATTTCCATCAACCGTTGGCATCGTTTAGAGTCTTGGGCATGGCCGAAGACAAGAACGACAACGCAAGTGGGAATCGCGATCAGCCGTCTTCCGACGAAGCTGCGCTTTCCGCAAGGCTCGGAAGTCTGGATCAACGGTTGTCCGAAATTCGTGACAGCCGGAAACTCAGGACTGATCAACCCGGAACTGAAAGCGGAGACAGGGCTGCCAGAGCATCTGCGATGGCGCTGGGTTTCCGGCTTTCCTCGGAGTTGGTTGCGGGCGTTGTCGTCGGGGCGGCGATTGGCTGGGGGTTCGACCGTTTGTTGTCGACGTCGCCGTTCGGTTTCATCGTGTTTTTGCTGCTCGGCTTCGTCGCCGGTGTGGTCAACGTGGTGAGATCTGCAGGCGTAGCTTCCCGCAGACGCTGAGCATCGACGGGAAGTCACGACATTTGAAATTCGATTGCCGGCCAGGCCGGTGGATAAAGAGCCGCGCGGATGAAAATCGACCCGATCCACCAGTTCAATATCGAACCCCTCTTCACGATCGGCCATATCGGCAACCAAACGATCGCCTTTACCAACTCCTCGCTCTACATGTTCCTCTCGGTAGCGGTGATCTCGCTACTGATGATCGGCGGCATGGCGGGACGCCAACTGGTTCCCGGGCGACTGCAGTCGATCGCGGAAATCTCCTACGAGTTCGTCGCCTCGACGATCCGCTCCACAGCCGGCGCGGAAGGCATGAAGTTCTTCCCGCTGATCTTCTCGCTGTTCATGTTCATCTGCATCTCGAACCTGATCGGCATCATCCCCTACACGTTCACGGTTTCGAGCCACATCATCGTCACCGCGGCGCTGGCCCTCCTGGTTTTCTTCACCGTCCTGATCTACGGGCTCTACAAGAACGGCTTCAAGTTCTTCAAGATTTTCGTGCCCTCCGGCGTGCCGATCTACATCCTGCCGCTGGTCATGTTCATCGAAATCCTGTCGTTCTTCCTGCGGCCGGTCTCCCACAGCGTACGTCTGTTCGCCAACATGCTGGCGGGGCACATCGCGCTGAAGGTGTTCGCGGGCTTCGTCGCGATGCTCGGCGTGTCGCTCGGCGCGCTCGGCTGGGTCGGCGGCATGCTGCCGTTGGCGCTCACGGTAGCGCTGACCGCGCTCGAACTCCTGGTCGCGTTCCTGCAGGCCTACGTGTTCGCGATCCTGACCTGCATCTATCTCAACGACGCCATTCATCCGGGACACTAAGCGGTCCGGGGAATTTCCACCCACACCTTTGTCTTACCCCTCAAGGAGCTATAGAAATGGAACCGGCAGCAGCTAAACTTATCGGCGCGGGCATCGCATGCATCGGCATGGGCGGCGCGGGCGTCGGCGTGGGCATCATCTTCGGCAACTACCTCGCTGCTGCCGTGCGCAATCCTTCGGCGGCCCAGGGCCAGTTCGGCAACCTGATTTTCGGCTTCGCCGTGACCGAAGCGCTCGGCATTTTCTCGCTGCTGATCGCGCTGCTCTTGCTGTTCGTTCCGCTCTGAGCTGCACCCACTCGCGCCGCCTCCGGGCGGCGCGCTGACAGCAACAGGAGACCCCCGTGGCTGAAAAAAGTCCTGGTACCCCGGCCAAGGGCACCGGCGCCCATACCGAAGCCGACGGCGGACACGGCGGAGGATTTCCTCCGTTCGAGTCGAGCACGTTTGCTTCGCAACTGGTGTCGCTCGCCATCGCGTTCGTCGCGCTCTATGTGATCGTGTCCCGCTTTGCGCTGCCGCGCGTCGAAAGCGTGATCGACGCACGTCAGAACGCGATCGAGGGCGATCTGGCTGCGGCGCAGAAGCTGAAAGACGAGTCGGACGCAGCGCTGAAAGCGTATGAGACCGAACTCGCTTCCGCTCGCACCCGCGCCCAGGCCATCGGCAGCGAGACCCGCGAGAAGCTGAACGCGATCGCGGAAGCCGAGCGCAAGACGCTGGAAGACCAGCTCACCACCAAGCTTGCCGCCGCCGAGAAGCAGATCGCGGCGACGCGGGAAGCTGCGATGGGCAATGTCCGCGGCATCGCAGCGGATGCGGCCGGCGCGATCGTCCAGCGGCTCACCGGCGTGCTGCCCGACAAGAAGACGGTGAGCAAAGCCGTCGATGCGTCGTTGAAGGGATAGACCGATGTTCACCGAACCGGAAACCTGGGTCGCGATCGCCTTCGTCATCCTGCTGGTGCTGTTTGCCTATCTCGGCATCCACAAGACGGTACTGACGGCGCTCGATCATCGCGGCGAACGCATCAAGGCCGAACTTGACGACGCCCGCCGTCTGAAAGAGGAGGCCGCCAAGCTGCTCGGCGAGTATCAGACCCGCCGCGCCAGCGCCGAGCGCGAGGCCGAGGAGATCGTCGCCAATGCCAGGGCCGAAGCCGAGCGCATCGCGACCGAAGCCAAGGCCAAGATGGAAGACTTCGTCGCCCGCCGCACCAAGACCGCCGAGAGCAAGATTGCGCTTGCCGAAGCTCAGGCGCTGGCCGACGTCCGCGCCGCCGCCGCCAACGCTGCGGTCGAAGCCGCCTCCACCATCCTGTCGCAGTCGGTCAAAGGCTCGGTTGCCGACGACTTGCTCGCCAAGGGCATTGCCGAGGTTCGCGCCAAGCTGAACTGAGCGCTTTCCACCATCGATCAAAAGCCGGCGCGAGAGGATCGCGCCGGCTTTTTGTTTGCCTGGAGCACGACGATTTTTGGTTAGATGACTTTAGCCGCGGACGCGCTTTACCTCTCCCGCTTGCGGGGTCGAGACGAGCGAAGCTCGCTCTTAGGTCGGCGCGAAGCGCCGGGTGGGGGCTCTCTCCACTTGGGAGTGTCGCCCGCGGAGACACCCCCACCCCAACCCTCCCCCGCAAGCGGGAGAGGGAGTGCACCTTCTTCAATCAAATCTAATTCGTCATGCTTGAGGTCTTATTGCCTCTTCTTTTTCGGCGCAGGGCGCTCGGGCTTCAGGGCCTGCGGGTCGAACCCGATATAGAAGATGTAGCTGTCGCCGGCAGCGCCGGGGGGTACCGGATAGGTGAGATCTTCGGCCACCAGCGTGAACGGTTCGCTGCCGCTTTCGGTCATGTTGACCGTGGTCTGGTAGGCCTTGGTGGCGATGGTCTTCTCAGATACGCCGCCGTGCACCACTGCGACACGTATCGGGACCTGGACCGAAGCCGGCGCGCCGGCGGGACCCGCGATGACGCGGCCCTGAATGCCGATCCGCGCCGTGATCACGCCGCCATTGACGCTGCATTCGCGGGCCATCTTGCTGATCGTTGCCTGGAACCGCAGGTCGTTGCCGACCGGCTGTTTGCCGGGCGCAGCGACGGCGTAGGTGGAAGCGCCTGACCGCACCGTGACCGGCGGACAGGTCAGGTCGCCGGTGTCCTGCGGTACCGGCGCGGCAGGCGCGTCTGTGGCCGGCTCGTCCGACTTCCCCCCGAACAGGCTCTTGAAACGATCGGTCAGCGATTGCGCCGATGCCGGTGTGGCCATCGTGCAAGCCAGCCCCCCCGCGATCGCAGCCGCGATCGCTACCCTGAGCAAACGATTGTCACCCATGCGACGTCCCTGCCATCCCCATCATCGTCTATTCCCGCGGCCTTATAGCAGCCCAATGGCGGCGAACCCAAGGCACCCAAAAGGCCTAGAAATCAACGGTTCAGCCGCGGAAATCCTCATGCAGCAGGCCAAACAGCAGGTGGTCCTGCCAGATGCCGTTGATGCAGAGATAGCGCCGCGCCAGCCCCTCGCGGGTGAAGCCGCACTTCTCCAGAACCCGGATCGACGGCGTATTGGAGGGAATGCAGGCCGCCTCGATGCGGTGCAGATTGAGCTCACCGAACAGCGTCGGCAGCAGCACCCGCAGCGCCGCGGTCATGTAGCCGCGGCAGGCGTAAGGCTCGCCGACCCAATATCCGATGGTCCCGGCCTGCACGATGCCGCGGCGGACATTGGCGAGCGTGATGCCGCCGATCATGGCACCATCACGCTCACGGAAGATGATGAAGGGATAGGAGCGGTCGGCGGCGATATCCTCGGCGTAGCGGCGCAGTCGGCGGCGGAACCCGGCGCGGGTCAGATCGTCCGACGGCCAGATCGGCTCCCATGGCGTCAGATAGGTCCGGCTTTGTTCGCGCAATTGCGCCCATTGCGGGAAGTCCGCCATCTGGGGAGCGCGCAGCAGGAGGCCGTGGCCACGCGGCACGAGCGCAGCCGGTCCGCTGGTTGGCAAACGAAACAGGGCCATGCCCGCTCTCCCCAGCCCTACCTCAATGTAGAAGGGTTTTCGCCTTCGACTGCGTCAATCCTTCCGCAAAAGACACCGCCGTGTCCAGTCCCCTTCCGCTACCAAGCGCGACAACCGCTGGCCGGCTGCGGGACAATAGCGCGTGCGCCGCGTTGCGGGTCGATTCGATGGAGACAGCATCGATCCTGGTGACCAGCTCCTCCACCGTCAGCGGCCGTCCATAGGCCAGCACGTGCCGCGCAAGCTGTTCGGCCCGGGACGAGCAGCTTTCCAGCGCCATCAACAGCCCCGCCTTCATCTGCGCCTTGGCGCGAGCGATCTCGGCTTCGGTCAGGGTTTCCACGGAGTCGTTGATGACGTCGACGATGACCTCCATCATCTCCGGGGCGTCGCCGGGATCGGTGCCGGTGTAGAGGCCGAAGAACCCGGTGTCGGTATAGGGCGCGTGGAAGGTGTAGATCGAGTAGCACAGGCCGCGCTTTTCGCGCACTTCCTGGAACAGCCGCGACGACATTCCGCCGCCCAGCGTGTTGGTGAAGACCTGCAGCGAGAACAGCGACGGGTCGGTCTGCGGTACGCCTTCGAGCGCCAGCGTCAAATGCGCCTGTTCGAGGTCACGGTGTACCACGCGCGAGCCGCCCTTGCCGAACATCGCCGGTTGCGGCTTCGGCGACGGCGTGGCGTCGAAGCTGGCAAATTTCTGCGCCGCTTCCTCCACCACGCGCTTGTGGTCGACCGCGCCGGCGGCCGCCACCACCATGTCGGGACCGCGGTAATGCGTCGCGAGATAGCCGCGCAACATGTCGCGATCGAAATTCTTCAGCGTCTTCGCGGTGCCGAGCAGCGACCGGCCCATCGGCTGGTCCGGAAAGCAGAGCTCGTTGAGGTGCTCGAACACGACGTCGTCGGGCGTATCCTGCGCCGCGCCGATCTCCTGCACGATGACGCTCTTCTCGCGCTCGAGTTCATCCGGCACGAAGGACGGATTGGTGAGGATGTCGGAGAGCACGTCGAGCGCCAGCGCTACGTCGGCCTTCATCACCCGCGCGTAATAGGCCGTCGTCTCAGTCGAGGTCCCGGCATTGAGGTCGCCGCCGACTGCCTCGATTTCTTCCACGATCTCGCGCGAGGAGCGCCGCGTGGTGCCCTTGAAAGCCATGTGTTCAAGAAGATGCGAGATGCCGTGCTCGTTCGACTTTTCGTCGCGGCCGCCGACGCCGGCCCAGACGCCGAGCGCCGCCGTTTCCAGATGCGGCATGGTGTCGGTGACGACGGTCAGGCCGGATGGCAGCTTGGTGACATCAACGCTCATCCGGCAACTCCCTGCTTCGCGGCACGGCTGACCGAGCGCACGAATCGCTCCACCTCGGTTGAATCGTTTTTCATCACCGTGATGTGTTCGGATTTGGTCATGAGGCCGTCGAGCCAGGCCGGCAGTTGCGGCCGCACGCCGCACGCAGCCTCCACCGCATCGGGGAACTTGGCCGGATGCGCCGTCGATAGCACGATGTTGGGGATCTTCGAATCCGACGTGTCGCGATCGGCCACCGCCAGCGCCACCGCGGTATGGGGATCGACAAGGTCGCCGGCCTCGCGCCAGGCGGCGCGGATCGCGGCCGATGTCTCGGTCTCGTCGGCGCGGCCGGCGTCGAACTCCGCGCGGATCGCGGCCAGCATGGCATCCGGCAGCACGAACCGTCCGGACTGTTTTAGCGAGGCCATCAGCCGGCGGACGCTGTCAGCGTCGCGGCGGCTCGCCTCGAACAACAGCCGCTCGAAATTCGAGGAGACCTGGATGTCCATCGAGGGCGAAGCGGAGGCGTGAACTTCGCGAACTTCATAGATGCCGGTCTTGAGCGTACGCGGCAGGATGTCGTTGACGTTGGAGGCGATGCGCAGCCAGCGCACCGGCAGGCCCATCCTCTTCGCCACGTAGCCTGCAAAGATGTCGCCGAAGTTTCCCGTTGGCACGGTGAAGTCCACGGTACGCGCGGGCGCGCCGAGCGCCACCGCCGACGTAAAGTAATACACCACCTGCGCGACGATCCGCGCCCAGTTGATCGAATTGACGCCCGACAACGAGACCGCGTCGCGAAAGCCGTGATGGTTGAACATCGCCTTCACGAGTGCCTGGCAGTCGTCGAAGGTGCCCTCGATCGCCAGCGCATGCACGTTGGACGCGCCCGTCGTCGTCATCATCCGCCGCTGCACGTCGGAGATGCGCCCGTTCGGGAACAGCACGACGAGGTCGACATTGTCGAGATTGGCGAACGCATCGACCGCGGCGCCGCCGGTGTCGCCTGAGGTCGCGACCACGATGGTGGTGCGCTGATTGCGCTTGGCCAGCACATGATCCATCAGCCGCGAGATCAACTGCATCGCGACGTCCTTGAACGCCAGCGTCGGGCCGTGGAACAGCTCCAGCACGAATTGATGGGGGCTGACCTGGTTCAGCGGCACCACCGCGGGATGGCGGAACGTCGCATAAGCCTCATTCGCCATGCGGCCGAGATCGGCGTCGGAAATTTCGCCCGCGGCAAACGGCTTGATGACGTCGACGGCAACTTCCCAATAGGGCCGGCCGAAGAAGGAGGCGATGGTCTCGCTCGATAGTTGCGGCCAGACCTCAGGCACGTAGAGGCCGCCGTCGCGGGCGAGCCCGGTCAGCATCACATCGCAGAAACCCAGGACGGGGGCCTCCCCCCGCGTCGAAATATAGCGCGTCAAACCACCCTCCAAAGGCGCAAGCCCTATGCCAAGCCTTTGATACTAGCCATGAATTAGATTTCGCCAAGCGCGAAGCGAGGGCGCACCATAATGGGTTTTGTGGCGAAGGGGAAATGGCTCGTGGACGAAAAGAGCGGGGTCGGGTCTCGCCAAGCAACTGCGGTCGTCCCCGCGAACGCAGGGACCCATACTCCGCGGCGGGAATCATTTGGGTGAGCTGGTCGATGGTTTTCTTCAACAACGCAAGCCGGTGGTTATGGATCCCTGCGTTCGCAGGGACGACGATGGACCGTCATTCCGGCGCAACGCTCTACCCATATCGGAGCACATCGACCGGATCGAGCCGCGCGGCGCGCCAGGATGGATAGAGCGTCGCGAGCAATGACAGCGTCAATGCCATGGCCACGACGGCGGCGGTTTCGCCAAAATCGATCTCCGCCGGCAACTTCGACAAGAAGTAGAGTTTTGGTGGAAACAGCTCGGTATTGGTCAGCCAGGACAGGAATTGCCGGATCGTTTCGATATTCAGGCAAACCAGCATGCCGACGAGCAGTCCGGTCACCGTGCCGAGCACGCCGATCGCAGCACCTGCGATCAGGAATATCCGCTTGATTGCCCCTCCCGAGGCGCCCACGGTGCGCAGAATCGCGATGTCGCTGCCCTTGTCCTTCACCAGCATGATCAGGCCCGACACGATGTTCAGCGCGGCGACCAGCACGATCAAGGTCAGGATCAGGAACATGACATTCCGTTCGACCTGAAGTGCGGCGAAGAAGGCCGAGGTGCGCCGCCGCCAGTCGACGAGGAACACCGGCCGTCCCGCGGCCTCAGCTACCGGCCTTCGGAAGCTGTCGACCCGGTCAGGGCTGCCGTCGATAAAAATTTCGATGGCGCTCACGTCATCGGCGCGGTTGAAATAGGCATGCGCCTCGGCGAGCGGCAGAAAGACCATGACCGAATCATAATCCGACATGTCGATGCTGAACACCGCCGCAACCTTGTACGGCTTGATCCGCGCCATCGTGCCCTTCGACCGCGCTGCGCCATCTGGCGCGACCAGCGTGATGTTGTCGCCGGCACGCAGCGACAATTGATCGGCAAGCCTGCGTCCGATCGCGACCCCTTGCCCCTGGTCGAATCCTTCCAGCGAGCCCTGCTGGATGTTGCCGGCGATCGCGGCCAATTTGTTGAGATCGTCGGAGCGAATGCCGCGAACGAGCACGCCGGAGGCGTTGTGCGCCGACGATGCGAGGGCCGGAGCGTCCACCACGGGAACGGCGAGCCGTATGCCTGGAACCTGACTGATGCGCTCGGTGACGTCCTCCCAATCCGTCAACGGCTGCTCCAGCGGTTGCACCAGCAGGTGCCCGTTCAGGCCGACGATCTTGCCCACCAGCTCCTTGCGGAAGCCGTTCATGACCGCCATCACGATAATCAGCGTCGCAACGCCGAGCATGATGCCGAGGAAGGAAAAACCGGCGATAACGGAAATGAAGCCTTCCTTGCGACGCGCCCGCAAGTACCGCCCGGACAACAGCCATTCGAATGCCGAGAACGGCAGGGGGCGCGGATTCTCCATGGTCCATTCATAGCGCGTTTTTGGAACGATTGGCGCGCTAGCTTTGAAGAATGGTTCTCATCCACCGCCATATTCCTGCCATGCCAGATCAGGTGGCGCTTCCCTTGCGGATGCCCTGGGTCGAGCCTCGAAGTTCAATACGCGTTCGCTCAAGCTCAACCGACGTCCGGCATTTCCTCCAGCAGCTTGTCGAGCGTGATCGGATAGTCGCGCACGCGGACGCCGGTGGCGTTGTAGACGGCGTTGGCGACCGCCGCCGCCACACCGCAGATGCCGAGCTCGGCGACACCCTTGGCCTTCATCGGCGACGACATCGGGTCGGTCTCGTCGAGGAAGATCATGTCCTGATGCGGAATGTCGGCGTGAACCGGCACTTCGTAGCCAGCGAGATCATGGTTGACGAAGAAGCCAGCGCGTTCGTCGACGACGAGTTCCTCCATCAGCGCCGCACCCACGCCCATGGTCATCGCGCCGATCACCTGGCTGCGCGCGGTCTTCGGATTGAGGATGCGGCCGGCGGCACAGACCGCGAGCATCCGGCGCACCCGGATCTCGGCCGTGGCGGTATCGACGCCGACTTCGACGAAGTGCGCGCCGAAGGTCGATTGCTGATACTTCTTGTCGATGTCGCCATACTCAATGCCGTCCTCGGCACCGAGGCCGCTATCGCCCGCGGCCTGCGCCAGCGGCACGCGGCGGTTACCCGAGCGAACCTCACCATCAGCGAACTCCGCTTCCGCCGAGTTAAAACCAAGTTTTTGCGCGACCGCCTCGCGCAGCTTGACGCATGCGGCATAAACGCCTGCGGTCGAGTTGTTGCCGCCCCATTGTCCGCCGGAGCCTGATGACACCGGGAAGGTCGAGTCTCCCAAACGCACCACCACTTTCTCCATCGGCACACCCATCATCTCGGCCGCAGTCTGCGCGATGATCGTGTAGCTGCCGGTGCCGATGTCGGTCATATCGGTCTCGACGGTTACAACGCCGTTGTTGTCGAGCCGCACGCGCGCGGCCGACTTCGTCAGCAAATTGTTGCGAAACGCGGCAGCGACGCCCATGCCGACCAGCCAACGCCCGTCGCGGACCCTGCCCGGCAGCGGATTGCGCTTGGTCCAGCCGAAGCGCTCCGCGCCTGTCCGCAGGCACTCGGTGAGGCGGCGCTGCGAGAACGGCCGCTCGGGCTTTTCCGGATCGACCTGGGTATCGTTGATGATGCGGAACTCGATTGGATCCATGCCGAGCCGCTCGGCCATTTCGTCAACCGCGATTTCGAGCGCCATCATGCCCGATGCCTCGCCCGGCGCGCGCATGGCGTTGCCTTCGGGCAAGTTCAGCTCGGCGAGTCGCGTGGCGGTCATGCGGTTGGCGCCGGCATATAGCAGCCGCGTCTGGGCGACCGCGCCCTCGGGCCTGCCGCCGGGCAGATTGCCGGACCACTCTTCATGACCGATGGCCGAGATTTTGCCATCCCTGGCCGCACCGATGCGAATGCGCTGGATCGTTGCGGGGCGATGTGTGGTGTTGTTGAAGACAAAGGGCCGCGGCAGCGCCACCTTCACGGGCCGCCCGGTTGCGCGTGCGCCGAGTGCCGCGAGCAATGCATCCGAGCGAACGAACAGTTTTGAGCCGAAGCCGCCGCCGATGAAGGGCGAGATCAAGCGAACATTCTCCTTTGGAATGTCCAGCGTCTTCGCCACTTCCCCCACTCCCCAGGCGATCATCTGGTTCGAGGTCCAGAGCGTGAGCTTGTCGCCGTTCCAGGCGGCGATCGAGGCATGCGGCTCCATCATCGCATGCGCCTGATCGGGCGTGGTGTAGCGGGCGTCGAGTTGAACCGGCGCTGCGGCGAATGCGTCGGCAAAATCGCCGACCGCGGTATCGGCCGGACCGCCGAACACGGCCCGCGGCTTGGCAATGTCCTTGACCTCCGCGAGATCGAAGGCGCCATCAGTTCGGACATAGTCGACGCGGACGAGTTCCGCAGCGGCGCGGGCCTGCTCGAAGGTATCGGCAACCACGAGCGCGATCGCCTGGTGATAATGCTCGATGTCGGGACCGCCGAGCAGCTTCGCGGTGTTGCGGTCGCCCTTGCCGAGCTTGCCGGCATTATCAGCCGTGACGACGGCGCGCACGCCGGGTGCCGACTTGGCGGCAGTGAGATCGATACCTGTGATCCGGCCCTTGGCGATGGCCGAGCCGATCACGTAGCCGTAAGCCGGATTTGAGATGCCTTCATGGTGCTCGTAGGCATAACGCGCGGTGCCCGTGGTCTTGAGCGGACCATCGATGCGATCGGCGGGGCCTACCGACCACCCTGAGCTGGTCGATCGGATTGATTGTGGCAGGGGTTTCGAATCTCATGGATCAACCTTTCGGATCAGCCTTTCGCTTCAGCCAGCACGGCGCCCAACGTGCGTTCGGCCAGCGCCACCTTGAATGCATTCTCCCGCGTCGGCTTGGCGTCGGCGAGCAACTGTGCGGCGACCGCCTTGGCGCCACGCTGCATCTGGGCCTCGGCCGCCTCGACACGCCATGGCTTGTGCGCGACGCCGCCGAGCGCGACGCGTCCCGTTCCGTCGCGCTGCACGATCGCAGCCACCGATACCAGCGCGAAGGCGTAAGAGGCGCGGTCGCGCACCTTGCGGTAGATCTGCTTGCCACCAACAGGTTTTGGCAGCGTCACCGCCGTGATCAACTCGCCCGGCATCAACGTCGTTTCGATATGCGGCGTAT
Organism: Bradyrhizobium sp. AZCC 1721; assembly: GCF_036924715.1. Classification (NCBI taxonomy): domain Bacteria; kingdom Pseudomonadati; phylum Pseudomonadota; class Alphaproteobacteria; order Hyphomicrobiales; family Nitrobacteraceae; genus Bradyrhizobium; species Bradyrhizobium sp. AZCC 1721. Next base: position 825,051 of record NZ_JAZHSB010000001.1, on the reverse strand, counting down.
CGCCGGGCAGACGGTAAAATTCGGCAATCGGGATCGTTCGCGTCGCGCCGTCGGGCCGCACGGTTTCGACGGTGGCATCGAGCGCGCGCATCGCCACCGCCATGTCGCTCGGATGGGTCGCTATGCAGGCCTCGCTTGCGCCAACGACGGCATGCTGGCGGCTGAAGCCGCCGATCGCCGCACAGCCGCTGCCGGGCTTCCGTTTATTGCAGGACTGGTTGGTGTCATAGAAGTAAGGGCAGCGCGTTCGCTGCAGCAGATTGCCTGCCGTCGTCGCCATGTTGCGCAGTTGCCCCGAGGCGCCCGCGAGCAGCGCGCGCGACAATACGCCGTAGTCGCGCCGCACGCGCGTGTCCGCGGCGAGATCGGTGTTTCGGACCAGCGCGCCGATGCGTAGTCCGCCCTCTTGCGTCGGTTCGATCTTGTCGAGTGCAAGGCCGTTGACGTCGATCAGATGGGCCGGCGTCTCGATCTCGAGTTTCATCAGGTCCAGGAGATTGGTGCCACCGGCGATGAATTTGGCATCCGGCTTGCGCATCGCGGAAGCGGCAGCCTCAGCCGGCGTGCGGGCGCGTTCGTAGGTGAATGATCTCATGCGGGCCTCCCGGCGACTTCCGATATTGCCTCGGCGATGTTGGAATAGGCGCCGCAACGGCAGATGTTGCCGCTCATGCGCTCGCGGAGCTCGGAATTACTGAGTTGCGGCGGCGTGTTCAGGTCGGTGCTGACGTGGCTCGGAATGCCGGCCTTGATCTCGTCGAGCACTGCGACGGCCGAGCAAATTTGTCCCGGCGTGCAATAGCCGCATTGGTAACCGTCGTGCTTGACGAAAGCGGCCTGCATCGGGTGCATGTTCTCGGGCGTGCCGAGCCCCTCGATGGTCGTAATGCGCTCGCCTTCGTGCATCACGGCGAGCGTCATGCACGAATTGATCCGCCTTCCGCCAACGATGACGGAGCAGGCGCCGCACTGGCCGTGATCGCAACCCTTCTTGGTGCCGGTGAGATGCAGGTGCTCGCGCAGCGCGTCGAGCAGCGTGGTTCTCGGGTCGAGCGTAAGGCCGCGCGCCGCTCCGTTCACGGTGAAGGAGACTTTCCATACGGCAGAGACGTCAGCGACGGCAGCCTCCACGGCAGGCACTTGCGCATTGACGATGGATGGCGCCGCCGTCAGCGCTATCGATGCGGCGCTTCCCGCCAACAGCTTACGCCGCGATAATTCGAAGTCGCTCGGACTTTTCATGTCGTGTTCCCGTTTGTGCTTTTTTGCCCGGATCACGTTCGAGGTAGGGCGCGTCTTTGCCGCTGCCCGCGTGAAATATCCGGCTGCGCTCCTGTAACTGCGCCGCGTTTCGGCTGTTCCTGGCCCGCGTTCACGTTTGATAGAGCGCGACGGTGCGAGCCACGCCGGGCCCGACATCTAGACGCCACAGGCGCGCTCTATTAGATGGCACAATTGATTTATACCTATGAATTGGATTCATGAATGGCGCGGCAAAACGTTAGTGATCTCACCGCGTTCCTTGCAGTGGCGCGCGAAAGAAGTCTCACCCGGGCGGCGGCGCAGCTCGGTGTTTCACGCCGCCTCTGCTGTGCTGGTTGAGGCGCTGGATTGCCGGCGCTGATGCTTGTTGCCGGCCCAACAAGAGGGCCGCAGGCGAACCTGCGGCCCTCTCTCCTGGAAGGGTCCGTCACTGATTTGTGCAGACCGTCATGGTTTCCATGTTGGTTTCGGCCGCCATCCGGGTAAGGCTCCAATGATGCCGGCAACGCGCGAGGGAATCGATTGTTCCAGTTTTTCCCGATCTAACGAGGATGAACCGTCGGACCAAGCGGCGGCGAACTAGTCCTCTTGGGGTCGTTCCAGGCTTTTGAGATATTTGAGCCCCTCGACCGCCAGCAGCTCAGTGTCGGTCTCGCCCGTCGTGCAGCGCTGGCGGATAAAGCGCTGGAGGCTGGCGCGGCGTGCATCGTTCTCGTCGATACCGCTGTGGATCAGGCGGTAGACGCTCCAGGCCCGTGCAAAGGCGGCTTCTGCGATATCGGGGCTGTTCATCCAGCTCTCCTTGCAAATGCGCCGCGAGGTTACTTTGCCTATTTTTCCCGTCAACTGACGGCGGACTATCCGCTTCATCCTTCTTGCTTGGTCGCAGCGGAACAAAATCGACTTGTGGGTGATACGCGAATTGCAGCGGCGCGAGCGGGTCGCGCCCGCGCGGCGCAGCCGGTCTAGCCCACGCGGATGCTAGCGTTCAGCCGAGCCCCAGCTCGACCGCGATCCGGATCAAGTCCGAATGGTTCTTGGCGCCGAGCTTCTGCTTGAGCAGCGAGGTGGTGTTGGCCACCGTCTTGTAAGAAATCTCCAGCGCGTCGGCGACCTCGACGATCTTGTCGCCACGGCCCAACAGCCGCAGGATTTCCAGCTCGCGTGCCGTCATCAGCGATGCCGGATTGGCCTTGATCGACGCGCCTGAAAACGTCACCGCCTCCGCCAGTTGCGGTGAAATGAAATTCTCGCCCGCGGCCACCTTGCGGACGGCCCTCACCAGCATCCGCGGATCGTCGCCCTTCGAAACATAGCCCTGCGCGCCCATCTCGATGGCGCGAACGACGAACGCCGGATCGTCATTCATGCTAAACATGATGATCCGGGCGCCCGGATCGTCCTTGCGGATGCGCCGCATCAGCTCGAATCCGGAAACGTCGGGAAGCTTGATGTCGATAACCGTGACGTCGGGCTTCCTGGCAATGTAAGCGCGGTGGCCGGACTTGGCGTCGGTGGCCTCCTCGATCTTGACGGAATTGTCCGAGGCGAACAGCGAACGGCAACCGGAAAGGACCACCGGATGGTCGTCGACGATCAATACCTTCGTTGCCGATCTGGCGGAATTTTGCATCATCCATCCCCTTTCGGGATAAATAAGCGGTTGGCGGTATTTGAAAAGAGAAATCTTGGGTTGCGGGAACTAAAATAGTGCAAATCTGGGAAAGGCTTTCTCTTAGAACGCGGCTGTTGCTGCCGCTCGGCCTGATGTTCGTGGCCGCCCTGCTGGCCGGAGCTGTTTCGCTCCAGATCTTTGCCTCTGCGCAACTTGTGGAGGAGGCCGAGCCAGGGACTCGCTCGGCCAAAACGGTCGCGACGGCGCTCAACGCTGCGCTTGAAGCCTCGGCCAATCCGCAAGCAACCCTCGAGGCGTTCGTGCAATCACTTGGAACGTCGGAAACAATCCGGTTTCGGCGCCTCGGGACCGATCTCGATGTTTACCCTCCCGAGGTGCAGACTCCCCTGGGTACGGTGCCTGAGTGGTTCGTCCGCCTCCTCGCCATCCCCGAAATCGGGACAGCCTTCCCCGTGATGGTCGAGGGGAAGCAGGTCGGCGACATCGTATTTGCGCCGGACATGTCCGCCGACATCTACGAAAAGTGGATCGGATTTCTGGCGATCGCCTGCTCCGGAACTGTCCTGATGCTGCTGACGGGGGCGATTGCCCACTTCTCCGTGCGCTCCGCATCGGTGCCGCTGCAAAATCTCGGCGACGGCCTGACCCGCATGCGAACGGGGAATTACGAACAGCTAATTTCCCCTGCCGGTCCGCCCGAGATCCGCAGGAGCGCGCAGGAAGCCAACGAACTCGCCCGGACCCTCAATCGCCTCAGCCAGGATAATCGTAGCCTGCTGCGCCGGATCATGTCGCTGCAGGATGACGAGCGGCAGGACATGGCGCGCGAGCTCCATGATGAGCTCGGGCCGCTGCTGTTCGGGATCCGCGCCAACACGGTGGCGCTCTTGGAAACCATCCCGTCCGCGAACGCGGAGCTGAGGAGCGCGGCCGATGGCATTTTGCAGTCGGTCGAAACCTTGCAGCAGGCGAACCGCCGCATCCTCGACCGCCTGCGGCCGCTCTACATTCAGGAGCTCGGCCTGGAGAAGAGCATCCAGACGCTGCTGCGGAATGCGAAGGCGCAGTCGCCTGATCTCAAAGTGACGTCGCAGATCGACGCTGATCTGAACGAGGTCGATGGCCTGCTGTCGCAGACGGTCTATCGCGTGATCCAGGAGGCGGTGACAAATGTGCTCCGCCACGCCAAAGCGAAATCGATGCATGTCGCGACAGGCATCAACGAGCGCGAAGTGACCGTGGAAGTATCCGACGACGGCGTCGGCCTTCCGGCCGATCGGGTGTTCGGCCGGGGGCTGACGGGAATGCTGGAGCGCGTCCGAGCGCTGAGCGGGACGCTTGAGTTGCTGCGCGAGGCAGGGCGCACCTGCATTCGTTGCCGGCTTCCAGCGGGCGATTCCGCCTCACAATCGCAACACGCAGAACGGAGTTAACGATCAGTCGCCAATGGCGGCAACTTCCCGGCACAATGCCTGGCCCGAGGGGGCGCAGGTGGTGCGCAGGATCTTGGCGTCGCGCGAAAAGGTGAATGCGATGCGGACGGGCGCGCCTTCGTGGCTCAGATAGTCGAGCACGACGCCGTCAGTGGTCGGCGTGATTTCCTCCAGCCCGAATGCGGTGGGTGCGATCGCATCGAGGCGCGGCCGCCAGTAGGCTTCGAGTCCGGCGCGGCCTTCACTGACCTTGGCCTCGCCGCACCGGCATTCGGCCATCGCCTCATCAGCATAGAGGTCGAGCAATGTCGCGAGGTCGCGATTGCGGCACGCGTCCAGCCAGTCGACCACCAATGCTACCTGATCGAAATCATCAGCCAATTCCGCGATCCCATCCACGTTGCCATACCTTGTCCCGAGTGCTGACGCGGGTGACGGAGTATGGCGATCGTCGTGAATGGACACTGAACGGCCTATCTTCCGGAACTCACCGTGGTACCTAATGATTGTGCGGAACAAAGGTTCCATTGGGCTAGTCCGGACGAATACGGGGTCTCACGCTCGACGTTGCGCGCGCCACCACACGCCGAACGCGATGACGACTGCAAAGGCCAGCGTGAACCAGGTGATGGCGTATTGCAGGTGATCGTCCTTGAGGTGCACGGAGAGCGGCCCGGGCTTCGGAATGCCGCTCTCGGGCACCGGTTGTTCCAGATCGACATAGAACGGCGCGACGGCCTTGCCGCCCTCGCCCCAGCCAAGCGCACGCGCCATCGCGAGATGATCGCGGGTGAACCAAAGCCGTTTTGCCACGCTCTCCGGCGGCGTCAGCGTTCCGGCGGTTTCGGGAAAACGGATGTATCCGGTGAGCTGCGTGGGCTGGCCGGTCACGAGCCGACCGACCGCGCGATCCTGCTGGTTGCGGTCCTGCATCGTGTTCTGCACGAAGCCGGCATTAACCGCGATGATAGACCCGTCGGCGAGTTGCGCCGGCAGGAAGGCCCAGGTGCCGGGACCGGAGACATCGTCGCGGACTGCGGAGCCCGCGCTGTAGACCATCGCGTCAGGCCGCCGCGCATAGACCGCGGTGAAGCTGACGCGGCGGAATTCGTCCTTGGCCGGCATCAGCGTATGCCATTGCGTTTGCGCCGGCAGCGCCTCGGGCGCGGCCGCGAGCCGCTCGTTCAACCTGGCGATCAGCGCGTGCTTCTCGACCCGGCGCTGCAATTGCCAGACGCCAAGGCCAGCGAAGACCGCCACCATGATCAGCGTGAAGACGGCAAAGCCGGCGACCGGCCGCCGCCGTACCAAAAGGCCGGTCATCTCGGCTCGCGGTCGATCAGCCGGCCCGGCGCCGCCTTGTGATGGAATTGCAGCGCGATCAGCAGCGACTTCATCGAACGTAACGGCAGCAGCGTGGTCGCTGCGATCAGCGGCAGCCAGAGCGCCGCATGCAGCCAGAACGGCGGCTGATATTTGACTTCGACGATCAGGGCGGCGGTGACCACGATGGCACCCGCCATCATGATGATGAAGATCGCAGGACCGTCGCCAGAATCGATGAAGGCGTAGTCGAGGCCGCAAGCTTCGCAATTCGGGCGCAGGTCGAGGAAGCCCGCATAGAGCGTGCCCTTGCCGCAACGCGGGCAGCGACAGGCGAGGCCGCGGAGTGCGCTCTGGGTTAGTGTGGGTTGCGTCTGATCGATCATCGATTCCTTCCCTCTCCTCTTGCGGGAGAGGCGGCGGGTATTCGTGTCCCGGACGCGATGCGGCACGAAGTGACGCATCGCAGAGTCGGGACCCATTGATGGGCCCCGGATCAGCAGCGCATCACGCCGCAAGCGCGGCGCGCTGCGCAGCATCCGGGGCACGCGAACAAAGAGGGGCGGTCCTTCGACCGCCCCTTTGTAGCACGTCAAGCCTGCATCAGTGCCCGGCCACCGGTCCCGCGCCGCGGAACCAGACGTAGATGGTGACGAACAGGAACAACCAAACCACGTCGACGAAGTGCCAGTACCAGGCCGCGAATTCAAAGCCGAGGTGCTGCTTGGAGGTGAAGTGGCCGGCATAGGCACGGAACAGGCAGACCAAGAGGAAGACAGTGCCGACCAGCACGTGGAAGCCGTGGAAGCCGGTCGCCATGAAGAAGGTCGCGCCGTAGACGTTGCCCGAGAACGTGAACGTGGCGTGGGCATATTCGTAGGCCTGCACGGCGGTGAAGCAGGCGCCGAGCACGACGGTGAGGATCAGGCCGTACTTCAGGCCCTGACGGTCGTTCTCGAGCAACGCGTGGTGCGCCCAGGTCACCGTGGTGCCCGAGGTCAGCAGCAACAGCGTGTTGAGCAGCGGCAGGTGCCAGGGATCGAAAGTCTCGATGCCCTTCGGCGGCCAGGTGCCCGGCACGGGGCAGGCACCGGCAGCCGTCCCCGGACCGCAACCGAACACCGCGTCGCGGGTGGCGTGGACCGCATCAGCAGGGAACAGCGCAGAATTGAAGAACGCCCAGAACCAGGCGACAAAGAACATCACCTCGGAGGCGATGAACAGGATCATGCCGTAGCGGTGGCTGATCTGCACCACGCGGGTGTGGTCGCCCTTGTACTGAGCTTCGCGGATCACGTCGCCCCACCAGCTCGCCATGGTATAGAGCACGCCGATGGTCCCGACGCCGAAGATGATCGGGGCGGCGGCGAACATGTGATGCATCCAGGCGATCGCGCCCACGGCCATGATGAAGGCCGAGATCGAGCCGACGACCGGCCACGGGCTCGGATCGACGAGGTGGTAGTCGTGGTGCTTCGCGTGCGCCGTAGCCATTGCGGTCTCTCTCCGTTAGATGTGCCGTTCCCTTCGGCACATGTTCGTCTCAACAATCAAATCGCGAAATCCCGCCAGATACGGAATTCCGAGCTTACAGGTTTCCCTTGCGTTTATCCGTTTCGCCGGCCGCAAGCGGCCTCTGTGCCGGTTCGCGCACGGGATAGAAGGTGTAGGATAGCGTAATCGTCTTCAGTCCATCGTTCTCGCTGTCTTTCGCCAGCGCCGGATCGACATAGAACACCACGGGCATCTCGCGCTTCTCGCCGGGGCCCATGGTCTGTTCGGTGAAGCAGAAGCAGTTGATCTTCTGGAAATAGGCGCCGACGGTGAGCGGCGCGACGTTGTAGGCGGCAACGCCGGCGGTGGCGCGCGCGGCCTGGTTGGTCACGGTATAGAAGACGGTGACGACCTCGCCGATGCGGACTTCGATCTCGTTCTGCTCGGGCACGAATTTCCAGGGCAGTCCGGGACCGACATTGGCGTCGAACCGCACCGCGATCTTGCGCTGCAGCGGCGCGTCTGACGGCGCCGATGTCGCAACTTGGGTGGTGCCGTTGAAGCCGGTGGCGCGGCAGAACCAGTTGTAGAACGGCACGGCGGCATAGGACGCGCCGACCATCAACACCACGACGAAGCCGCAGATCGAGGCAACGGCCGCATCGCGCGTCAAGGTACGGCGCGAGGCAACTCTCTCGCCTTCCGCTCCGCCCTCGCTGATCTGCGGCTCGTTCTGCATCTCAATCACAACGGACGGACGAGGACGCCCGGCCCCTTGACCATGGTGACTGCGAAAAACAGTACGACGAGGACGCCGAGCGCGAGCGCAATGGCGATCGAGCGCTGACGGCGGCTTCGCTTCTGCGCCTCGGTGAGGACGATTCCATCTGGCTTGCGCTTGTCGTCCATGAGCGTTCCATGCGCCCCCTACCCGACCATAGCTGCGACGGCGCGAATCACGACCTCGAGCAGGAGCGTCGCAAACAGCGCAAACAGATAGAGGATCGAGAAGGCAAATAGCCGGCGGGTGGCGCGGCTCGCCTGCTTGCCTTCGCGGTGACGATAGACCTCGATCGCAAGCCACATCATGCCGGCGCCGAGCGCCAGCGAAGTGACGCCGTAAACCGCATCGAAATAGCCGAGCGGCCAGGGCGCTGCGGCGATGGCGACCAGCACGATCGTGTAGAGCAGGATCTGCAGCCGCGTCGCGTCGGGGCCAGCGACGACAGGCAGCATCGGAATCCCGGCGCGGGCATAGTCGTCGCTGCGGAACAGCGCCAGCGCCCAGAAATGCGGCGGGGTCCAGAAGAAGATGATGAGGAACAGGAGCAGCGGCTCCATCGACAGCGAGCCGGTGGCCGCGGCCCATGCCACGACAGGCGGCAGCGCGCCGGCGGCACCGCCGATCACGATGTTCTGTGCGGTCGAGCGCTTCAGCCACATGGTGTAGACCACCACGTAGAAGAAGATCGTGAACGCCAGCAGCGCGCCGGCGAGCCAGTTGACGAGGGTGCCGAGCGTCATCACCGAGAAGAACGACAGGATCAGGCCGAACGCCGTGGCCTCGCCCTGCGTGATGCGTCCCCGCGGGATCGGCCGGTTGGCGGTACGCGACATCAAAGCGTCGATGTCGCCCTCATAGGCCATGTTCAGCGCGCCCGAGGCGCCGGCCCCGACCGCGATGCACAGGATCGAGGTGAAGGCGATGACCGGATGGACGTGGCCGGGCGCGATGAAGAGACCGACCAGCGCGGTGAAGACCACAAGCGACATCACCCGCGGCTTCAGCAGCGCGAGGTAATCGCCGACATCAGCCTCGGAAATCCGAGGCAGGGCATCGATGGCGTTGTGGTCGACTACCGACAAGATTTATCTCGCTTCACTAAAGCCGCGGCGCGCAACGTGGCGCGCCGCGAACAACCGTTTACTGCACGCGCGGCAGCACTTCGAACTGGTGGAAAGGCGGCGGCGACGTCAGCGTCCATTCCAGCGTGGTGGCGCCGGCGCCCCACGGATTGTTGGCAGCCGCCTGCTTCTTCATGAAGGCATCGACCACGCCGTAGATGAAGATCAGCACGCCGAAGCCCGAAATGTACGAGCCGACCGAGGACACCAGGTTCCAGCCCGCGAACGCGTCGGGATAGTCGACATAGCGGCGCGGCATGCCCGACAGGCCAAGGAAGTGCTGCGGGAAGAACACCAGGTTGACGCCGATGAAGGTGACCCAGAAGTGCAGCTTGCCGATGGTTTCCGAATACATGTAGCCGGACATCTTCGGGAACCAGTAGTACCAGCCCGCGAAGATTGCGAACACCGCGCCCAGCGACAGCACGTAGTGGAAGTGCGCGACCACGTAGTAGGTATCCTGCAGCACGCGATCGACGCCGGCATTCGCCAGCACGACGCCGGTGACGCCGCCGACCGTGAACAGGAAGATGAAGCCGATCGCCCACAGCATCGGCGTGCGGAATTCGATCGAGCCGCCCCACATCGTGGCGATCCAGGAGAAGATCTTCACGCCGGTCGGCACCGCGATCACCATGGTGGCGGCGACGAAGTAGGCTTGCGTCGCGCTGGACATGCCGACCGTGTACATGTGGTGCGCCCACACCACGAAGCCGATGCCGCCGATCGCGACCATGGCGTAGGCCATGCCGAGATAGCCGAACACGGGCTTGCGCGAGAAGGTGGAGACAATCTGGCTGATCATGCCGAAGCCGGGCAAGATCAGGATGTACACTTCGGGATGGCCGAAGAACCAGAACAGATGCTGGAACAGCACCGGATCGCCGCCGCCGTCGGCGGAGAAGAAGGTGGTGCCGAAATTACGGTCGGTGAGCAGCATGGTGATGGCGCCGGCGAGCACCGGCAGCGACAACAACAGCAGGAACACCGTCACCAGGATCGACCAGACGAACAGCGGCATCTTGTGCAGGGTCATGCCCGGCGCGCGCATGTTGAAGATCGTGGTGATGAAGTTGATGGCGCCGAGAATCGAGGAGGCGCCGGCCAGATGCAGCGACAGGATCGCGAAATCGACCGCCGGTCCCGGATGGCCCGAGGTCGACAGCGGCGCGTAGATGGTCCAGCCCGCGCCGACGCCGTTTGCGCCCGGCTCACCCTCGACGAAGGTGGACATCAACAGCAGCGCGAAGGAGGCCGGCAACAGCCAGAACGAGATGTTGTTCATGCGCGGGAACGCCATGTCGGGCGCGCCGATCATCAGCGGCACGAACCAGTTGCCGAAGCCGCCGATCATCGCCGGCATCACCATGAAGAAGATCATGATCAGGCCGTGCGAGGTCACGAACACATTGTAGGTGTGGGATTCGTGGAAGAACTGGACGCCGGGATACATCAGTTCGATGCGGATCGCGATCGACATCGCAGCTCCGATGATGCCCGCGAAGATCGCGAAGATAAGGTACATCGTGCCGATGTCCTTATGGTTCGTCGAATAGAGCCAGCGCCGCCATCCGGTCGGATTGGCATGCGCATGGTCATCATGGGCGTGATCGTGGTGTGTCGCTGCGGTCGTTGCCATTTTGTAATCCTGCCTTGCAGTCCCTTTTCGGACCTTTTCAGGTCCGGTCGCCCTTGTCCCTTGCTTGTCCCTTGGCCCGCGCCTTACTGCGCGACCTGACCACCAGCCGAGGCGTAGGTGTTCGCCGGGTTGGTCGCATACTTCTTCTTCGCCGCCTCAACCCACTCGGCGAATTCCTGATCGCTGACCACCTTGACCGCGATCGGCATGAAGGCGTGATCCTTGCCGCACAGTTCCGAGCACTGACCGTAATACATGCCGGTCTTGGTCGCCTTGAACCAGGTCTCGTTGAGACGGCCGGGGATCGAGTCGATCTTGATGCCGAACGAGGGCACCGCGAACGCGTGGATCACGTCGGCGCCGGTGGTCTGGACCCGGATCACCTTGTTGACCGGCACCACCATTTCGTTGTCGACGCCGAGCAGGCGCGGCTGCTTGTCCTGCGCCATCAGCGAGTCGAACTCGAACTTGCCGTTATCCGGGTAGGCGTAGCTCCAGTACCACTGCTTGCCGGTTACCTTGACGGTCAGGTCGGCCTTGGGAACGTCGAGCTGCTGGAACAGGAGGCGGAACGACGGCACCGCGATGCCGACAAGGATCAGCACCGGGATCAGCGTCCAGGCCACCTCGATCAGCGTGTGGTGGGTGGTCCGGGAGGGGACCGGATTGGCCCTGGCGTTGAACTTCACCACCACGATGACCAACAGCGCCAGCACGAACAGGGTGATCAGCGTGATGATCACCAGCAGCAAATTATGGAAGCTGATGATGTTTTCCATCACCGGGGTCGCGGCTTCCTGCAGCGTGATTTCCCACGGCTTTGGCTGCTGCCCAAATGCCGTCCCGCCGGAGACGAGCGCCATGCCCGTTACCGCCAACCCCAGCAACCGCCGGCCCATCAGGCCCTTCGACATCTTCATGCCGCTCGCGCTCCTTTAGAAATAATCCCCAAAGCATTTCGGCCGGATGGCCGGAAATGCCGCACGATCCGCCCTCACAAACGGCCTACCGGAGGTACTTTGGAAGTACATCTTCGAAAGTACCTGCAACAGTATTGCTGCCGTACCCCGGGCCAGATCGTTAGAACGCGTCGAAATCCAGCCTCTCAAACCATAATTCTAAGGCTCTCGCAATGCAGTAGTGGGGCGCAAAGCCATGCGTCACCTGCTATTCGCCGGACGTCGGATTTTCCTGACAAATCAGGCAAAACCTGCCGTTTGGCAGGCCTGCACCGCTTGACAGGCCATTTGCCGGATGTAGGCACAGTCACGGCGTTCCCGAGCGACCTGATTCGCTTGGGTCCGATGGTCCTCGATGGCGCGGATTGGCTCCCGGACTGCCTTCAAGGCGCCGTCATTGCGTATCAGTCCGGGTAAGTCCAGTTACAAAATATGTGCTGCCGGCGCTGCCGGAAATCGTGAGAGGATCGACCCGGATGGGGCGTTCGAAACATAGGGCGCGACGACATCAGGCAGGATATCGCCTGGAACCGGCCCGCTGGCTCGGCGGGCTGCTCGCCGTGGCCTTCCTGCTCGGCCTGACCCAGGCGGCGAGCGCGCAAGGCGCGGTACGGTCGGTGCATGGCGACTGGCAAATCCGCTGCGACACCCCGCCCGGCGCCCAAGGCGAGCAATGCGCGCTGATCCAGAGCGTGGTCGCTGAGGACCGCTCCAACGCCGGCCTGACCGTGATCGTGCTGAAAACCGCCGACCAGAAGAGCAAGCTGATGCGGGTGGTCGCCCCCCTCGGCGTGCTGCTGCCATCCGGCCTTGGGCTCAAGCTCGACAACCAGGATGTCGGCCGCGCCGGGTTTGTCCGCTGCCTGCCGAACGGCTGCGTCGCCGAGGTGGTGATGGACGAAAAACTCTTGGGCCAGCTCCGAGGCGCCAAGACGGCGACTTTTATTATCTTCGAGACGCCCGAAGAGGGCATCGGGTTTCCGCTCAGCCTGAACGGGCTGGGCGAGGGGTATGACAAGCTGCCGTGAGGGGGCGAGCCGATAGCTCCCCAAGATTCGGCTGATCGACTTAACCGGCGCTGGCGTAGTAGTCGAGCAGCCGGCGCGCCTCGATGGAAAGCCAGTCTGCTTCACCGCTGATATAGCCTTCGACTCGCCCGGTGATGCCGATCAAAAAGGTAATGGGCATGCCATAGAGCGCGAACGGCGTGTCGGCTTGGCCGTTTGCGCCGGCTCTTGCCACAAGTCCTTGCGGATCAAGCCCGATCGCAAGGTGCCGAAGCTTCAGCCCTTTCACGAAAGGCGCAACGACCGAGCGGTCGCGATCCGTCGCCACTGCGATCACCATGAGATTCCTGACGTCGGTCGCCGCCAGGCTGTCCAGCATCGGCAGTTCGGTCCGGCAGGCCGGACACCACGTCGCCCAGAAATTGACGAGCACCACCTTCCCTCTCAAGGAGGTCAAATCGATCGCCCCGCCGGAGAGACGCGGGATCGGCACGGACGGGACAGGCCTCGCGCCACGAAGCTGGATGAACTGATGCCGGGAGGTGACGAATGGCGGCGGACCAGCGGCCTGGGCGCGCGTTGATGCGGCCGGGATCGCAACCGAGGCGCCGGCCCCGAGCAGCCCTGCAACGACCGTGCGGCGTGTTAGCCCGCGATGTAGCGTCATGGCGCGTGTCCGCTTGTCATGACCGGATGTAGGACCAACCGGCTTCCTGCAATTCGATGATGCGTCCGGGCCCGCTCGGCACCAGATCGACATTGTCGATCAGCGTGATCGGACGGCCCTCGCTGCGCTGCATGCCCTGCTTCGTCGCATCGCAGACCACGAAGCGGATGTTCGGATTCACCGCCCTTACCACCTGCAGCATGTCCTTCACCGGCGAGGTGTCGGCACGGAACATGTGAACGCCGGCATTGTAGGCAACGACCTCGATCATAAACGGCTCGTTGCGCTCCTGATAATATTTCGGAAGGTTGAGCGAGGTCGAGATCAAGGCCCGCATCGTGGTTGGATCGTCGCTATTGATCGGCAGCACCAGCCGATGCACCGGAGGCAATGCGCGCTTCGCCTCCGGTTTCGAGACAGCGGAGCCCGGCTCGGTCAGCAACAACGTCACGACCAGCGGCACGGTGAAGGTCAGAGCCAGCCCGACCCATTTGATTACCCGGCGGAAAGGCAGGCGCATTGTCGCTGCTTCAAAACGCCTTGGCGAGAGAGGCAATCGCCTCACGCTCCGAATAGGCCACGAGCGCGTTGAGCGAGAGCAGGACAATTGCCGGCACCGGCGATCCGCCGATGACGAACAGGTGCGTGATCACGGCGCCGATCATGATGCAGATCAGCAGCAGCGCACCGAAGCCGGCCTTTCGTGGAAGCAGCAACAGGATTGCCCCGATGACCTCGAGACTGCCGGTCAAATAGCGAAACCATTGACCGAGCCCAATGTGGTGAAACTCGTCCACCATCATCGGCACGCCGTAGAGCTTGACGCCCCCGGCCCCCAGAAACGCCAGCGCCAGCAATCCTCTGACAATCCACACGCCAACATGGGTCCAACGGCGCCCGGCAGGCACAGCAACGTCCGACATCGAAAACTCCAGAAAGTTTGAGAAACGGTCCCCAGGTGTCCAAGACTTAAGGTGCCTAAGGCTTAAGGCGCCCAAGACTTAAGGTGCCCAAGGCTTTCAAAATCAAAATTCGGCACTAAGATGAAATTGACAAGTAGGATGATTTTTCTGGGGTAGTATGAAAAAGCAGACCAATGAGCCCGCACCGTCCGAATGCCCCGCAGCGCCGCAGCTTCAGCGCGCCCTTCGCGTGCTTTCCGGCAAGTGGAAGGGCGAAATCCTCTGGCAGTTGGTCGGCGGCAAGCGCCGGTTCGGCGAATTGCGGAGCGCCATTCCCGACGTGACGCAGCACATGCTGACCACGCAACTGCGCGATCTCGAAAACGAAGGCCTGGTGAAGCGCACCGTGTTCCCCGAAGTGCCGCCGCGGGTCGAATACGAAATGACGCCGGCAGCGAAGGACCTGAAGCCGGTATTCGACGAACTGTCCCGCTGGGCCAATGCGCACGGCAGGCTGGAGTCCGATTCGGAGGCCGCGAATGCGGCCGGCAAAGCGCATGACAAAGGGCTGTGAGGAACCCTCCCCTTTTGCTGCGGTCATGACTATCTTCCGTGATCGTCGTCCCTGCGAACGCAGGGACCCATAACCACAGATGTCCGCGTTGTAATGTGAACTCGCCGGACGTCTGCGCTTAGAATCGGCGCTTGTGGTTATGGGTCCCCGCATTCGCGGGGACGACAGCAAACATTCGCATCGGAGCCTGCATGACCAATCTCGCCACCACCTCCCTGCTCGACCGCGCCAATCTCGACCGCGATGCCGTCAGACGCGAGATCACGCGGGGGCTTTTGGGCGCTGACGACGGCGAGCTGTTTCTGGAATACGGCCAGACCGAAGCGCTCGGCTTCGATAATGGCCGGCTGAAGCAGGCGACCTACGACACCTCGCAGGGATTTGGCCTGCGCGCGGTGAAGGACGACGCGGTCGGCTATGCGCATTCCTCCGACGTATCGCTGCCGGCGCTGATCCGCGCGGCGGACGCGGTCGCCGCGGTGCGCGGCGGCTACAGCGGCAATTTTGCCGCTGCTCCCGCGCATACCAACGTTCGGCTTTATGGCGACGAGAATCCTTTGGATGCGCCGGGGTTCGAAGCCAAGGTCAAGCTGCTGGCAGAGATCGACGCCTATGTTCGCGACAAGGATCCGCGGGTGCGGCAGGCTTCCATCAGCCTGGGCGCCACCTGGCAGGTGGTGGAAATTTTGCGGCCCGACGGCGAGAGCTATCGCGACATCCGCCCATTGGTGCGCGTGAATATTTCCGTGGTCGCCGGACAAGGCGACCGGCAGGAAAGCGGCAGCAAGGGCTATGGCGGCCGCGAGGGCTATGCACGCTTCATCGAAACCAAGGCGTGGCGCGAGGCTGCCGACGGCGCCATCCGCGAGGCGCTGGTCAATCTGGAATCGGTGCCTGCACCCGCTGGCGAAATGGACGTGGTGCTGGGCGCCGGCTGGCCCGGCGTGATGCTGCATGAAGCGGTCGGTCATGGCCTCGAAGGCGACTTCAACCGCAAGCAGACGTCGGCTTTCGCAGGACTGATGGGCAAGCAGGTCGCGGCCAAAGGCGTCACCGTCGTCGACGACGGCACCATCGCGTCGCGGCGCGGTTCTCTTTCAATTGACGACGAGGGCACGCCGACCAACCGCACCGTGCTGATCGAAGACGGCATTCTGGTCGGCTACATGCAGGACCGCCAGAACGCGCGGCTGATGAACATGAAGCCGACCGGCAACGGCCGTCGTCAGAGCTACGCCCATGTGCCGATGCCGCGCATGACCAACACCTATATGCTGGCCGGTGATCGCGATCCGGCAGAGATCATCGCTTCGGTGAAGAAGGGCGTTTATGCCGCGAATTTCGGCGGCGGCCAGGTCGACATCACCTCGGGCAAGTATGTGTTCCAGTGCACCGAGGCCTACAAGATCGAGAACGGCAAGCTCGGCGCGCCCTTGAAGGGCGCAATGCTGATCGGCAACGGGCCGACCGACCTGCACCGCATCACCATGGTCGGCAACGATCTGGCGCTCGATACCGGCATCGGCACCTGCGGCAAGAACGGCCAGGGCGTGCCGGTCGGCGTCGGCCAGCCGACGCTGCGGATGGAAAGGATCACGGTCGGAGGTACGGGCTAGTGAGCGACGAGAAACTGGTAGGTGATCAAAAGGACGCCTCTCTTAGCAAGGTAGCGAGTTGGCGCGCCCAGGCGGTGCAACTGGCGGCGATCGTTGCCGTCGTCTTCATCGCCAAGGGCGCGCTGGCCGAGCCGTTTTACGTGCCGTCCGGCTCGATGGAGCCGACGCTTCTGATCGGCGATGCGCTACTCGCCTCGAAATATCCTTACGGCTATGGCGCGGCGTCGCTGCCGATCCAGATCACGCTACCCGAGACCGGCCGCCTGTTCGGCGAAACACCCAAGCGCGGCGACGTCGTCGTGTTCCGCTGGCCGGGCGACCGCTCGCAGGCCTGGGTCAAGCGCGTGGTCGGATTGCCGGGCGACCGCATCCAGTTGCGGCAGGGCCAGCTCTTCATCAACGACCATGCCGCGACGTTGGAGCCGGACGGCCTGGCGCAGGCCGAAGACGATCGCGGCAATACCGAACGGGCCTATCGCTTCGTCGAGACGCTGCCGAACGGCGTCAGCCATGCCATCTTCAAGATGCGCGACAATGGAAGGCTCGACAACACGCCCGAGGTCATCGTGCCGCCGGGCAAACTGTTCGTGCTCGGCGACAACAGGGACAATTCCGCCGACAGCCGCGTCTCCGTGCGCGACGGCGGCGTGGGATTGTTGCCGATCGACAATCTGATCGGCCGCGCCGATGCCGTGGTCGGCTCCTGGGATCTCGGCATCCGTAACCAGCCGGTATGGACCTGGCTGTCGGGTTTCCGGCTGGCGCGGTTTTTTACGTCCGTGCATTGAGGACGTAGCCGGCCGCGCATGACCTTCGACGACGTCCGAAAAATCGCGCTGGCCTGGCCGGAGGTCGAGGACGGCACTTCCTACGGCACGCCGGCCTTGAAAGTGCGCAAGAAGATGCTCGTGCGGCTGAATGAGGACGGCGACAGCCTGGTGATGCCGGGCGTGCCAAGGGATGAGCGCGAGATGCTGGTGGAAAGCCAGCCGAAGGTATTTTACTTCACCGATCACTACCACGATTATCCGATCGTGCTGATCCGCCTCTCGAAGGCCAGCCGCGCCATCGTCGAGCCGTTCCTGCGGCGACACTGGCGCAGTTTGGCGTCGAAGAAGGCGGTGAAGGAATTCGACGGGAATTTGTAGGGTGGGCAAAGGTGCACTTCGCCGTGCCCACCATCTCGCTCGCAACATTGGGCACGCGGAGCCTGTCATCGGGCGCGCATTCGCGCGACCCGTTGGCTTTGCCCACCTTACGGCGGCGTGCCTATGGATAGAGACCAATTCCTCACCGCCGCATTACAAAATCCCATCAACGAAATCATCACCGAGGAACTGTTTCGGCTATCGCTGCCGGACGCGTGGCTGGTCTCCGGCTGCCTGGTGCAGACGTGTGGAACGTGCTGACCAAGCGCGCGGTCGATTACGGCATCAACGATTACGACGTGTTCTATTTCGATCCCGATACGTCCTGGGAAGCCGAGGATGCCGTCATCCGCACGCTGACGCGGCGCTTTTCAAGCCGCGGCATCGCGGTCGAGGCGCGCAACCAGGCGCGCGTGCACCTCTGGTACCCGGAGAAACATGGCCTGCCCTACCCGCCGTTGCGTTGCTCGACCGATGGCATCGACCGCTTCCTGACCAAGAACACCCAGATCGGAATCCGGCGCACGCGGGATGGCTATGAGGTTTACGCGCCGAATGGTTTTGATGATGCCGCTGGGATGATCGCGCGGCCCAACCCGGGACCAAATTTCTCTGCTGCGAATTACGCGGCAAAAGCTGAGCGATGGAAGGCGCTGTGGCCGGAGCTCACGGTACTGCCGACGAATGCACCATAACAATCATCGTCGTCCCTGCGAACGCAGGGACCCATAACCACCAGCCTACATTGTCGAAGCGCAGCCGTCGCCCCTTGTGCCCTTTGCGCGGGCCGCGGTGTATGGGCCCCTGCGTTCGCAGGGGCGACATGTTGAGAGGTCCTCGCCTCTATCCCGTACAAGGCCGCTACCGCACCACGCCTGAGGTAAACCCCGCCTTCCTTCGCGGCGGCTTGATGTCCTTCTTCAGGAAGCAATGGGCGTCCTTGCCGGCGTAGCCGGGGCGCGCGTAGGTCCAGGCGCGGCATTTGTTGTCGGCGGCGCAGGCTGCCTTGCAGACGTCATCGCCGTCGCCGTCCTTGAGATCGAAATTCTTGTAATCGCCGCCGACGCGGTCGATTGAGGTTTCAACGCTATCATTGCGGCGCTCGACCACGCCGGCGCCGCGCACGCCGGAAACGCAGCAATCGCCGCTCTTGATTCGGGGCGGCACGCTGCCCTTCAGCCAGCAGACCGCGCCCTTGATCAAGCCGGTCGGATAATTAAAGCTCCAGGCGCGGCAGCGCCGATCGCGCTCACAGATCAGCGCGCATTCCGCCGGATCGCCCGAGGTCACGGGAGCGCTGAGATAATCGCCGCCGGGACGGTCGAAATTGGCCTGCGCCAGCGCCGGGCGCGTGCATACGGCCGCCGCCAAAAAGGCGAGCGCCACCATACACGCCCTGAGCAGGCGACCAGTCTCCATCTGCGGTTGCTTTCGAATGCGCGCGTTGTCAGCGCGGGATGACTTTCCTCGAAAAGTCGTCCCGCCCTCAGCCCATTGATTCAGCATGATTTTTTCGAAAGACCGGCAGGCGGTCGTTCGGATCATGCTGGATCGGCCGTCATTTGAGCGTCATCAACCTGTACGGCGGATGAACGGCCCGAAGACCAGGCAACCCGTTTAATCAGAACGCGTATTCCTGATAGACCGGCTCCACGGAGCCACCCCAATCGCCGTTGAATTTATCCAGCATCTCTTCCGCCGGCGTGCGGCCCGCTTCGAGGATGCGCTCCAGCGGTTCAAGGTGGCGGCTCTCGTCGCGGCCGGAGTGGTCGACGCGGTTGCGCCGCCGCAAGCCCGCATGCGACAGCTTCAGGCATTCCTTGGCCATCTCGAACAGATAGCGGTCCTTGATCCTGGCCTTGAAGCCGAAGCGCGGGACGTCGTCGCGCAACGCCTGACGCTCCGCGGCGGTCCAGTGGCTGACCAGGTCCCAGGCCGCGTCGAGGCTGTCATTGTCGTACAACAGGCCGACCCAGAACGCCGGCAGCGCCGGCAGGCGACCCCACGGCACGCCATCGGCGCCGCGCATTTCCAGATAACGCTTCAGGCGAACTTCCGGGAAGATCGTCGACAGATGATTGGCCCAATCTGATATCGTCGGGCGCTCGCCGGGCAACGAATTGTTGCGGCCCTCGAAGAAGGCGCGGAACGACGAGCCGGCGACATCGATATAGGTCTCGCCGCGCTTGACGAAGTACATGGGAACATCGAGCGCGTAGTCGACCCAGCGCTCGAATCCCATGCCGTCCTCGAATACCCACGGCAGCATGCCGGAGCGCGCGTTATCCGTGTCGCGCCAGATCTCGGAGCGAAACGACAGGAAGCCGTTGGGCTTGCCCTCGGTGAACGGCGAATTGGCGAACAAAGCGGTCGCCACCGGCTGCAGCGCGATCGACACCCGCAGCTTCTTGACCATGTCGGCTTCGGAGGAGAAGTCGAGATTGGTCTGCACCGTACAGGTCCGGTACATCATGTCGATGCCGTACTGGCCGACCTTCGGCATGTAGTTGGTCATGATCTTGTAGCGGCCCTTGGGCATCATCGGGATCTGCGACCGCGACCAGGACGGCGTCATGCCAAGCCCGAGGAAGCCGATGCCCAACGGCGTCGCGATCTCGCGGACCTGCGCCAGGTGCGCCATCAGCTCGGACTGGGTCTGGTGCACGTTCTCGAGCGGGGCGCCCGATAATTCGAACTGCCCGCCCGGCTCCAGTGAGATCGCGCCGCCCCCAGTGACGTCATACAGCCCGATGATGTTGCCGTGCTCCATGATCGGCTCCCAGCCGAGCAAAAGCTGCATGCCTTCGAGCAGCGCGCCGATGCCGCGCGCGCCTTCATACGGCACGGGCTGGCGGCCCTCCAGCGTGAACGGGGTCTTCTCATGCTCGGTGCCGATGCGAAACTCGGACGGCTGTTTGATGCCGGCCTCGAACCACGCGACGAGTTCGTCACGCGATTGCAGCGGCGTCATATCGATCTGGTCACGCGCCATGAAAAAATCCGGATATCTGGCGATTCGACCGAACGCGCCGTGTGGCTGAAGGGGTGCGGGCAGCAACGTCCGCACCAACGAAACGTATCAAAGATGTCATCGCGCCGGCACGCTGTCGCGGGCAGCGGCCGCCTTGACGTCGGAGCACGAACAGCCCAGCCGGTCGAGCAGACCGCAAAGCTTCATGGCGTCGGCATCGGACAGTTTGGAGCCGACGTGCTTTTCGATCGCCGCCGAATAGGCGCCCCACATCTTCTTCTGCAACTCGCGCCCGGCTTCGGTGATCTCCACGAACTGGCCGCGCTTGTCGATCTTGCATTCGCGCCGCGCCGCCAGGCCCTCGTCCACCAGGCGGTCGATCAGCCGCGAGGTGGAATATTGCGGGATCAGCATCTGCTTTTCCAGCTCAACCGGGCGCATCTCGCCGGACGGGGCGCGCGACAGTTCCAATAGCGCATCATACCAGGCCAGCGGCGGAAAGCCCGCCTTCTTCAAATCCTGTTCGACGGCATCGAGCACCCGGCTCTGCACCCGCATCAGGCGGATCCAGGCGGCGGTCGCCTCGGTCGATGGTTTGCGTTTCATGGTCCGGTCCGTATCTGTCACTGGCTAGTGCCGCCGATTTGAACTTCCTATACTGCCTGCCGCGAGATCGTGCAGAAACTTCAAATCGATCAGCGGCACTAGAATCGTCTTGTTACTGGTGCCCCTTTTCCGAAGTTCGCGCCGGTGGCCCCGCGAAAGCTCGCGAACTTCGGAAACGGGACACCAGTGTACCGCACTAAATGCATCTGCATCAATCTTGACTATTCCATGCAAATGCATTTAGTCATCCCGCCAATAATATCGAGGGAAGGAAAAATCCAATGAAACTGTATTATTCCCCGGGCGCCTGTTCGCTGTCCCCCCATATCGCGCTTCTCGAGGCCGGTCTGCCCTACGACCTGGTCAAGGTCGATCTGCGCGCCAAGAAGCTGGAGAATGGTGACGACTTTTTGAAGGTCAACCCGAAGGGCCAGGTGCCGGCGCTGGCGCTCGATAGCGGCGAGCTGGTGACCGAAGGCCCGATCATCGTCCAGATGATCGCCGACAAGGCAGGCAAGAATCTGGCGCCGCCTCGCGATTCGGACGAGCGCTACAAGCTGCTGGAATGGCTGAACTACATCACGACCGAGCTGCACAAGAATCTCGGACCGATGTTCTCACCTCTGCTCGCCGACGACGCCAAGGCGTTTTTCAAGGACCGCGTCATGAGCAAGTTCAAGTACCTCGAAACGGCGCTGGCCGGGCGCGACTACGTGATGGGCAAGCAATTCACTGTAGCCGATGGCTATCTGTTCACCATGCTGATGTGGGCGACCGACCGCTTGAAGTTTGATCTCTCCGATATGCCGAACCTTCTTGCCTACAAGGCCCGCATCGCTGCGCGCCCGAAGGTGCAGGAGGCGATGACCAAGGAAGGGCTGCTGAAGGCGGCGTGAACGCTCCACAGATTGTGGAAAATGCGAAAGGGCCGGATCGTCGATCCGGCCCTTTTTGTTCGTGGCACTGCTCCCTCCAGTAGTCGTCCCTGCGAACGCAGGGACCCATAACCACAGGGAGCTGTTATTGCAGAAGGCGTCGGCCAGACTGCCTCATCTATAGATCACGCGGTATGGATCCCTGCGTTCGCAGGGACGACGGAATAGAGGCGAGAACCCCTCAACTTGTCGCCCCTGCGAACGCAGGGGCCCATAACCACAGGGAGCTATTGTGCAGAAGGCGTCGGCCAGGCTGCCTTATCGATAGATCACGCGATATGTTGGGGTGGACGGCCCCCGACGGCATCGATGTGCCAGAATGAGGTCGGTAAAGATCTCAGACAAGGGAGCCGTCCATGAACGATATTATCCGAATTGGTGTCGACACGTCCAAGAGTGTTTTCCAGCTGCATGGCGTTGATGCGGCCGAGCGGCCGGTGCTGCGCAAAAGGCTGCGCCGGCGCGATTTCCTGAGCTTTTTCGGCAAGCTGCCGCCGACCGAGGTCGGCCTGGAAGCCTGCGGCGGGGCGCACTACTGGGCGCGCGAACTGATGGCGCTGGGACATGAGCCGAAGCTGCTGCCGGCGCAGCACGTGAAGCCGTATGTCCAGCGCAATAAGAACGACAAGCAAGATGCCGACGCGATCTGCGAGGCAATGAGCCGGCCGCGCATGAGCTTCGTGAGGGTCAAGAGTGTGGAAGAGCAAGCGGCGCAAATGTTGATGACGATGCGCCAGCGGCTGATCGACTATCGCACGCAGCTCATCAACACCATCCGCGGTCACGCGGCCGAGTTCGGCCTCGCGGCCGCCAAAGGGCCTGCCCATGTCGAGCCGCTGCTGACGCGCATTGCCGAAGACGGAACGGTGCCCGCGCTTGCCAAAGAGCTGTTCGCCATCCACGGTCAGGAGTACGACCGGCTGAGGGGTGAGCTGCGCGAGATCGAAGCGAAGCTGAAGGCCTGGCACCGGCAGAACGAGATGAGCCGCCGCCTTGCCGAGGTCGATGCCATCGGCCCGATCGGCGGTTGTCTGCTGACGATCAAGGCTCCCAATCCGCAGGTCTTCCGCTGTGGCCGCGACTTTGCGGCCTGGATGGGCTTGACCCCGAAGGATCATTCTACCGCAGGTAAAATGCGGCTCGGCGTCATTACCCGCGCCGGCGATGAGAGCTTGCGCCGCACCCTGGTGGTGGGCGCCACCTCGGTGATCAAGCAGGTTCGCAAAGGCAAGGCTCATCCCTCGCCCTGGCTGCGCGATCTGGTGGCGCGCAAGCCGCCGAAGCTCGCCGCCGTGGCGCTCGCCAACAAGGTGGCGCGCATTGCCTGGAAACTGATGGTCAGCGGCGAACGCTACGACGCGGCACGCGCCGGCATCGTCTCTCCGAGGCCGAGTGTAGCGCCGTGCTCGCCTCGTCAAGGCCGCTGCGCGCCGCCTGCGGCGGTGGCCTTCGGCCAGCCTTGACAACCCTGCGCGCGGCGCTCAACAGCGGCCGCCATCGGAGCAACGACCCAATCTGGGCCTCGCCCACACAACAAGGTGACCACATGACCTTCAACTGACGCAGATCAAAGCTTCGGCGTGAGGGTAACTTCACGCTGCAGGCCGAAGCTTGCTCGAGAACGGAAGATGGACCTGATCGATCGATCACAGTCACGAGGCAACACTCCGTGGGACCCATTGGTGCAAGACACCGCCACTATGTTTGGAGCTCGTATTGTGGACCCCATCTTGGCAGCGGTCATGTGCGACCGCATCAACAGACCGGACATATGGCCGCAATCGCTTCGATCGAACCGCGTTCCGCCTCTTGCAAGCAGGGGGCCGTCCACATATGGGTCCCTGCGTTCGCAGGGACGACGATTGATTTGCGCGAGCTGCTCCTTACGCCGCCTGCTTCTTCGGCGGGAAGCGGCCGTAGAACGTCTCGCCGCTTGCCGCCATGTCCTCCAGCAGCTTCGGCGGGGTGAAGCGGGAGCCGTATTTGGCTTCCAGCTTGTGGCAGAGCTCGACAAACTTCCGCGTGCCCATGAAGTCGATATAGGACAGCGTGCCGCCGGTGAATGGCGCGAAGCCGAAGCCCAAGATCGAGCCGACATCGGCCTCGCGCGGGTCGGTGATGACGTGGTCCTCCACCGTACGCGCGGCCTCCACCGCCTGCACCACCAGGAAGCGCTGCTTCAATTCCTCTACATCGATTGTGTCGGGGTCGAGCTGCTTCGGCTGCAGCGCGGATAGTCCCGGCCACAGGCTTTTCTGGCCCTTGCCCTTTTCGGGATAATCGTAAAAGCCCTTGGCATTCTTGCGCCCCAGGCGGCCCTGCTTCTCGACCAACTCCACCATCAGCTTCTTCTGGTCGGGGTTGATGGCGTTGGGGCCGAGATCGGCCTCGGTCGCCTTGATGACCTTCAGGCCGAGGTCGAGAGCTACTTCATCCGACAGCGACAGCGGACCGACCGGCATGCCGGCCATCTTGGCGCAGTTCTCGATCATCGCCGGCGGCACGCCTTCGAGGAACATCTCGTTGCCTTCGGCGATGTAACGGCCGACGCAACGGTTGGCGTAGAAGCCGCGGGAATCATTTACGACGATCGGCGTCTTGCCGATCACCCGCACATAGTCGAGCGCGGCGGCGAGCGCGACATCGCCGGTGTTCTTGCCGAGAATGATCTCAACCAGCATCATCTTCTCGACCGGCGAGAAGAAATGGATACCGATGAACTTGCCCTGCTCCTTAAAGCTTTCGGCCAGCGAGGTGATCGGGAGCGTCGAGGTGTTGGACGCGAAGATCGCGTCAGGCTTGAGATATTGCTGCGCCTTAGCGAAGGTTTCCGCCTTGACCTTGCGGTCCTCGAACACCGCCTCGATGACGAGGTCGCAATCCCCGAGCGCGGCGTAATCCGCTGATGGCGTGATGCGCGCCAGCAGCGCGTCGCGATCGCCTGCCTTGGCGCGGCCCTTGGCGATCTGCTCGTCGATCACCTTCTGCGCATGCGCCTTGCCCTTGTCGGCGCTTTCCTGGTCGCGGTCGATCAGGACGACGTCGAGGCCAGCGCGGGCCGAGACGTAGCCGACGCTGGCGCCCATGAAGCCGGCGCCGATCACGGCGATCTTCTTCACCTTGGTCGGCGGCACGTTCGCAGGCCGCCGCGCGCCCTTGTTCAGTTCCTGCATCGACAGGAACAGGCTGCGGATCATCGCGGCGGCTTCCTTGGAGCGCAGCACTTGCGTGAAGTAGCGCGACTCGACGCGGAGCGCGGCGTCGATCGGCAACTGCAGGCCCTCATAGACGCAGCTCATGATGGCGCGTGCCGCCGGATAATTGTCGTAGGTCTCGCGGCGGTAGATCGCATTCCCCGCCGGGAACATCATCATGCCGGCCTTGGAGAACACCGGTCCGCCCGGCAGCTTGAAGCCCTTCTCGTCCCAGGGCGCGACCGCCTTGCCGCCGTCCTTGATCCAGTCCTTCGCCGCCTTGATCAGGTCGGAAGCCGGCACGATGGCGTGGATCAGGTTCAGCGACTTGGCCTTCTCCACGGTGACCGGGTCGCCCTTGAGCAGGATCGTCATGGCGTCCTGCGGCGGCACCAGGCGCGGCACGCGCTGGGTGCCGCCGGCACCGGGGAATAGGCCGACCTTCACCTCGGGGAGGCCGAGCCGGGTCTTGGGATTTTCAGCCGCAACACGGTAGTGGCAGGACAGCGTCACCTCAAAACCGCCGCCGAGCGCCAGCCCGTTGATCGCGGCCGCCCACGGCTTGCCGCAGGTTTCGATGCCGCGCAGCACCAGCGAGAAGCGCCGGCTCTGGTCGAACAGCATCTGGTTGGCGGCAACCTCGCCCTTTTCCTTGAAGACTTTCGCGTATTCCTTGTTCATGCCCTCGAGCATGGAAAGATCGGCACCGGCGCAGAACGCTTCCTTAGCGGAGGTGATGACGACGCCCTTTACGGCGGCGTCCGCCGTGGTCTGTTTCAGGATCTCCTCGAGCTCGGTGGTCGAGGCTTCATCGAGTACGTTCATCGAACGTCCCGGAATGTCCCAGGTGACGAGCGCAATGCCGTCGGCGTCGGTCTCTAGCTTGAAATTCTTGAAGGCCATGTAGTTGCTCCCTCGGTGCCGGCAGCCGATGTCAGGCGCGGCGGTTGTGTCTGTGATCTCGTAGAGCGGGCAAAGGCGCACTTGCGCCGTGCCCACCATCGCTTGCGGAGAATTCCATGGTGGGCACGCTCAGCTTTGCCCACCCTACCGCAGTTACACCCGTTCGATGATCGTAGCTGTCCCCATGCCGCCGCCGATGCACAACGTCACCAACGCAGTCGATTTGTTGGTGCGCTCCAACTCGTCGAGTACGGTGCCGAGGATCATGGCGCCCGTTGCGCCTAGCGGATGGCCGAGCGCGATCGCGCCGCCATTGACGTTGATCTTCGAATTGTCAATCTCGAACGCCTGCATGTAACGCAGCACGACGGAAGCAAAGGCCTCGTTGAGCTCGAACAGGTCGATGTCCGACTTCTTCATGCCGGAACGCTCGAACAGCTTTTCGGTGACATCGACCGGGCCGGTCAGCATCATCGCGGGCTCCGATCCGATGTTGGCGAAGGCACGGATTTTTGCGCGCGGCTTCAGGCCGTGCTTGGCGCCTGCTTCCTTGCTGCCGAGCAGCACCGCGCCGGCGCCATCGACGATGCCGGAAGAGTTACCGGCATGGTGGACGTAATTGACGCGCTCGATTTCGGGGTGCGACTGGATCGCGACCGCATCGAAGCCGCCCATCTGCCCGACGACGGTGAACGACGGCTGCAGTTGCGCCAGCGACTGCATCGTCGTCGTGGGCCGCATGTGCTCATCCTTGGCAAGGATGGTCAGGCCGTTGACGTCCTTCACCGGAACCACGGACTTGTTGAAGCGACCCTCGTCCCAGGCCTTGGCGGCGCGTTGCTGGCTCTGCACGGCATAAGCGTCGACGTCGTCGCGCGAAAAACCGTATTTGGTGGCGATCAGATCGGCCGAGACGCCCTGCGGCATGAAATAGGACGGCACCGCCATCGAGGGATCCATCGGCCAGGCGCCGCCGGACGCGCCGATGCCGACGCGGCTCATCGATTCGGCGCCGCCGCCGATCACGAGTTCATGCTGGCCGGCCATGATCTGGGCGGCGGCAAAATTCACGGCGTCGAGGCCGGACGCGCAGAACCGGCTGATCTGCACGCCGGGGACGCTTTCGCCGAGGCCCGCCTTCAGCGCCGCGAAGCGCGCGATGTCGCTGCCGGCTTCGCCGACCGGATCGACCACGCCGAGGATAACGTCGTCAACGACGTCTTCAGCGAGGTTGTTGCGTTCCTTCAGCGCCTGCAGCGGCACGGTGGCGAGCGCCAGCGCCGTGACCTCGTGCAGCGCGCCATCGGGCTTGCCGCGGCCGCGCGGGGTGCGAACGTGATCGTAGATATATGCCTCAGGCATGACGCCCTCCTGGTATGAGGATCATAATATTATAGGCAGATCGAACGGGAAACGGCGAAAAATCAGAACGCTTCCGCCGCCAGTTCCATGGTGGTCGCGCAACCGGACTGAATGCGCGCAAGATGGACGTGGGTCTCCGGCAGCATCCGCTCCATGAAGAAGCGGCCGGTCACCAGTTTGGTCGTCAGATAGGGCGTGGCACCATCAGCCGCAATCTTGTCCTGCGCCACCTTCGCCATCCGCGCCCACATGTAGCCGAAGGCGACGAGGCCAAACAATTGCATGTAGTCGGTGGCGGCGGCGCCGGCGTTGTCGGGCTTGGCCAGCGCGTTCTGCATCAGCCAGCCGGTGGCCTGCTGCAGATGGCCGAGCGCGGTCGAGAGCGGCGCCACGAACGGCTTCATCGCCTCATTGCCACCGTGCTCCTTGGCAAAGCCTGCAACTTCGGCAAAGAACGCCATCACGGCGCGGCCGCCGTTCCGCGGCAGCTTGCGGCCGACCAGGTCGAGCGCCTGGATGCCGTTGGCGCCCTCATAGAGCATGGCGATGCGCGCATCGCGCACGAACTGCTCCATGCCGTGCTCGGCGATATAGCCGTGGCCGCCATACATCTGCTGCGCCAGCACCGCGTTGGAGAAGCCGACGTCGGTCATCACGCCCTTCATGACCGGGGTCATCAGGCCCATATGATCGTCGGCGGCCTCTCGATCCTTCGGATCAGAGGAGCGGTGGGCGACGTCGCTCTTCAGCGCGGTCCACACCACCATGGCGCGCGCCGCCTCGTTGAAGGCGCGGATGGTGAGCAGCACGCGGCGAACATCCGGATGCACGATGATCGGATCGGCCGGCTTGTCCGCCTCCTTTGCGCCGGTGAGCGACCGGCCCTGCAGACGCTCGCGCGCATAGGCGACGGCGTTTTGATAGGCGACTTCGGACTGCGCCAGACCTTGCACGGCGACGCCGAGGCGGGCCTCGTTCATCATCACGAACATGCCCTGCATGCCCTTGTTCTCTTCGCCGATCAGCCAGCCGGTGGCGTTGTCGTAGTTCATCACGCAGGTCGAATTGCCGTGGATGCCCATCTTGTGCTCGATCGAGCCGCAGGACACGCCGTTGCGCTGCCCCAGCGATCCGTCGGCGTTGACGAGGAATTTCGGCACCACGAACAGCGACACGCCCTTGATGCCGGCGGGAGCGCCTTCGATGCGCGCCAACACCAGATGGATGATGTTCTCGGCGAGGTCATGCTCGCCGGACGAGATGAAGATCTTGGTGCCCGTGATCTTGTAGCTGCCGTCGGCCTGCTTCACCGCCTTGCTGCGCAACAGGCCGAGATCCGTGCCGCATTGCGGCTCGGTGAGGTTCATGGTGCCGGTCCACTGACCCGCCACCATCTTCGGCACGAACATGTTCTTCTGTTCAGGCTTGCCGTGCACCAGAAGCGCAGCCGTCGCGCCCATGGTCAGGCCGCCATACATCGAGAACGCCATATTGGCCGCGCTCTGGAATTCGGTGACGACCTGGCTCAACGTCACCGGCAGCCCCTGCCCGCCATATTCCGCCGGCGCCGACAGACCGAGCCAGCCGCCTTCGGCCACCTGCTTGAAGGCTTCCTTGAACCCCTTCGGCGTCGTCACCGTGCCGTCGTCATGCCGCTTGCAGCCTTCGAGATCGCCGACACGGTTGAGCGGCTGCAGCACCTCTTCGGAGAGTTTTGCGGCCTCGCCCAAAATCGCCTCGCGCACATCCGCGGAAGCGTCGGTGAAACCGGGCAGATTGTCGTAGCGATCGATCTGGAACACGTCGTTGAGCAGGAAGGTGACGTCTTCCACGGGGGCTTTGTAGATCGGCATGATGTTCTCCCGGCAGGGCAGGCTTGAATACTGGCGGCGGCGCTTGAGTTGAAATTGTGCGGCGTTCCGGAAAGCGACCTTATCCGGTTCGCGATGTCCTAGGGAGTGACCAGGCCAGCAAATATCCCGACAGCCATTGCGACATAAACGACGCCGGGGATGGTGGCGGCCTTGATCTCTCGCCCCTTGTCACTGCTTGGCGAGTTGTTCCCCCATCAAGCGATGTAGCAGATTGATTCCCTTCAGCGGACGCACCATCACCTTGAAGTGCGTGATCTTACCGTCATCGCTGAAGGTGATGATGTCGACGCCGTTGATCTTGATACCCTCGATCACGTTTTCGAATTCGAGGACCGCGCCGTGCGGGCTGCGCCATTCGCCTGTGTATTTGAAGCCGGGGCCGCCCAGCACCTTCGCGGCGCTCGCCAGATATTTGAAGGTGATGTCGCGCCCGCGCTGCGGCGTATGGACGACCGGGCTTTCGAACACCGCATCCGGGTGCAACAGATCCCATAGCGCCGCCGTGTCATGGGACTTCATGTAGCCGTACCACTTGTCGAGGCCGCTCATGGTCATCATGTCTCCTATCCGGGCGATGACGGGCTGGCGCCGGGGAATGGCTTCTCCGGAGCTTATGCGAGTTGACGCATATGCAACTTTATGCATAATGTCAAATCACATGAAAGCCGGAGGCCGGCGTCTTGGCGCTTGGTGACGCGATCCTTGCCTGTCTGACCGAACGTCCGATGACGGGATATGAACTCGCCAAGACGTTCGACAACTCGATCGGGTTTTTCTGGAAGGCCGACCACCAGCAGATCTACCGGGAACTCACAAAGCTTCGCGACCGCGGCCACATCCAGGGCCGCGAGGTGGTGCAGTCCGGCAAGCCGAACAAGCTGGTCTATACCCTCACACCGGAGGGGCGCACCGCGCTTCGGCACTGGGCCGCGCGGCCGAGCGTTCCGGCTTCGATCAAGGACGACCTCCTGGTGCGGCTCTACGCGCTCGACAGTGTCGACATCGAACCGTTGCGCACCGATCTGATGGCGCGGCTGGAACACCACCGCGACCGCTTCGCCCGCTACGAACGCCTGCTCAACAAGCGATTTCCTGACGGCAAGGCGCCCCCGGCCGATGTCGGCAAATTGCTGGGACTTCGCATTGGCCTCGCCCACGAGCGCGCCGTGGCCGAATGGTGCGAAGAGGCGGTCGAAGCATTGTCGGCCCTGTCTCCCGGCGTGGAACGGACGAACGTCGTGCCGATGGACGACATCAAGCGCGAAACCAACGGCTAACGCCGGCCGATTTGGCCGGCCGGTAACTTTTGGGGCCGACCGCCCCATTCCTTAACCCCTTCTTTACCGTAACGCGGAAAAGTCGGTTCCGAGGCAGGCGACCCGCGCGAAAATACGATTGTCTCTTCAGTGGGACGCGCGGGGAGGCTGATGGCGCGGGTGGGGCGCCGTAGCGGAACCGGACGAGAGCATGAATTCGCGCGTATCGTGGAGTGTTGACGGCATCGATCCATCGGTGCGCGACAGGGCCGAGGCGGCTGCGCGCCGCGCCGGCATGTCGCTGAACGAATGGCTGAATTCCACCATCGGCGAACCGGCCCCGCCCAGTTTCGGCGCGCCCTCCGGTCAGCGGCCGGCGACGCCGGGCCGCCAGATCCCCGACGTGGCCGACATTCACCAGCGGCTGGATTCGATCACAAAGCAGATCGAGCAGATTTCGCGGCCTGCAGTCCGCGGCGAAGCCGCTCATGGCGAGCCGACGGTGGCGCGCCAACTCAACGAGGCCATTTCGCGCCTCGACGCGCGGCTGTCGCAGATTTCGAATCCCGTGCCGGCTCGTCAGGTCCAGATGCAGGAAAGGCAGCGCCAGACCGATTTGGTCGAGCGTGCCGCGGCCCAGGTCTATCGCCCGGCGCCGCCGCTTAGCCCGGCCTCGATGGATTTTGCGATCGCCGAAATCGCCGCGCGCCAGAACGAACTCGATACTCCGACGCCGCGCCAGATGCCGCCGCGCAATGCCGCGCCGACGACCCCTGCCGCCCAGCCCCATTCTGCGCAGCCCAAATCTGTGCAGCCAGTGACGCATGCCGCGCCTGCGGGACCGGACTTTTCTTCGCTCGAACGGCACCTGATCAAGATCACGAGCCAGATCGAGGCACTGCAGCGTCCCGATCATATCGAACAGTCGATCGCGGCGTTCCGCAGCGAGCTTGCCGAAATCCGTCAGGCCATCACCGAGGCGGTGCCGCGCCGGGAGATCGAATCGCTCGAGAACGAAATCCGCTCGCTGTCCCGCCGCATCGACGATAGCCGCTATAACGGCACCGACGGCCAGATGCTGGCCAACATCGAGCGCGCCCTTAGCGAAATCCGCGAAGCGTTGCGCTCGCTGACGCCGGCCGAGCAGCTCACCGGCTATGACGAGGCGATCCACAATCTCGGCGCCAAGCTCGACCTGATCCTGCGCGCGAACGACGATCCGTCGACGGTGCAACAGCTCGAAAGCGCGATCGCGGCGCTGCGCGGGATCGTCTCCAACGTCGCCTCCAACGACGCGCTGGCCCGGCTCGCCGACGACGTGCACACGCTGTCGGCCAAGGTCGACCAGCTTTCCCGCTTTGACGGCAACAGCGATGCCTTCGGCATTCTCGAACAGCGCCTGGCCGCGCTGACCTCGACGCTAGAATCCCGACAGCCGCCGGCCGCAAGCGAGAATTCGGAATATGTCGAGAACGCGCTGCGCTCGCTGTCGGAGCGGCTCGACCGCATTCCGGCCGGCGACGACAATGCGTCGGCGTTTGCCCATCTCGAACAACGCGTCTCGTATCTCCTGGAGCGCCTGGAAGCCTCCAACGATCGTTCCGCCGCCGCACCCGCCATCGACCTCGGACGGGTCGAGGAAGGCCTGCACGACATTCTGCGTTCTCTCGAACGCCAGCACGCCAGCCTGGTCGCGCTCGCCGAATCCAACCGCAACTCCGGCGGTGCATCGCAGCCGACGGACTCCGGCATCGTCGATCTGGTCAAGCGCGAACTATCCGATATCCGCTTCAGCCAGTCGGAAACCGACCGCCGCACGCAGGACTCGCTGGAGACCGTTCACAACACGCTCGGCCATGTGGTCGATCGCCTGTCGATGATCGAAGGCGATCTGCGCGGGGCTCGCGGTGCGCCGGCGACCTCCGCCTCTCCGCCTGCAACGGCCGAAACGCGCGAGGAAGCGCCCCGCCCGACCACGCCGCTGATGACCTATCCGCAGCAAACGAAGCCGGAATTGCCCAACCCTGCCGCGATGCAGGGGAATGCTCCGGAGCCCTTTGCCGCCGCCCCGCGCGAATTCCACGCCGTGCAGCCAGTCGCGCCGGTCGCGCCGCCACTACCGCCGCGGGCCATCAGCGAAATTCTGGAGCCGCATGCCGCCGCACCGCGCGCCGCGATCGCGCCTGAATTGCCGCCGGATCACCCGCTCGAGCCCGGCACGCGGCCGCCGCCGCGCGTCGCTTCGCCATCGGAACGGATAGCCGCTTCCGAAAACGCGATCAGCGAGATTGCTTCCGCACCGAAGGAGCCGGTCAGCTCATCGAGCTTCATTGCCGCCGCGCGCCGCGCCGCGCAGGCCGCAGCCGCCGCGCCCCCGCCCGAGAAAGCCGGACGTTCGGCTGCGAAGGTCGCATCGAAGGACAAGGGCGGCGACAAGGCCAAGGCCGGCGACAAGAACGCGCCGAACATTTCCTCCAAGATCCGCTCGCTGCTGGTCGGCGCGAGCGTGGTCGTGATCGTGCTCGGCACCTTCAAGATGGCGATGACGCTGCTGGATACCGGCAGCGTGCTGCAACTGCCGATGATGGAGCAGCCCAGAGAGCCGGCCCCACCGGCGCGGGCCCCCGCCCCCTCGGAGAGCAGCGCCAGGCCCGCACCCGCAATCCCCGCGCCGCAGGCGCCCTCGATGATCTCGCCGACGCCGGTCGAGAAGCAGTCGAACAATTCTTCGGCGCCGAACACGCTGGACAGCGCGCGGGTCGCAGCTCCGCCGCAGGCCATGGCATCCCCGGTTATGGCCAGCGATATCACCGGCGCGATCCAGGCGATGCCGGCCAGCGGCGCCAAGCTTGCGATGATCGCGGTGCCGTCGAGCGAGCGGTTGCCCGATGGTATCGGCGGGCCGGTGCTGCGCGCCGCCGCGCTGAAGGGCGACCCTGCCGCGGCTTACGAGGTCGGTGTGCGCTTTGCCGAAGGCAAGGGCGTCGCCCCGAACCTCGACGAGGCCGCCAAATGGTACGACCGCGCGGCGCAGGCCGGCGTGGTGCCCGCACTGTTCCGGCTCGGCACCTTCTACGAGAAGGGCATGAGCGTGAAGAAGGACCTGGATATCGCGCGGCGTTACTACCTGCAGGCGGCCGAGCGCGGCAGCGCCAAGGCGATGCATAATCTGGCCGTGCTCGACGCCGATGGCGGCGGCAAGGGTGCCAATTACAAGAGCGCGTCGATCTGGTTCCGCAAGGCCGCCGATCGCGGCGTCGCCGACAGCCAGTTCAACCTCGGCATCCTCTATGCCCGCGGCATCGGCGTCGAGCAGAACCTCGCCGAATCCTTCAAATGGTTCAGCCTCGCAGCCGCCCAGGGCGATGCCGATGCCGGCCGCAAGCGCGACGATGTTGCCAAGCGCCTCGACGCCCAGTCGCTGGCAGCGGCCAAGCTTGCAATCCAGACCTTCACCGTGGAGCCACAGCCCGACGAGGCCGTTAACGTGGCGTCACCCGCCGGCGGCTGGGATTCGCCGCCCGCACCTGCCACGGGCAAGCCCGCCGCCAAACCGGCTGCGACGACCAAGCGCACCGCCGCCGTTCACTAGAGCCATTTCGGTTCTGATTGAAGCAGAACCGGGCTCTAGGTTTTTGTTTTGACGCGTTTTCTTGACGCGAACCGGTGTCCACTTCGCTCGAAAACGGTCTAAGCGCCTGCCGGCATTGCCGCCATATCCTCGGCCATAAATTCGTATTAGTGCTTCTGGTCAGCCTGATCTTGAACGGATCCGGCTCGCAAAGAGGATCGATTGTCAGCCGACGACAGCCAGAACGGGGAAAATCGCCTCCGCCGCTCGCCGACGGGCCCTGCGGTTGCGCCACCGCGCCTCCCGCCCGGTCAGGCGCCGGCGCCGCCCGCCCCGGCCACCCCGGCGCCAATGGCAGTTTTGGACGGTGGCGATCTTCATCCTGCTGGTTGCCGGCGTCTGCATTCGCGCCTACCGGGACCTGTCGCAACCGGAGGCTTGGCACTACTGGAAGGACCAGTATGTCTCGCCAAGCCTGACATCCCAGGTGATCGATACGCTCCACCTCGACGGTTCGAGCCGGGGGCGCCGCGCCCTGTTCGTCAGCGGCACGATCGGCCCCGCCGCGGCGAGCTGGTTTCGCAGTAGGCTGGACCAGGCCAACCTCGCACCCGGTGACATCGTATTGTTGGCCTCCCCCGGCGGTGATTTGAACCAGGCCGTGATCATGGGTGAGATCATCCGGTCACGGGGGCTAGCGACCGCGGTAGGCGCCGCCGACGCTGCGGGCCGCATCAAGCCCGGTTACTGCGCCAGCGCCTGCGTGCTGGCCTATGCCGGCGGCAAGGCCCGCTACGGCGTATTGGGCTCGGCATTGGGCGTTCATCGGTTTGTCACGACCAAGCCCCTGAGCGATCCCGTCGCAGAGGCCCAGCGGATATCAGGCGCGGTGTTGGGCTACATGACCAAAATGGGGGTTTCATCCTCGATCGTGGAAGCGATGTCCGAGACCAGGGACATTCGCTGGCTCAGCCCCAAGCAGGCGCTGGCGATGAACCTCGTCACCGACCAGCTCGGAAAGCCCTGAGCCGGCCGAGTGCCGACCCCCACGAACAGACTGGCTTTCCGGATTTTGTAACAGCGTTTCAACGTGCTGAGACACGCGCACGTACGGCAAAAATTTGCCTTGCCGGGCATTTTTAGTCCCTCACGCTGCCGAATTCAGTTATGCAAAGGCGCGGGAACCGGCCCTGCGCACGCAAAGGTGCATGCGCGAACCGGATTTCCACTGCCGGCAAACACACAAATACAAGAGAAACCATGCCCTGAACGGCTCCTCGGCCGTCTCTTGCGGCAAAGCTACAAAAGCAGACGCGCGTGCAGCTCTACCTCCCGATCGCCGACATTCCGGTCAATGTTTTCCTCATCCTGGCGATGGGCGCGGCGGTCGGGTTCGTCTCCGGCATGTTCGGGATCGGCGGCGGCTTCCTGATGACGCCGCTGTTGATCTTCGTCGGCATTGCGCCCGCGGTCGCGGTCGCCTCGGTCGCCAGCCACATCGCGGCGTCCTCGTTCTCCGGCGCGATCTCCTACTGGCGGCGGCGCGCCATCGATCCGGTCCTGGCGGTGGTGCTGCTGAGCGGCGGCAGTTTGGGCACGGCGCTAGGGGTCTGGACCTTCACGCTGCTGCGCTCGCTCGGTCAGCTCGATCTCATGATCGCGACGTCTTACGTGATCCTGCTGACCACCGTCGGCGGCCTGATGTTCTGGGAAGGCCTGCGGGCGCTGCTCAGGGCCCGCCGCGGCGGTCCGGTCACCACGCGCCGCCCGGGCAGCCATGTCTGGATTCACGGCCTGCCGTTGAAGATGCGCTTCAAGCGCTCGAAAATCTATCTGTCCGTCATTCCGGTCGTCGTGATCGGCCTGGTCATTGGCTTCATCGGTGCCGTGATGGGGATCGGCGGCGGTTTCATCCTGGTGCCGCTGCTGATCTATGTGCTGCGGGTGCCGACCTCGACCGTGATCGGCACCTCAATGGTGCTCACCCTGGTCACGATGGTGTTCGCCACCATGCTGCATGCCGTGACCAATCATCTGGTCGATGCGGTGCTGGCGCTGATCCTGATGGTCGGCGGCGTCACCGGCGCCCAGTTCGGCGCCCGCGCGGGGCAGAAAATCCGCGGCGAGCATTTGCGGCTGCTGCTCGGGCTACTGGTTCTCGCCGTGGGCATTCGTTTCGCCGTTGAACTGGTGATCCGGCCCGAGGATCTCTTCACCGTCCGGGAAACGGGAGTGACGGGATGACCGCACGCCTGGCCCGCACGCTCGGATGGCTTGCGCTGGCCGCGGTGCTTGCGGCGTCGCCGGTTCGGGCGGAACGGCTAATCGTTTCGGTATCGAACCATCGCGTCACCGTGACGCCGAACTATTCCGGCGAGGAGCTGGTGCTGTTCGGTTCGGTCGAGAAGGACGCCAGCACGCCGGCCAATCGCACCTACGATCTCGTGGTGACGGTTGCCGGCCCGCGCGCCGACATGGTGACGCGCCGCAAGGAGCGCCGGTTCGGGATCTGGATCAACACCGACTCCCGGCAGTTTCTCCAGGTGCCGACCTATCTGGCGCTGTTTTCCAACCGCCCGTTCGACGCCATCGCCTCGCCCGAGGTGCAGCGGCGGCAGCAGCTCGGGCTGAACAACGTGCTGCTCACCCAGCGCGTCGGGCCCGACTACGCCGACGTCGTGCCGGACGATGCGTTCCGCAGCGCCTTCGTGCGGCTGCGCAAGCAGCATGGCCTTTATCGCGAGGAGACCTCGGCGGTGACATTCCTGACGCCGACGCTGTTCCGCACCGGCA
This sequence comes from Bradyrhizobium sp. AZCC 1721, assembly GCF_036924715.1. Classification (NCBI taxonomy): domain Bacteria; kingdom Pseudomonadati; phylum Pseudomonadota; class Alphaproteobacteria; order Hyphomicrobiales; family Nitrobacteraceae; genus Bradyrhizobium; species Bradyrhizobium sp. AZCC 1721. Next base: position 788,020 of record NZ_JAZHSB010000001.1, on the reverse strand, counting down.
TTCCGCTGCCTGCGGAGGTGCCGATCGGTCTCTATAATGTCGAGATCAAGCTGTTCGCCGAAGGCGCGCTGGTGGCCAAGACCGACACTGCGTTCGAAATCGTGAAAGTCGGCTTTGAACAGTTCGTCGCGACGACCGCGCGCCAGAACGGGTTTGTCTATGGGCTCGTCACGGCGTTCATGGCGCTGATGACGGGATGGATGGCATCGATCGTGTTCCGGAAGGATTGAGGCGTCAATGCGTAGGACGGGTATCGCTTCCGCCTACGCTCGTTGAGCTACGGCGGACAAGTCGAGCTACGGCGGACAAGTCGTTCCACCTATCCTACGATCTCCCGGCAAAAAACCCCATTCCCATCGCGACGACGCTGAGCAGCATCGCCGCAGTGGACAGCCATCCCAGCCAATAGAGTGGCCCCTTGATGACGTAGCGGTCCATCACGTCCCTGCGGCGGGCCATGAGCATCAGCAGCACCATCACCGGCACGGCGAGCACGCCGTTGATGACCGCGCTCCAGTACAGCGCCGAGATCGGATTGATCGGCGTGAAGTTCAACGCGATACCTATGCCAGCCGAGAGCGCCAGCACTGCGTAGAACGCGGCGGCGGCCTTGGGCCTGCGCGCGAGCCCGACCGGCCATCGCCGTCCCTCCCCGACCGCATAGGCGGCGGCGCCGGCGAGCACCGGAATTGCCAGCAGGCCTGTGCCAACGATACCGAGCGCAAAAATCGTTTCAGCGAACGCGCCGGCGATCGGACGCAGGGCTTCGGCCGCGTCCGCCGAGCTCTGGATATCGGTCTTGCCGGCCGCATGCAGCGTCGCCGCGGCGGTTACGATGATCGACAATGCGATCAGGTTGGAGAACGCCATGCCGACGATGGTGTCGGCGCGAATGCGATTGAATTCCTTCTGGGCGCCGTAATGCTTTTCGACCAGCGGCCGCTTCGCCTTGTCGACGCGCTGGTCCTCGGCTTCCTGCGAGGCTTGCCAGAAGAACAGATAGGGCGAGATCGTGGTGCCAAGAATGGCGACGATGGTTGTGAAATATTCCAGGCTCCAGGCCGGGCGCGGAATGAGAATGCCGGCGAGCGCCTCGCCCCACGGAACCTTGGCAAAGGCGAGCGCGGCGACATAGGCAAACAGGCTGAGCGTCAGCCATTTGAGCGCCAACACGTAACGCCTGTAGTCGAGGAAGATCTGCGCCGCGACCGAGGTCACGCCGAACAACAACACATAGAAAATGCTGTGGCCGCCGATTAGCAGTTTGGTGGCGTCCGCCATGGCGCCGAGATCGGCGCCGATGTTGATGGTGTTGGCAATGAACAGCAGCGCCACCACTACATTGAGCAGCCAAGGCGAATAATGCCGGCCCGCGTTGCCTGCGATACCATGCCCAGTGACGCGGCCGACGCGCGCGGAGATTTCCTGGATCGCCGCCATCAGCGGAAACGTCAGCAGCATGGTCCAGCCGATGCCGTAACCGAGCTGTGCGCCTGCCTGACTATAGGTGCCGATTCCCGACGGATCGTCGTCGGACGCGCCAGTGATCAGGCCCGGCCCGAGTGCTCTCAGCGCATCACGGAAGCGAAACGAACGATGTGCCTTGGCCTGCGCTGCCGGTTTGTTGTTTCCGGTTCCCGTATGCGCGTGGCGCTTCCGATGCGACTTGTTGCGAACTGACATGCCAAGGGTCCAGCCCCGGCGACAACGAACCTGACTGGAACAGGTTCCAGACCACGAGCTTGTCCGTTGCCTTCTGGTGGTCCGTCACGCAGCGCCTAGCGGCTCGATAACCGTCGCTACGCCCGGCTCCAGAATTCGCAACCGCGGTCCAAAACCCAGGGTGTCGAAGGTGGCGCGCAGATCGTCCGCACTCTGGCGGAAATGCTTCCAGCCTTCCGTATGTACGGGCACGATCACCGCATCCGGGAATGCGCGCGCGGTCTCGATCGTATCGTTGGTGTCCATCGTGATGTGGAAGGGGCCGCGGGTTTGCGCCGCGCCCGCGAACGGCAGCACCACGCCGGCCTTGAACCGCTTCGCCACTTCGGCAACGCCGTCGTACCAGACGGTGTCGCCACTGATGTAGATCGGACGGCTGCCCGGCTTGCTCGACGAAACCACGAAGCCGATCACGTCGCCCGCGAGCGGCTCGATTCCCGCCGGGCCGTGACGCGCGGGCGTCGCGGTGATGGTCAGCGAATGACCGTTATTGCCGGTCAATTCGGTCGACGCCCACGGCGCAAAGCCTTCGGCATGGCCGCCGAGCCGCTTTGCGCCAACCTCCGTCGTCAGCACGCGCTTGGCGGATTTGAGAAAATCGCGCCCGGAATGGTCAAGATTGTCCGAATGCTGGTCGTGGCTGAGCAGCACGGCATCGACCTCGCCGACATCATGCGCGCTAACGGCGGGACCGACCAGCTTTTCCAGTTTTACATGCGGCAGTTGATAGGCACCGGGCTCGTCGAACGTCGGATCAGTCAGCAGCCGGAAGCCGTCGAGTTCAATGAGCGCCGTCGGGCCGCCGATCAGGGTGATGGTAACTGTCATTGAGTTGCTCCTTACGAAGATTGAACTGCAGCCGCAGCGGGACGTGTCACCAGATAAATGCCGAGCGCTACGGGAACGATGCCAAGCAGGTCGCGCAACTCCATGTGCTCGCCGAGTACGAGGAAGGCGAACAGCATGCCGAGCGGCGGCATCAGGAAGTGATAGGCGCTCGCGGCCGTCGCGCCGCAGACCTTCAAGAGGTGAAACCAGAGCAGGTAAGCCAGGATCGATCCGCCGAGCACGAGGAAAGCGAACGCGCCGGCGAGCCGCGCGCTCGGCACGATGTCACTGAGGCTGGAAAGCGAGAACGCAAACGGCAGCAGCACGACGCCCGCGGCGAGATTCTGCACGCCATTGCCGACCCAGAGACTCCCTTTCGGCGCCAGCACCTTGAACAGGATGGTGCCGAGGACGATCGAGGCCAGCGAGGCCAGCGTGAACAGGATGCCGTGAAAGCTGTCCGTGCCGACCGACATGCGGTGCCAGACGATGAAGGCGACGCCGGAGATGCCGAGCAAAAGTCCCGCCACCTTGCGCCAGGTCAGCGCCTCGCCGAGAAACAATGCCGCAAGCACAGCAGTGAAAACCGGATTGGCGCTGACAATCAGGCCGCCGAGGCCGGCCGATACCGTCTGCAGCCCGGTATAACCGAGACCAAGATAGAGCGCGTTGTTTGCGACGCCGAGGATGGCGAAGATTCCGGCGTCGCGCCAGGTCAGCGAGGACCATGCCTCGCCGCGCAGCGCCGTGATGCCGAGGATCAGGACTCCCGCGAGCGAAAATCGCGCTGTGAGCAGGATCAGCGGCGGACAGTCGGTGACGCCGACCTTGCCGGCGACGAAAGCAAAGCTCCAGAGCAGACAGAACAGGCCGATATAGAGCGGTAACAGATTGAAGCCGGCGCGAGGGACCGCGACCGAAGGGGCGAGCGACATGGATAGTCTCCTTCACCCCTGATCTAGGGCCGCGCCTTGATATTTGGAAATTAAATGATAAACTGATGATCAGTGGATTTATAAATGGAGCATTCACATGCTCGATCTCGAACTGCTGCGCAGCTTCGTCTCCGTGGTCGATGCCGGCGGCTTCACCCGCGCCGGCGAGCGCGTCCACCGCACGCAATCGACCGTCAGCCAGCAGATCAAGCGGCTGGAAGACGATGTCGGCCAGCCGCTGTTGAACCGCAACGGCAAGGACGTGACGCCGACGGAGGCCGGCGAGCGGCTGTTGTCCTACGCGCGGCGGCTATTGTCGCTCGCCGAGGAAGCCCGCGACGTGGTGGCCCGGCCGGAAAGCGAAGGCGCGATCAAGCTCGGCATCCCCGAGGATTTCGCCGCCTATCGTCTTGCCAAGTTGCTGGCGACGTTTTCGCGCTCGCGCCCGGGCCTGCGGCTCGATGTGCGCGCCGACCAGAGCACGTATCTCAGGCGCGACATCGAACGCGGCGATCTCGATCTGGCGCTGCTCAAGCGCGACGCCGGCGAGAAAGGCGCGATCGCGGTGTGGCCGGAGAAGGTGCATTGGGTCACCAGCAAAACCCATCCGATCGATATCGACGCTGGCTCGGTGCCGCTGATCGGCTTTCCTGCCGGCTGCCTCTATCGTGCGCGCGCGATCCATGCGCTGGAAAGCGCGGGGCGATCCTGGCACATGGCCTATACTTCTTCCGGCCTTGCCGGCATCCAGGCCGCAGTCGCTGCCGGATTGGGATTGAGCATTCTCTCCGACATCGCGATCCAGGCCGGCCATCGCGTGCTCACGGCGAAGGACGGCTTTGCGCCGATCGACAAGACCGAACTGGCGCTGGTGGCCTCGCCCGACGCCAGCCCCGCAACGCTGCGGCTCGCCGACCGCCTCGCCGAGTTCTGCGACAGCGTCGACGCGAAGGCGGCGTAGAGCAGCACGGGAGGTGCGCTCCCTCTCCCGCTTGCGGGGGAGGGCCGGGGTGGGGGTGGTGCCGCATAACAGATGTTCGAATTCCGGGAGAGACCCCCACCCGCCGCGCTCTTCGAGCGCGTCGACCTAAGAGCGAGCTTCGCTCGTCTCGACCCCGCAAGCGGGAGAGGTAAGAAACGCCCCGCATCAAATGCTCAATAACACCTTGACGCGGCAATCGCGTGCACACGGTTGTCGCCGAGCACATGCGCCATCAGGCCTGGCGTCGGAAAAATCTTCGCAAACGCGGGATCGCGGATGCTCAGGCCCCCGGTATAGGCGCCGAAAGCGGGCATCACCGCGCGCTCGCCGTCACTGGCAAAGCACCTCCGTTCCATCGATCTCCCCCTTGTGGCGACGCGCGCCTTGGGATGCAGATGGCCGGCGATTTCACCCGCCGCCCCCGTCGGCTCATGGCGGAACACGATCGGCCCGATCGCGACTTCGTTCGCCACAGTGCCGCCGAGGTCGGGCGGCAGCGCCGGATCGTGGTTGCCCGAGATCCAGATCCAGTCGCGCCGCGCCTGCATTGCCGAGAGCGCGTCGCGATCCGGCGCCGACAGCCGCCGATGCGCGTCGCGATCGTGAAAACTGTCGCCGAGCGCAATCACCATGCGCGGGTCGTGCCGCGCGATCACGGCGGCGAGCCGGCTCAGCGTCGCCACGGTATCGTAAGGCGGCAGCAGCACGCCGCGCGCGGCGAAGCTGGAGCCTTTTTCCAGATGCAGGTCGGAGACGACGAGCAGGCGCTGCTCCTGCCATAACAGCGCGCCGGAGAGGTCGGCGCGGAACGTCACGTCGGCAACCATGACCTTCGAGGCGCGCATCTGTTGATCGTCTCCCGAAGACTGCGCCCCTGCCGTCACGTGCCTTCCCGCTTATCCCATCGCCTCTTTGACGAGTTCGTCGGCGGCCTCCGCCAGCAACTCATCGCCTGCTTCGCCATAAACTGACTCGCGGCCGATTTCCAGCATCACGGGAACGGCGAGCGGCGAAACGTGTTCGAGTTCCCGATGGCTGATTCGCCCGTGAATACGCGAGAGCATATCACCCAGACGCTTGAGATCGAGCAGGCCTGTCGCGGCATCGGCGCGGGCGGCGCGCAACAGCACGTGGTCCGCCTGATGTTTGCGCAACACATCGTAGATCAGGTCGGTCGAGAACAGCACCTGGCGGCGGGATTTCTCCTCGCCGGTGAAGCGCCGCGCGATCAGGCCGGAGATGATGGCGCAGGTGCGGAAGGTACGCTTCATCAATGCGGATTCGGCGAGCCACACCTCGAGGTCGTCGCCCAGCATGTCCGGATCGAATAACGCGTTGAGATCGAGCTTGCCGTGCCGGATCATGAACGACATATCGCCGAGGCCCCATACGGCAAGTGCATACTCGTTGGCGACGAAGCCGAGCGGCCGCACCCGCGCCCGCTCCATCCGCCGTGTCAAGAGCATGCCGAGCGTCTGGTGCGCCAGCCGGCCCTCGAAGGGATAGCAGACGAGATAATGCTTGTTGCCGCGGGGGAAGGTCTCGATCAGCAGTTCTTGCACCGCCGGCACGCGGGAAAAATCCCTCTGCAACGATAACCAGTCGCGCACCTGATCGGGCAGCGCATTCCACGCGCGCCGGTCGTCGAGCAATTTGCGCACGCGCTCGGCGAGATAGGTCGAAAGCGGAAACTTGCCGCCCATATAGGACGGCACTTTCGCGTCCTTGTCGTTGGCACGCGAGACATAGACCTGATCTTCGGCCAATGCCTCGTAGCGCACGACTTCACCGCCGAACACAAACGTGTCGCCGATCACGAGGCCTTCGATAAAGGCTTCCTCGATCTCGCCCAGCATCCGCCCGCCGCGGCCGAGCGCACCGGTCGAGCCGGACCCGCCGCTGCGCGAGCGCACCAGGCGAACCTTCAGCATGGTCTCTTCGACGATGGTGCCGACGTTGAGGCGATAGCTCTGCCGCACTTTTGGATTGGCGACGCGCCAGCGACCCTGCTTGTCCTGCTTGATGCGCGCAAAGCGTTCGTAGGTCTTCAGCGCATAGCCGCCGGTGGCGACGAAATCGACGACATCGTCGAAATCGGTTCGCGTCAGCAAGGAATAAGGCGCCGAGGTCAGGACTTCCGCATAGAGTTCGTTGGAAAAAAACGGCTCGCCGCAGGCGCAGCCGAGCACGTGCTGCGCCAGCACATCGAGCGCGCCAGTACGCAACGGTGGCGTATCCTGCGCATTCTCCGCAATGGCGTCGATCGCGACGCGGCACTCCAGCACCTCGAAACGGTTGGCCGGGATCAGGACCGCGCGCGAGGGTTCATCCAGTCGGTGATTGGCGCGGCCGATACGCTGCATCAGCCGCGAGGAACCTTTCGGCGCGCCGACATTGATGACGAGATCGATATCGCCCCAGTCGATGCCGAGATCGAGCGAGGACGTGCAAACCACGCCGCGCAGCTTTCCCGCCGCCATCGCGTCCTCGACCTTGCGGCGCTGGGCGACGTCCAGCGAGCCATGATGCAAGGCAATGGCAAGGCCGTCGTCGTTCATGCGCCAGAATTCCTGGAACAGCATTTCAGCCTGGCTGCGGGTGTTGACGAAGATCAGCGTGGTCTTGTTGCGCCGGATCAGGTCATACATTTCGCCGAGCGCATGGCGCGCGGTATGGCCGGCCCAGGGCAACCGCTCCTTTGTGTCGAGCATCTCGACGATGGGCGCCGCCGCGCCACCGGCCACGACGATATCGGCTGACACGTCCTTGCCGTCGCGCTGCGGCATCAGAAACCGCGCCAGCGATTCCGGCTCGGCTACCGTCGCGGATAGTCCGATCGCGCGCATCTCTGGCGCCAGGCGCCACAACCGCGCCAGGCCAAGCGACAACAGATCGCCGCGCTTCGAGGTGACGAGCGCATGCAGTTCGTCGAGCACGATGCGTTTCAGCGACGAAAACAAAAACGGTGCGTCGTCGGACGACAGCAGCAGCGCCAGTTGTTCCGGCGTGGTCAGCAGAACATCCGGCGGATAACGCCGCTGCCGTTGCCGCCGCGACACCGGCGTGTCGCCGGTGCGGGTCTCGACCTTGATCGGCAGCCCCATCTCGGCAATCGGCGCTTCCAGGTTGCGCGCGATGTCGACTGCGAGCGCTTTCAGCGGCGAGATATAGAGGGTGTGGAGACCGCCGGTGCGTTTGACGCTGCGGCCGGTGGACATGAGGCTTTTCGTGCCCTCGCGCCGTTGGACGGAAGGGCGCGAAAGCTCCACCAGCGTCGGGAGGAAGCCGGCCAGCGTCTTGCCGGCGCCCGTTGGGGCGATCAGCAGTGCCGAACGATCGTCGCTGGCCTTTGACAGTAGCGCGAGTTGATGCTCGCGCGGCGACCAGCCGCGCGCGGCGAACCAGCGCCGGAAGCGGTCGGGCAGCAACGCAGCCGTTTCAAGCGGCGTGAGGGGCAAGGGATCGAGCGACGGCACACCAGGAGAAGTAAGCCGTTGGAGCGGGTTCGTCGAGGGCCTGGCAAGTCACCTCGCCCCGCTCGTCTCGTGTCCCGGGCGCGGTGCAGCGTGCAACGCTGCGCCGCAGAACCGGGACCTGCCGCAGCATTGTGGACCCCGGATCAGCAGCGCACCACGCCGCAAGGCATAGCGCGTCAACAGACGCGCGTAAACGCGCTGCTGGCGCTGTGCAGCATCCGGGGAACGCCGTCCGCCTCCTACTCCGTCACCGGCTTGTCGGAGATGTCCCAGTCCTTGCCGTTGAAGATCGAGATGTAGAGCGTCTTCATCGGCGTGTAGTCCTCCGGCGTGTAGCTGTAGTTCACGCCATCGAGGAAATAGGGCGAATGGAAGCCCGCCAGCGTCGTGGCCTGCTTGAGCACGTTGGCGCGGGTGAGTTCGTCGCCGCAGCGGCGCAGGATTTCCGCCATCGACGCGACCTGGCCGTAGCCGGCAAAGGCGATGGTGTTATCAGGGTCGACGTTCGGCAAATATCTTTTGCGCAACTCCTCGAACGCCATCACGTCCGGGTCCTTCTCGAAGCGCGGCACGCCGACTTCCTTGGCGTAACGGATGGCGACAATGCCGGTTGCGTTTTCGAGGCCGGCGGCGGTGAGAATTGAACGGCCGGTCGATCCCGCCGACAGCAGGTGCAGCGGCTTCCAGCCGAGTTCAGCCACTTTGCGGATCGACTGCGACGACGCCTTGCCGGTCGAGATATTGTAGAAGACGTCAGCGCCGGATTTAGAGAGATTGATGATCTGCGAATCGATCGTCGGCTCGGTCAGATCGTAGGTCTGCTCCATGATCACCTTGGCGGTACCGCCGGCATCCGCCAGCACCTTCTTGAAGGGACCGAGAAAATCGCGGCCGAAATCGTCGTTCTGGTAGAGGATGCCCATTTTCGCGTTCGGCTTCACGCTCACGACATGTCGGGCGAGAATGCGCGCTTCGGTCGGATAGAGCGGCAGGCCCGCCATGGTCCATTTGAAGTTCTTCGGGTCGTTCCATTTCGACGCGCCGGTATTGAGCAGCAATTGCGGCACGCCCTTTGAATTGAGATATTTGTGCACGGCAGTCTGCGGCGCGGTGCCGAGCGAGCCGTACAGCGCCAGCACTTCCTCCTGCTCAACCAGCCGCCGCGTCGCCTCGACGCATTTCGGCGCGCTGTAGGCGTCGTCCATGGTGAAGAATTTCACCTTGCGTCCGTTGATGCCACCCTTCTCGTTCAGCATCTGGAAATAGGCTTCGCCGACACGGCCGAGCACGCCGTAGAGCGAGCCGGGACCGGAATGCGGCACGGTCTGCCCGATCTTGATTTCGGTGTCGCTGGCGCCGGGATCGTATTTTTTCTCCGCGGCCCAAACGAATGGCGCGGGCAGCGTTGATGCAAAAGCGGCAGCGAGCGCGGTGGCGCCGAATTCACGGCGAGTCTGTTTCTTGTTCATTGTTATTTCTCCCTTATGGGAGCTTTGATCAGGCATTCCGGCGTCCCTGGCAATAGCTGACATGTCGCACGCAATCCCACCATTCGCGGTGTGCGTAGCGCCTAGACTCAAGTTTTCGCGGCGACGACGACCAGGCCAGGAACCGGCGCATGATCCTCGTTGCGGGCGGATAATTCTTCGAGGCGGGATAATTGCAGGCCGGCCCCCTCGACGGCCGCGCGCACGTAAGCCGCGGCGTGCGCGTAGCGCAGGCCCTGCCCGAGCCTGACACCCTCACCGTCATGGGTCTCCGTGGTGAAGGCGATGAGACCGCCCGGCACCAACACGCGCGCTGCTTCCGCCAGCACGCGAGCGATGTCAGCAACATAAACCATCGCGTCCGCGGCAAGGATGAGGTCGGCACTGGCTTCCCTCCTTGTGCGCAGGCCCTGCAACATGTCGGCGACTTCCAGCTCCGCATAGAGGCCGGTGGCGCGCGCCCGCTCGATCATCCGTGGCGACAGATCGACGCCGATGAAATGATCGACCTCCCTGGCAAACGCCGACGCCGCCAGCCCGGTGCCGCAGCCGAGGTCGATCGCGCGCTTGAAGAACGCCGGCTTGCGCGTGGCTGATCGCACCGCCAGCACCGCCTTGAACAACAGTGCCGGGCCGCGATAACCGAGATCGTCCACCAGCGAGGATTCAAACCGCGGCGCATATTGATCGAACAGCGTTTGCACATAGGCCTGCGGCATGCCGGTCAACGGTTCGGCGCCGAGCCGCATCAATCGAAGTCCGGCGCCACGGCGGTCGCCGGGATCGCTGGCCTGGGCCTGGCGAAACGCCGAGATCGCCGCGTCATGCTCGCCGAGCTGCTCGCGGATATCGGCGAGCGTGAACCAGGCGGAGGTGAAATTCGGCGCTAGTTCGATCGCCTGCATCAGCAGATCGGCAGCGGCTGCAAGATCGCCCTTCAATTGCAGATCGCGCGCGAATTCGAACCGGCGGTCGGCCATCAGATCGCCGGAAGACAGAAACAGGCGGGCAGGCATGGGTTCCCAAGCTTGTCATTGCCGGGCTTGGCCCGGCCATCCATCACAAAAAGCAGACTCTTCAAAAGATGGATGCGCGGGTCAAGCCCGCGCATGACAGCTAGACATCACACGGCTGAACATCGCGGGGAGACGCCCTATATAAGCCGGATGCGTCCGCACGACATCCTGTTGCCAGTTGCTGCCGGCCTATGCTGCAAGCCGGGCGGCTTCCATATCGATCCCGTTCGCCCGGTCGAGCGCGCCGTGATTACCCATGGCCATTCCGACCACGCCCGTCCCGGCCATGGCGCCGTGCTCGCCACGCAGGAAACGCTCGACATGATGCGGCTGCGCTATGGCGACAATTTTGCGCGCAGCACGCAGGCGATAAGCTATGGCGAAGAGGTGCGCCTTGGCGACGTCAAGATCAAGTTTCACCCGGCGGGCCACGTACTGGGCTCGGCGCAGATCGCCGTTTCCTGCAAGGACCTCTGCATCGTTGCATCCGGCGACTACAAGGACGCGATCGATCCGACCTGTACGCCATTCGAAGTCGTGCCCTGCGACGTCTTCATCACCGAAGCCACCTTCGGCCTGCCGGTGTTCCGCCATGGCGATGCGGCGGATGAGGTGAAAAAGCTACTCGCGTCCGTCGCGCTGTTTCCGGAACGCGCGCATCTGGTCGGGGCCTATTCGCTCGGCAAAGCGCAGCGCGTGATCGCGCTGTTGCGCGAGCAAGGCTACGACGCGGCGATCTATCTGCATGGCGCGATGGAAGGGATCACGCGCTACTATGAGAGCCGCGGCATCGCGCTCGGCGAGCTGCGGCTGGTGAAGGGCATGAAGAAGGCCGACCTCGCCGGCACCATCACGCTGGCGCCGCCGACGGCTACCTCTGACATTTGGACGCGGCGATTCCCCGATCCGGTCACGGCGTTTGCCTCGGGCTGGATGCGGGTGCGGGCGCGCGCCCGCCAGCGCGGCGTCGAACTGCCGCTGGTGATATCCGACCACGCCGACTGGGACGGGCTGACCGCCACCATCGCGGCCACCGGCGCTGGCGAGGTCTGGGTCACGCACGGCCAGGAAGACGCGCTGGTGCATTGGTGCAGGGCGCGCGGGCTTGCCGCGCGGCCGCTCGATCTGGTCGGCTACGGTGATGAGGAGGAACACGAGGTGGTGGCGGCCGACGAGGCCGAGACATGAACCGCTTTGCCGAACTGCTTGACCGACTCGCCTACGAGCCCGGCCGCAACAACAAGCTGCGGCTGATCACGGCCTATTTCCGCGACACGCCCGATCCCGACCGCGGCTACGCGCTGGCGGCGCTGACCGGCGCGCTGTCGTTCAAGCACGCCAAGCCGGGGCTCGTTCGGGACCTGATCATGGATCGTACCGATCCGGTGTTGTTCGGACTGTCCTATGATTATGTCGGCGATCTCTCGGAAACGGTCGCGCTGATGTGGCCGAAGGGCGGGGTTGGCGACGGGCAATCTTTGCTGGGCCACCCCTCTCCCCCGCCCTCCCCCGCAAGGGGGGAGGGAGCGCAGTTGCGTGCTGGGCTGTCACCGCATGTCAGATCGAAGGCCACAAACAAGACTCTCTCCGTTCCCTCCCCCCTTGCGGGGTCCGAGGCGAGCGAAGCTCGCTCTCGAGGTCAGGGAGAGGGGTACCACACGGGCGGTGTCAATAATGGCCCGCACCCACACAGCCACCACAACAACCCTCCGCCTCCGACACTGAGTGAAGTCGTCGTTACCCTTCGCACGCTCGGCAAGACCGAACTGCCAAGCCAGCTCGCGCGCTGGCTCGACGAACTCGACGAGACCGGCCGCTGGGCGCTGCTAAAGCTGGTCACCGGCGCGATGCGGATCGGGATTTCGGCGCGGCTGGCGAAAACGGCCGCAGCGGCTTTGGGCGACAAGGATCCGCACGAGATCGAGCTGATCTGGCCGGGGCTCGCCCCGCCCTATCTCGAATTGTTCGCCTGGCTGGAAGGTCGCGGCGAAAAACCGGTCAACCGCGATCCGGCGCCGTTCCGCCCGGTGATGCTGGCGCATGCGATCGAGGATACGGATTTCGCCAGTCTCGATCCGGCCGATTTCATCGCGGAATGGAAATGGGACGGCATTCGCGTGCAGGCAGTAAGCGGTCGCGATGAGCGCGGGCACATGCAGGCGCGGCTCTACTCGCGAACCGGCGAGGACATCACCAACAGCTTTCCCGACCTCCTGCCGTCGCTGCATCTGCCCGGCGCGATCGACGGCGAACTGCTGGTGCTGCGCGATGGCCGCGTGCAGACCTTCAACATATTGCAGCAGCGGCTCAATCGAAAGGTCGTCTCACCGAAATTGACCAAGGACTTTCCGATTCACCTGCGCGCCTACGACCTGCTCGGCGACGACGAGAACGACCTGCGCGAATTGCCGTTTATCGAGCGCCGGGCGCATCTTGAAGTGTTCGTCCGCAAGCTGGACGACCCGCGCATCGATCTGTCGCCGACCATTGCCTTCGATAGCTGGCAGGCGCTGATGGCCGCGCGCGCCGACCCCGCCAGCGCCGGCGCCGGCCAAGATGCCGATGCCGTCGAGGGCGTGATGCTCAAGCGCCGCGACGCGCCCTATCTGCCGGGCCGGCCCAAGGGCCAGTGGTGGAAATGGAAGCGCGATCCACACATCATCGACGCCGTCTTGATGTATGCGCAGCGCGGCCACGGCAAGCGCTCGTCCTATTATTCGGATTACACCTTCGGCGTCTGGACCTCGGGCGAGGACGGCGAGCAACTGGTGCCGGTCGGCAAGGCCTATTTCGGGTTCACCGATGAAGAACTGTTGCAGATCGACCGCTTCGTCCGCCGCAACACCACGGAAAAATTCGGCCCGGTCCGCCATGTCGTGCATGAGCCGGACCAGGGGCTGGTGCTGGAAGTGGCGTTCGAGGGGTTGGCGCGCTCGCCGCGGCACAAATCCGGCGTCGCGATGCGGTTTCCGCGCATCAGCCGGCTGCGCTGGGACAAGCCGCCGCGTGAGGCCGACCGGCTGGAAACGCTGGAACGGATGTTGAAGGATGTGACGGCAAATTAACATTCCGCAGGCGCATGGCGGCCATTGACTGATATGAGCGGGTTCCCCATGTGCCCCGCCGTGCCTATAATGCGCACGACCCGCGAGGAGAAACCGATGCCCAACGACGTCAGAGACCTGCCGGCCAACAATGACGGCCTGTATCGTTTTCTCGGCGGCTCGCCGCTGTCGGTGGCGTTCCGGCTGATCCTGTTGTCGATCCTGGTCGGCGTGGTGCTCGCCGCCATCGGCTTCGATCCCTGGAATATCGTGCACAGCATCCGCATGCTGTTCCAGCGGCTGTGGGATCTCGGCTTCGACGCCGTCAACTGGCTGTGGCGCTACTTCCTGCTCGGCGCTGTGATCGTGGTCCCGATCTGGCTGCTGTCGCGGCTGTTCGGCGCCCCGCGCGGGCGATAGTTACTCATTGGGCGGTGGCAGCCGATGCAATTGCGATTTGTCGGCTGCGGCGATGCGTTCGGGTCCGGTGGCAGGCACAACACCTGCTTCCACGTCACGGGTAACCGCGTTAACTTCCTGATCGATTGCGGCGCGTCGTCGCTGCCGGCGCTGAAGCGGCTCGGCATTGCGCGCGATGCGATCGATCTAATCCTGATCACGCATTTCCACGGCGACCATTTTGGCGGCCTGCCGTTCCTGCTGCTGGATGCGCAGTTCACGCGTCGCTCCCGCCCGCTCGTCATTGCCGGCCCGCAAGGGATCGAGACAAAACTCGCCAGCCTGATGGAAGCGCTGTTCGAGCATTCATCGAAGACAAAACAGCGTTTTGATCTCTCGGTTGTCGCGCTTGAACCGGAGCAAAGCCGCACGTTCGGCGAGGTCAAGGTCACGCCCTATCCCGTCGTTCATGGCGAATCCGGTGGGCCATTCCTGGCTTATCGCGTCGAGGCGGAGAACCGCGTCATCGCCTACAGCGCCGACACCGAGTGGACGGAGACGCTGATCCCAGCGGCGCGCGACGCCGACCTGTTCATCGCTGAGGCGTATTACTTTGACAAGATCGTCAAGAACCATCTGAGCCTGAAAACGCTCGCAGCGCATCTGCCCGAGATCAACCCGAAACGGCTGGTGCTCACGCACATGAGCGACGACATGCTCGGGCGGCTGGGCGAACTGCCCTATACCGCTGCCGAAGACGGCATGGTCGTCGAGCTCTAGGCATGCACTCGCCGCTAGTTCCATCGAAAGTCACGACAGCACAGGTGTTTGCCATCGCGGGTCCCGCGATGGTCGCAAACCTGACCACGCCGCTGATCGGCATCGTCTCGACCACGGCCATCGGGCGGCTCGACGACGCCACGCTGCTCGGCGGCGTGGCCTTGGCCTCGGTGCTGTTCGACTGCATGTTCTGGCTGTTCGGATTCCTGCGCATGAGCACGGTCGCCTTTACGGCACAATCGCTCGGCGCCGGCGAGACATCGGAACTGCGCGCCATCCTGGCACGCGGGCTGATCGTGGCGGCACTGGTCGGCGCGGCGCTGATCGCTCTGCAGATCCCGCTCGCCACCGTTCTGCTCAACACGATGGGTGGCAGTGAGGGCGTCACGCGCGCGGCGAAAACCTACTTCATTATCCGGATCTGGTCAGCGCCGCTGGCGCTCGGCAATTACGTGGTGCTGGGATGGCTGGTCGGACAGGCCCGGGCCAAGCTGGCGCTCGGCACGCAGATCACGATCAACCTCATCAACGTGGCGGCAACCGTCGTGCTGGTGCTGGCGCTCGACTTCGGAATTGCCGGCGCCGCAATCGCCGCGCTGATCGCGGAAGCCGCAGGCCTGATGCTCGGATTGCAGATCGCCCGCCGGCTTTCGAAAGGGCAACTCGGGGTTTCCCGCGCGATGCTGTTCGATCCGGCCAAGCTGATGCGCATGCTCTCGGTCAACCGCGACATCATGATCCGCACCGCCTCGCTGATCGCGGCGTTCTTGTTCTTCACCGCACAGGGTGCACGTGCCGGCGACCTGACGCTCGCCGCCAATGCCGTGCTCAACAATTTTCTGCTGTTCGGCGCCTTTTTCCTCGATGGCCTCGCCAACGCTGCCGAGCAACTCTGCGGCCGGGCCTATGGCGCCCGCAACAAGGCGGCCTTCGCCGGCGCCGTCAAGCTCGTCGTCATGTGGGGCTTTGGCTTCGCGCTCGCGGTCGCCGCCTGTTTCCTGCTGTTCGGGCCCGCGTTTGTCGACATGATGACGACAAGCGTGGAGGTGCGGCGCATCGCGCGCGACTATTTGCCGTTCGTGATTTTTGCGCCGTTGCTCGGCGTGTTCGCCTTTGCCTTTGACGGCATCTACATCGGCGCCACCTGGGCGCGCGACATGCGCAATCTGATGGTGGCTTCGCTGGTGATCTTCCTCACCGCGTGGTTTGCGCTGCGGTCGTTTGGCAATGCCGGACTGTGGGGCGCGCTACTGATTCATTACGCCGCGCGCGGTGGGTTAGAGGCGCTGCGGTATCCGGCACTCTTGAGAAAGTCGTTTGGGTAGGCTGTCTCATGTCCCGGACGCGATGCGGCACCATAAGCGCGTTCACGCGCGTCTTCGACGCGCTATGGTGACGCGTCGCTGAGCCGGGACCCACTCTTTTTCGCAGCACGCATGGGCCCCGGCTCAGCAGCGCGCATCGCTACGCGCTGCGCTGCGTCCGGGGCACGAGATCATCTCACCGGCCAGTCCTCGGCGGTAATCGTCGCGGCGTCGGCACCAACGATCTCCGACAGCGAATCACGCCCCGTGCGCAGCAAGGTCGAGGCGAGATCGTTTTTGATGTCGTCGACGAGACCAAGTCCCTTGTAGACCAGCGACGAATAGATCTGGATCAGGCTGGCGCCGGCGCGGATTTTGGTCAGCGCTGCGCCGCCGGAATCGATGCCGCCGACGCCGATCAACGGAAACGCGCCCTCGGTGCGGACATAAGTCTCCGCCACCATGCGGGTCGATAGTCGAAACAGCGGCCGTCCCGACAATCCGCCCTGCTCTTTCGCACGGGCCTGTTCGCGCAGGATCGAAGGGCGAGCCAGCGTGGTGTTGGCGACGATCATGCCGTCGACGCGGCGCGAGCGCGCGATGTGCACGACGTCGTCGAGTTCGGCGAGGCTGAGATCGGGCGCGATCTTCAGCAGCACCGGCGAATCCCCGGCATTCTTCCGCACCCGCTCGCGCGCATCGATCACCTTGGCGAGCAGTTCGTCGAGCGCTGCCGCTTGCTGCAAATTGCGCAGGCCCGGCGTGTTCGGCGAGGAGACGTTGACGGTGAAATAGCTCGCGACAGGTGCAAAGGTCTCAATCAGCTTGACATAATCGGCCACACGGTCGGACGAATCCTTGTTCGCCCCGACATTGACGCCGATAATGCCGCCATGGTGGGCGCGCGCCGCCAGCCGGCGCAATGCGACTTCGGCGCCGTCATTGTTGAAGCCCATGCGGTTTATCACGGCTTCATCCCGCTCGAGCCGAAACAGCCGCGGCCGCGGATTGCCGCCCTGCGGTTTCGGCGTCACCGTGCCGATCTCGACAAAGCCGAAACCGAGCCGCAACAGCGCGTCGGGCACTTCCGCGCTCTTGTCGAAGCCCGCGGCCATGCCGATCGGATTGGGGAAATTCAGGCCGAACGCGCGTACCGCCAGTTTGTGGTCGTCGGCGCGCGGCTTGACCAACGGCAGTAGCCGCAGGCCCTGGATGGCCATGCGATGCGCGTCCTCCGGGTCGAACCAGCGCAACAGCGGCAGCGAGAAGGCGTCGAAAGCGCGGATCACGGGAGGAGCTCCGGAATGTCGTGCGTGCCATCGGACCGCGCGCGCATATCGAGAATGCCGGTTACCGCGCCGAGATCGAGTTCGCCGTAGAGATGCGGAAACAGTTCGTCGTTGCGCGAACGCTCCCAGCGCAACGCATCCCCCAGCGCGTCGGCGTCGACCGCGACCAGGAACAGCCCGGTCTGGCCGAAATAATGCTTGCGCGCGGTCTCGGCGACCTGGGACGCGGTCGAAAAATGAATGAAGCCGTCACGCAGATCGTCGCTACTTCCCCGGTAGACGCCCTGCCGTTCGGCCTCGCGCCAAGCCGAGGCGGGAGTGATTTTATAGATCGTGGGCACGGCTATCCGGACTTCCTGCTTGTCGTTGAGTCTTTTGGGATTTTCCCGGAAAAGGCCGGGCTGGCGGCCGACCGTAAAGGCGGCCCGCGCCTAACTCAAGCGCTTCGGTCACAGACTTCGGCTGGAAGAATTGCGCAAACCGGCCAAATGAGGCAATAATTCCTAGATCGCTTCAGGGATTTTCGATGGCCAGACAGGCCAAGGCGCAACGCATTCTGACCCACAGCCAGATCTGGACCGCGATCGACCGGCTGGCGGAACGTGCCGGCATGTCACCCTCGGGTCTTGCCAAGCGCGCCGGCCTCGACCCCACCACGTTCAACAAATCCAAACGCATCGCCGCGGACGGCCGTGAACGCTGGCCGTCCACGGAATCAGTTTCCAAAGCGCTGGCCGCGACCAATTCGTCGGTCGAGACCTTCGTGCAATTGATCGGCGACGGCGCGCGCAGCCAGCAGTCGCTGCCGCTGCTCGCCCTGGCGCAGGCCGGCAGCGGCCATTTCGACGATTCCGGCTTTCCCGCCGGCAAGGGCTGGAGCGAGGTGGCGCTGCCGTCGACCAGCGACGAGCATGCCTACGCGCTGGAAATCTCGGGCGACGCGATGAAGCCGACCTATCGCGACGGCGACATCATCGTGGTGTCGCCGGGCACACCGATCCGGCGCGGCGACCGCGTGGTACTCAAGACGTCAGATGGCGAAGTGATGGTCAAGGAATTGAAGCGCCGGACCACCAAGACCCTGGAACTGCAGTCGCTCAATCCGGCGCATGCCGATCGCACGCTTGAGGCCGACGACGTCGCCTGGATCGCCCGGATCGTATGGGCGAGCCAGTAGGATTGCCGCCGTGCCGGACGTGCTGAGCGACCTCCTGCAACATTCTCTTCGCATCGTGCTGTGCGGAACCGCCGCCGGGACGACGTCCGCTGCCCAGCGGGCCTACTACGCGCACCGGCAAAACAAGTTCTGGGCGATCTTGCACGAGACGGGGCTGACGCCGGAGCTGCTGTGGCCAAATCAATATCGCAGTCTGCTGCGACATGGGATCGGCCTGACCGATCTGGTGAAAGCGGGCGCGGGGATGGACCGCGCCACGCTTCCCAAATTGACGGCAGCGGATCGCGCCCGGCTGCGCAATGCAATCGCGACATTCCGTCCGCAATTCCTTGCGTTCACCAGCTAGACGGCGGGGCAGAAATTCTTCGACGGCAAGCGGGACTATGGCGAGCAGTTGGAGCTGATCGGCGATACCAGGGTGTGGATACTACCGTCGACTTCAGGTGCCGCAAATGGAAGCTGGCGCCCGGAGATCTGGCACCAGTTTGCGGATGAGGTGAGAACGGTGGGCGCGCGGGCAAGCCGCTGATTTCACCACAGCGTCGCCCTGCGAACGCAGGGCCCATAACCACAAATGCTCATGGCGAAGAATAGCGTCTCACAGCCTGCCCTTTCCGCAGGCCGCGGCGTATGGGTCCCTGCTTTCGCGGGGACGACGGAGAATTACGTCGCGTAATCAGGCTCTTTCCGATCCAGCATCCGTTTCAACGCATCGAAATGCCGCTGCGCTGGGGTCGGGCCCTTGTAGAGATGCTCGTCCTTATAATCGCGCTTGGTTTTCTCCACCACAGGCGCCGGCAACTGTTTCAGCTTCTGCCCGGTCCACATCGCGTAGATCTGCACCTGGGCGGCACGCTCGACGTAATACAGCATGTCATAGGCTTCCGCGATGGTGGCGCCGACGGTGGAGATGCCGTGATTGGCCATGAACAGCACGGTCTTGTCGCCGATGACTTTTGCGAGCCGCGCGCCTTCGGCGGGATCGAGCGCCGGGCCGGTATATTCGTCGTCATAGGCGATGGCGCCTGACAGCCCGACCTCGGTCTGGCCGATTTCCTTGATGCGGGGATCTTCTAGCCGCGTCAGCGCGCTGGCATGCGGCATATGGGTGTGAAACACAGCTTTCGCCTGCGGCAGCGCCTTGTGGATCGGCGCATGGATGCAATAGCAGGACCGCTCCACCTCGCCCTCGCCGCTCTTAACCTCGCCGTCGTCGATGCCGACTTCCATGAAGCAGGACGCGGTGACCTCGGACCAATGCGTGCCGAACGGAATCTGGTAGTAGCGGTCGCTCTTGCCCGGCACCACGAAGGTCAGATGGTTGAAGATGCCTTCGGAAAATCCCTGGATGAAGGCCAGCCGGTGCGCGGCCGCGAGATCGACCCGCGCCTGCCATTCCTCGGCGCTGTACTCGCTGAGCGTCTGTGGCGAAACCCTGAACTGCATGAGCTTTCTCCCTGATCCGCTTATTTGCCGCCCCTCGGTGGAGGCTTTGACGACTGTTATGCACACTAGTGTAGCGCAATCCGGCGCCGCCATGGCTGAAATTGCGGCGGACCTGCCATCCCGGTTTGCGGGTCCGCGGCAGCAGCCAAGCCCTCCGGCGTCGTCCCGGCCTTGAGCCGGCACCTATAACCACAGACGTTCGTTGCTTGCATCAAGCTGGAGCCACAGCGAAGCCGATAACATCGGCCTGTGGCTATGGGTCCCTGCTTTCGCAAGCGACGACGGAAAGAGCTACGCACTCCTTGCCAGCGCGCCGTCGATCATCGCGATCGCATTCGATACGCCGTACACCGCGACGAACGAGCCGAAGCGCGGGCCCTTCTCCTGGCCGAGCAGCACCTGGTAGAGCATGTTGAACCAGTCGAGGGAGACGCCCGGCCGGCCGTCCTTGCCCTTCTTGACAGGATCGAGGAACGGCTCGC
Source organism: Bradyrhizobium sp. AZCC 1721 (assembly GCF_036924715.1). Classification (NCBI taxonomy): domain Bacteria; kingdom Pseudomonadati; phylum Pseudomonadota; class Alphaproteobacteria; order Hyphomicrobiales; family Nitrobacteraceae; genus Bradyrhizobium; species Bradyrhizobium sp. AZCC 1721. The sequence continues at coordinate 767,653 of NZ_JAZHSB010000001.1, read as the reverse complement.
GGCGGCCGATCTCATAAACCACGTTCTGGATGTCTTCGGCGCTCGATCCCGCCGGCAATTGCGACAGCGCGTCACGCAGATCCTGCAGCGCGGCGCGTTCGCTGTCGGTCGGCTCGCGGAACTTCTTGGTCGGCGCCACGAAGTCGCGATAGTAGTTGATGGCGTAGCCGACCATCGCGTCGAGCTTCGGATGCGTCTGCGGCGTGACGCCCGGACGATAGCGGCCGATAAAACCCCACAGCGTTTCAGCGTTCTCCGCATTCGACGACGACACCAAGGTCAGCAGGAGCTGGAAGGTGACGGGCATATCCGCCTTCGGCGGCTTGCCGGAATGGATGTGCCAGACCGGATTGGCGAGCTGCTGCTTGGCATCCTGCCGCGTGAAGCCGTCGAGGAACTGCAGGTAGTCGTCGACGTTGCGCGGGATGACGTCGAAATAGAGCCGCTTCGCCGCCTTCGGTTCGCGATACATGAACAGCGACAGCGATTCCGGCGAGGCGTAACGCAGCCATTCGTCGATGGTGAGCCCGTTGCCCCTCGACTTCGAAATCTTCTGGCCCTTTTCGTCGAGGAAGAGTTCGTAGTTAAAACCCTCCGGCGGCGTGCCGCCGAGCGCCGAGCAGATCTTGCCCGACAACTTCACGGAGTCGATCAGGTCCTTGCCGGCCATTTCGTAGTCGACGCCGAGGGCGAACCAGCGCATCGCCCAGTCAGGCTTCCATTGCAGCTTGCAATGCCCGCCGGTGACGGGGACCGTGACGCGCTCCTTGGTCTCGGGATCGTCATAGGAGACGGTGCCGGCCTTCACATCGTGCTCGATGATCGGGACATACAACACCATGCCGGTGCGCGGGCAGATCGGCAGGAACGGCGAATAAGTCGCCGCGCGCTCCTCGCGCAAGCTGGGCAGCATGATCTTCATGACGGCGTCGAGCCGTTCCAGCATGCGCAGCAGCGCGGCGTCGAACCGGCCCGACGTGTAGTAGTCGGTCGACGAGGCGAATTCGTAGTCGAAGCCGAACGTATCGAGGAACGCGCGTAGCCGCGCATTGTTGTGCGCGCCGAACGACGGATGCTCGTTGGAGAACGGATCTGGTATGCGCGACAACGGCTTGCCGAGATGTGACGCCAGCATCTCCTTGTTCGGCACATTGTCCGGCACCTTGCGCAGGCCGTCCATGTCGTCGGAGAACGCGAGCAGCCGGGTCTTGATCTTGTCCTCGGTCAGCACGCGAAAGGCGTGGCGCACCATGGTGGTGCGCGCGACCTCGCCGAAGGTGCCGATATGCGGCAGGCCCGAGGGACCGTAGCCGGTCTCGAACAGCACCTCCTCCTTCGGGTTCTTCTTCAGCCGCGCGACAATGGCCTTGGCCTGCTCGAACGGCCAGGCGTTGGATTGTTCGGCGAGCGCGCGCAAATCGCTCGGGCTGGCGGCAAGGTCGATGACGGACATTTAAAGGCTCTCTGTGGAAGCTGCGGAAACTAGCGCCTCCGCGGCAAAATGCAAAATGACGGCAGAGCCGTCGTTCCGGGGCGATGCGAAGCATCGAACTCTGGGGCGCCCTTGCCCCCCTGAGAATCTCGAGATTCTCAGATGCGCAATTGCACATCATAGTTCGCTTCGCGTCCCGGAATGACTCCGCTAAAACGGACTAATCGAAAAATACCGCAGCCACAGATCGGTGAAGCGACCTTTTTCCCAGATCCGGAACAGCGCCCAGTTCAGGGACGTCCGGAGCAGATCATTGCCCTTGCGCACCGCAATCCCGATGCCTTCGCCGAAATAGCGGCTCTCAACGAAGGGCCCGCCGGAAAAGGCGCAGCATTCGGCGGAATCGGTGCCGTTAATCCAGAACGCCAGCGAGATCGCATCGCCGAAGATGAAGTCGACCTCGCTCCGCCTGAGTGCCAGCCGCAGCGCGTCGTCGTTCGGGTAGGATTTGATCTCGGCGTCGGTGAACATCGCCTTCAGATAGGCCTCGTGCGAAGTGCCGGCGATGACGCCGACCTTCTTGCCTTCGAGATATTCCGGGCGGACCTCCGGCATCACGGCATCGCGCCGCGACACGAAGCGCGCCGGCGCGCGGTAGTAGGGATCGGTGAAATCGAGCCTTGCGCGCAAGGCCGGCGTCACCGCCATGGAGGCGATAATGGCGTCACCGCGATTGCTTGTGATCGCATCGACCAGCGTCTCGAACCGGCGCATCTGGATGGTGCAGGAAATCTTGATCTCGTCGCACAGCGCCCGCGCCAGATCGACGTTGAAGCCGGCGGGGTTGCCGTCGGGGCCGGTAAAGTTGAACGGCGGGTAATCGGTCTCGGTCAGGAACCGGATCACCGTGAGGCGCGACATGTCGGGCCGGTCCGGGCGCCGCCGCGGGTCCCAGAAGCCGGGCACCGCCTGCGGGGCCGCCTCGACCGCGGTGCGGGGTTGGGTTTGCGCCTGCGCCGCATTACCGCCGCCAGCCATCAACGCGGACACGATCGACAGCCCGACCAGCCACGCGCTGATGGTTCGATACAGTCTTGCATTGGTTAACTGGACGTTAAGATATGACATCTGCGGCAATGGCTTTGCGGAATTTCACGGCCTTATAGACCATCCGGCCCGCGATGCGAGGCCGTTTTCGCTCCTCGGCCAGCTTGCCGCTCAGAGATAGCGCTTCAGATCCTTAGCGGCTTCCTCGGGTGTCCGTTTCAGGTTGAAGGGCGCTACGAAATTGCCATCGCGATCCATCAGATAGATCAGCGCGGTGTGATCCATGGTGTAATCGCCGTCCTTGAGCGGGACTTTTTTTGCATAGACCCGGTAGGCCGAGAGCACCTTTGCGATCGCCTCCGGATTGCCGGTCAGCCCCTTCAAATGCGGGTCGAAGCTGGAGAGATAGTCCTTCATCGCGGCCGTCGTGTCGCGCTCGGGATCGACGGAGACGAACCAGGCGTTGACGCGGTCGGCGTCCTTGCCCATCGCCTTCAGCACTTCCGAAATCTCGAACAGCGAGGTCGGACAGACGTCTGGGCAATGGGTGAAGCCGAAGAAGATCAGTGTCGGCTTGCCCTTCAAATTCTGCTCGGTGACGGTCTGGCCGGCCTGGTCGGTCAGTTGAAACGGTCCGCCGATCGCGGCCGGCGCCGTGACGGTTCGCAAGCCGCCCATTGCCCACAGCATGATCGTCAGCCCGACCGCGAGGCTCGCGGCGAAGGCAGCGATAATCACCAGCGGGCGAATGGTCCGGTCCATGTCAGGAATTCCTTATTGCCCGGTCAGAAGCAGGCCGAGATGCCGGCGGCGATCATTTCGAAAAACACCGTGGTGCCGTAATGGAACCACAATGCAGCCGCGCCGAGCACGGCCAGCGCACCGAGGCCGGCAGCGCTCCAGACGATCACGGACGCGACCCGGCCCTGACGCGGGGCCGCCGCCATCGTTCGGACTTGCGTGGAAATCGGCTGAACCATGGGATTCAGATAGGGGCAGTTCCCGGTGCAGGCAAGCGGAATGGCCGTGCCCAACATCACGTCATGCGGAGGGCAAGTCGGGCGAGAGGTGCACCAAAAGCAAATGGCCGGGACGGGCCCGGCCACCGCGTTACTTTTTGGCGAAACGGCTGCGCTGGTTCAGCGCGAGGCAGGCTTGTTCGAGGAGGCCTGGGCGTCGAGATAGCAGGGCCTGTACATCGCCTGAAGCTGCTTGCCGCGCAGGAAGAGCATGCGCTGGGTCAGGCCACCGCGCGCCGCGATCCACCTCCGTACCGGCGGCGGATACATCGAATACAGCATCTGGGTTGCTTCGGGGTTGGTGATGGCACGGCCGTTGGCGCCGAAATCCCAGGCGGCATGGAAGCCGAGATTGGCGTGCGAGGTAACGCAGATCCGGTCATGGGGAACCGCGCCGAGCACGATGGTGCAGGCCGAGGCGCACAGGCCGTCGATGATCACGGTTTCGCCTGAGGTGCGTAAGCCCTGGTATCTGTCAACATAGGTGCCGATCCGGCCGCCGCGATCGTCGGCTATCCGCACCACCGCCTGGCTCGCCCCCATTCCCGCCAGCAGCAGCACCGCGGCAAGCAACCCCGTCACCAGCTTCATATCCCGCCCCAGTTCAAAAATATCGAAACCGAATCTGATCGTCTTCGTGATGCAAGACGTGGTGTAGCGTCGTTTGAGATCGTGATTTTGTCTAGGCAGCCACAGCAGGTCAAAACAAATTCAAATTAAGTGTTGCTTGGCCGCTGCACCCTCTGCGCGTAAAGGTCCCAAACTGGAACAAACGACTCTTGCCGAGATGGCGACGCAGCCGCAGGCAAGAATCCGTTTGCCGTTGACCGCGCGCGAGGACGCGGGCTTGAATCAAAAACGGCGTGGGGGAGGAAACGATGGCTGACGATGCAGACGTAATTGTGGTCGGCGGTGGCTTGGCGGGACTGGTCGCGGCGACGGAGATCGCAGACGCCGGCAAACGCGTCATTGTCGTCGACCAGGAAGGCGAACAAAGCCTTGGCGGACAAGCCTTTTGGTCGTTCGGCGGATTGTTTCTGGTCGATTCTCCCGAACAGCGCCGGCTGGGCATCAGGGATTCGTTTGATCTTGCCTTGCAGGATTGGATGGGCACCGCGGGCTTCGACCGCGACGACGACCATTGGCCGAAGCGATGGGCGGAAGCCTATGTCGCGTTCGCGGCCGGCGAGAAGCGGGAATGGCTGCGCGCGATGGGCCACCGTATTTTTCCGGTGGTCGGCTGGGCCGAGCGCGGCGGCTATGACGCGATGGGCCACGGCAATTCGGTGCCGCGCTTTCACGTCACCTGGGGCACCGGCCCCGGCATCGTCGAGCCGTTCGAGCGCCGTGCGCGCGAAGCGCAAAAAAATGGCCGGTTAACGTTCAAGTTCCGCCACCGCGTCGACACACTCATGATGGCGAACGGCGCGGTCGAAGGGGTCGGCGGTTCGGTGCTCGAGCCCGACAGCGTCGAGCGCGGCAAGAGCTCATCGCGCCAGGTCATCGGCGATTTCACGCTGCGTGCGCACGCCGTGATCGTCGCCTCGGGCGGCATCGGCGGCAATCACGACATGGTCCGGCAGAACTGGCCGAAGCGTCTGGGCGAGCCGCCGAAATTCATGATCTCCGGCGTGCCCGAACATGTCGACGGCCGCATGATCGGCATCACCGAGGCCGCCGGCGCGCGGCTGATCAACCGCGACCGGATGTGGCACTATGTCGAGGGTATCCGGAACTGGAACCCGATCTGGCCGCGCCACGGCATCCGTATCCTGCCCGGCCCCTCCTCGATGTGGTTCGACGCCACGGGCAAGCGCCTGCCCGCGCCGCTCTTCCCCGGCTCCGACACGCTCGGCCAACTGCAATACATCATGTCGACCGGCTACGATTACTCGTGGTTCATCCTGACCCAGAGCATCATCAAAAAGGAGTTCGCGCTCTCCGGCTCCGAGCAGAATCCCGACCTCACGGGCAAGAGCTGGCGCATGACGATCAAGCGCGCCACCAACAAGGGGGCACCGGCGCCGGTGGAAGCATTCAAGCAGAACGGCGCCGACTTCATCGTGCGCGACAATCTCGGCGACCTCGTCAGCGCGATGAACGCGCTCGCCGGCAACGACCTGCTCAAGCACGATCACATCAAGGCGCAGATCGAGGCGCGCGACCGCGAGATCACCAACCCCTATGTCAAGGACGCGCAGGTAATGAACCTGCACAATGCGCGCCGCTACATCGGCGACAAATTGATCCGCACCGCAAAGCCGCACAAAATTCTCGACCCCGAACACGGCCCGCTGATCGCGGTGAAGCTCAACATATTGACGCGCAAGACACTGGGCGGTTTCGAGACCGACCTCGACTCGCGCGTGTTCAGCACCGACGGCGAGATTATCAGGGGCCTGTACGCCGCCGGCGAAGCCGCCGGATTCGGTGGCGGCGGCATGCATGGCTACCGTTCGCTGGAAGGCACCTTCCTCGGCGGTTGCCTGTTCTCGGGGAGGAATGCGGGACGCGCGGCGGCAAAAGCGGCTTCCTGATTTCTCGACGTGATGGCCGGGCTTGTCGCGGCATGGCGGCTCCAATCTCAATGCAAATAACGCAGTGGCGCATGGGACACGAGCGCGCTAAGTAACCGCCGCCCCCTATCAGGAGAAACAATATGACCATCCAGCGCTTCGAAACCGGACCTCGCATGAGCCAGGCCGTCGTCCACGGCAACACCGTCTATCTCGCCGGCGTCGTTGCCGGCAAGGCCGCCGGCAAGAGCGTGACCGAGCAGACTCAGGACATTCTCTCGATCATCGACGGCCATCTCGCCAAGGCCGGCACCGACAAGTCGAAGCTCTTGTCGGCCACGATCTACATCACCGACATGAAGACCTTTCCCGAGATGAACGCGGTGTGGGATGGCTGGGTCTCGGCCGGCAACACGCCGGCGCGCGCGACCGTCGAGGCCAAGCTCGCCGCCCCGCAGTACAACGTCGAGATCATGGTCGTCGCGGCGAAGTAACGTCGGTCAGCCGCTAACCGTCTTGTTGCCCCGGATTGCAGGCACAATCCGGGGCATTTTCATCTGCCTCTCACGCGCTGATCCGTGCGCCCGCGACATCGCCGATATCAGCCTGAAGCCACCGGGCAATCCGGCGCCAGGAATGGCGCAAGGCCCTGCGCCCCATGAAAAGGCTGAGATGACCGCATGGCTCGGAGGCCCGTTCCAGCCATGCTTGCGGCGCGCCCAAAAGCCGCGCGGTTGCGAACGCCTGATCGGGCGGGACGACGATGTCGTTCTCTCCCGCCAGCAGGAAGACCGGCACGCGCACCTCAGCAGGATCGATCCTGCGGCCGAGCGCGACGAAACGCCCTTCAGCGATCTGGTTCTCGCGAAAAACCCGGCCGGTCACCTCGAGATAATAGGCTCCCGGCAGATCCAGCGTCTCACGATCCCAGCGCTTGAAACGGTCCAGCAGCATGCGCGCCTCGTCCGATCCATCGCGAAGATTCCTTTGCAGCACGGCTTCGACGTCATGCTGGCTGAATGGAATGTTCCAGAACCGCAGCATGTGCTCGCCGTTCACGATCCCTTCACCCTGCTGCACCATCTGCTCGAAAGCCGCATGCGGAAGTGCGGCCACCATCTTCGAGAGTTCTGACGGCGCGGAAACATCGACCGGCGCACCGGCGAGCACCAGCCGCCGCACCTTGCCGGGGAAACGAGCGGCGTAGACCAGTGACAGCCACCCGCCCTGGCACAGGCCGACAAGATCGACCGGCGCGCCGATCTCGTCGATCGCCACATTGAGTTCGGCAAGATAATTGTCGATCGACAGATGGCGCATTTCCGGCGTGGCCGAGCGCCAGTCCGTGACATAGATGCGGTTCATGCCGTCTCGTTGCAGCGCTCCTACCAAACTGTGGCCCGGCGCGAAGTCCGCGACCAGCGCGCCGTGCAGCGCATAGGGCGCGCAAACGAGCACCGGCTGCCCCGCATTGCCTCGCGAAAACGCCCGCAGCCGCATCGACGGAAGTTGCAGCGCCACGACGTTTGGCGTGGTCCAGGCCAGCGGCATCTGCTCCGGGGCGCGGGAAGGCGCGGGCTTGGGATCGGCGAACCATTGCGCGTAGCTGTCGAGCGCCAATCGCGTCGCTTCCAGCGGCCACAGCCATACCTGCTGCGCCCAATCGGCGCCCGCATGCTGCTCCGTCGTCTCCGGCATCTTGGGTTTCTCTGCCACACCCGTTCCCCGATTGATCGTCCCACCATGGTGAGGACGGCAAGAGCCGAGGTCGCATGCTTTTACGCCAGATCCGGCGCAGGCCCTAGCCTGATCGATCGTCGGAAATAGGTCAGCACCGCATCCGCAAGATGCATGATTGCCAAAAATCGAAATCCTTGACCTCTGAGGTAATCGATTGGCGCGTCGGATTTTTCGATAGTCGGTCAGCCGGCCCATTCGGCCGGAACGAAGGAGAGCATGATGACCGACGTCAACAAGATTGCCCGCAGCTACATCGATCTGTGGAACGAGCGGGCGCCAAGCCGCCGCCGCGAAATTCTCAGCCAGAACTGGACCAGTGACGCCCGCTATGTCGACCCGCTGATGTCGGGCGATGGCCATGACGGCGTGGACGCGCTGATCGCGGGCGTGCAGCAAAAGTTTCCGGATTTCAGGTTCAGGCTGATCGGCGAGCCCAATGGCTTTGGCGACCACGTCCGCTTCTCCTGGGGCCTCGGCCCCGACGGCGGCGACAGCCCGATCAAGGGAACGGATTTCGCAGTCCTCCGCGACGGCCGCATCCGCAGCATCACCGGCTTCCTCGATCAGGTGCCGGCGGCGGCGTAGCCGGCCGACCGTCGTCTCCGCCACCGGGTGTCGCCTTCGGCGAAGCCCGACGACAGGCTCCGCGAAGCAGGGACGACGCAATAGAGGCGAGAACCCCTCAACTTGTCGTCCCTGCGAACGCAGGGACCCATAACCACCGCTGCTGATCGTTGAGGGAAAGTCGTCGACCATCCGCGCAAGACAATATCCGCCGCGGCGTATGGGTCCCTGCGTTCGCAGGGACGACGGAGATGGGGATAGGCGATACAAACATGACTCCGCGTTCTCGCGGCACGATGCGCCCGAGGTTTGCTGTAACTTCCCGCCCTCTCCATTCAGAGGGCGCAGGGAAGACCGGGTGCTTGCTGCACCCGCGGTCTCGTGTGCCATTGCGCATCAAGAACACGCACACGAGCATACAGGTACAGCGGGAGCATCCCGGCCTTCCCTGCGCAATGGCTTTACGGCTTACTTCGTGCTCCCCGGAGAACGGCTCTTTTGCCTCCGTCGCTGCGCAAATAGTTTCACGCAGCTTAACGCCGGCACCGCGGTGCCCGAACCACACGACTTCGCCGTACGCGTCAGGCGCGCAACGTCTATCGCGCATTCAGCGTCCATCGCATCCCACCGCACGTTCGTGACGATCGCGAGCGCCCCTCAATGGGTGAGACGGGCGGAGTTATGCGGCTGATTTGCCTCTCACGTGAAGCGGAATATTTTTTGATTCCCGGGCTTGACACGATTTCGGAAAATCGGAAGTGATTTGCCTGTCGTGTTGATTTGTCGCAGCAGTGCATCGTGATTGCGCTTGCGCGCTAGGCAAATCAGGCACCGTGGGGTGGCTGAAAAATAGCTTGCTCGGAGCAAAACGTTCTGCTGCAACGATGGTCCGGCCGGCCCCTGTTGCGACGTTGCGGAGCATAGAACCGGCGCGGGATTTGCTTCGCTGAGCCGATCGAGAAACGGAGCTGTCATGAGCATCGACCTGACCCGCCGCACCCTCCTTCACCTGGCCGGCGCCTCGTCGTTGAGCGCGGCCGCCACGGCGGCAGCGCTGGCGGAAGGAGCGGCTGACGGCGCTGCCGGGCCGACCTTCGCCAACCGTACGCCGATGCGGATCGGCATGGTGACCTTGCGCGTGCGTAACCTCGATCTCGTCACCAATTACTATCGCGACGCCATCGGGCTCACCATCTTGCAGCGCACGGCTACCGGCGCCCGTCTCGGCGCGGGCGGCGTGCCGCTGCTCGATCTCACCCTGCGCGCGGGCGCTGCCAGCGAGGCGCGGAATGCCGCGGGCCTCTATCACACCGCCTTCCTGATGCCGACCCGCAAGGATCTCGCGCGCTGGCTGGTGCACGCCGCAACGAATAAGGTGCCGCTCTCCGGGTTTGCCGATCACCTCGTCAGCGAGTCCGTCTATCTCGACGATCCCGAAGGCAACGGCATCGAGGTCTACGCCGACCGCGCGCCCGAAAGCTGGAAATGGGATGGCGGCACGGTCGCGATGGCGACCGACCCGCTTGATATCGACGGTCTGCTGACGCTGACGAATCCGCGCATCTCCAACTATGCCGGGGCGCCCGACGGCCTTCGCATCGGCCACATGCACCTGCGCGTCGGCGACCTCGAACAGGCCGACCGCTTCTATGGCGGCGCCATCGGCTTCGACCCGACTCGCAAGCGCACCGGCGCCGCGTTCCTGTCGTCGGGGCGCTATCACCATCACCTCGGCATCAATGTCTGGCAGAGCGCCGGCGCCGGCCGGCGGGATGATGCGGCCACGGGACTTGCATGGTTTTCGCTCGAGGTCGCATCGGAGGAAATCCTGCAGGCCCAGCAGCAGCGCCTGCGACAGGCGGGCGCGCCGGCAGCAGCGATTACGAACGGCATCGAGACGGCCGATCCCTGGGGGACGAAGGTGCGTTTGATAAGGGTTTGATGCTGGGTGCGATCGTCGGTTAACCCGTTCAGCATGCCCCCATAGGCCATGCACCCGCGGGAGAAGATCCAGTTTCTCCCCACCAATGAGCACCGAACTTTATTTCTTCTTGCCGGAACCTGAGGTTGGCTGCCAGCCTCCGGCCTTCTGACTCGGTGCTGCAGCAATTACCTTGATCTTCTCCTTCTTGGGTTTCTTGGCTTCCCGATTGCCTCTTTGCTCGCCTTTAGCCATGTCGATCTCCGTGGGTTGATGGTGATGCCGAAACCAATGCAGATTCGGCTAGGTATCGTCGTCGACTAGAGCCGAGGCGCGTCTAGATCATATCTGACCTTCAACGTCCTGACCAAATCGAGCGTGCGGGTGCGATAGAAATTGTCGCCCTCTGACGCTGGCCGACTGATGCTCGCGCTCCATCCGTAAGCATCGTCGAAAACAAACATCGTCATCCCCGAAGGCCAGGGACCATGGAGAATCCTTGCCTGCTCGACAATCATATCCTGGAGCTCATCGGCGGTCTTGAAGGGTCTGCTCATGGCTTGCCTCCCGGACCTGTTGTGGGCGCCCCGCTATTCTTCAAGCTGATCGAACTCATCAGACAACAGGATCCGGCCCCGGGGCGTGGATATCCTCACGTCCAAATAACCTTCCTGCAAAAGCTCCTTTGCCTTCTTGACGGCAGCCCGCGCCGCCGCACGGCTAAGATTGACCCGGCCAAACTGATTGTTGCCGCTGATCAGGTAATGCAGTCCGCTCGTCCTATCCATGCAGGAATGCCACGGCCGATACCAACAATGGAAGAAGCGGCGGAACGATTGCCAGCGGGACGGTCCGGTCGGCAGCCAAGCAACCTTGGGACAACAAAAGCGCTCCGTTCGTCGGGCGTGAGCTTTGCTAGCCCTCAATCACCGATAGACGCCGTGGGAAACGCGGTGATAATCAACTCTAGGCTCGCGTCGCGGCAATAGCGAGCGCTAAAACGCCGCGGAGACAACCGCGAGCGCCTGCCGGTGGCGATGCTCGCACTTGACCTTATCCCAACCTCGAGATCCCAACCTCGAGCGCGACCACGGAAGGGACGCTGACGTAGTCCCGTCGCGTCCAACTCGAGGCGATCTACATGGCCCGATCCGCGGAAAGTTGCCGGACCTATCTCAGTCGAAGGCCGATGGCAGCTCTCCCTTGCGGAAGATGACCGTCGGCTCGTCGTCATAGTCGCCCATCTCAGGGTCACCGGTGGATGAGAAGGCAACAACACCGAGCTTGCTCTCGGCCAGCCGCTGCGCGGTGCGAAGCGCGCCAGTTGCCGTTTTGCAGGCTATCGGAACGCCCGCTTTCAGGTTTCCTCCCCGGCCGGCATCGAATGCCTGAACGAAGTAGCTTGTTTCGCGAGCCATGGGCTCTCCTTAGGAGTGCGGGTCGCACCGCGCGTTGGGATTTCCCTCGACATCGTCATGGAAAGAGCGTCTGCTATACGCATCACCGCCCCTTCATTGGCTGCTATCGGTGACTGAGAGTCTTGTACTCCCGCCACACGACGGGCGGTTAATGTGTCCACCAGCCAACAATTCGATCTGCGAGAGTGGCTGGTACCTCCAATCCTGGTACCAGTTGTTCTTGGTCTCCTGATCGCTGGAGCAGTTATTGTCCAGTGGTAACGCCGCAATGACGGAGGACACGCATCACGATGCGCCAGCCGCGGCTTTTGAAACCAGCTTCCACGCAGATCAAATAATCGCGGTGAACGCGAAAGGAATAATGATGAAGAAACCCCTGCTTTCAGTTGAAGAGCCAGAACCGAAGAAATCAGTGCGGGCCGACAGGCCTCCGACCGAAGGATTCGCGACGATTGTCGACGGCCATTTCAAGTCGGAGTTTGACGCGATCGAGGCTGCCGAGGTCGCCGGTCGAAAGCTAAAGACCGCTTATCCGATGCTTCAGGTCGAGATCCACGATGCCGCCATGAGGGTGCGTACATTGTTGAGCTAGCAAAGCTGGCTGTCGCGCCGTTATCGCCTGTGCGAAGAAAAAGCCCTCTACCGGCCGGGGCGCCTCCATCTCAGCAACCGCGGCAGATATTCTTCAGCTTGGCGTTGGTCTTGGCGTCTTCTGCGCTGAAGGGATCTTTGTAGGCGGCTCGCGACGAGTCTTTTTCAGAGACTACGGATTTTTCCATTTTCGGAGGATACGTGGCGTCATAGCACGACAGGCGCGCATTGGCGTTTTCGATCGCGCGGCACTCTGGCGCTGCGGCAAGAGCGCCCGGCGCAAATGCGCATAGTGCCAGCACGGCGAGAGTCGTTTTCATCCGAGTTCCTTTCCCGATTGGTCGCAGTTCAAATCAAGCAGGTCGATGCGCGGCGACCGTCGTCACGCAACCTCGTCGGTCCAGACCTTGAAGCCGACCAATGTGTTTGGCCCAAAGGTCTGGGTGATCGGCACGTCGGAAGCGTCGCGCCCCTGCGCAATCAGGATGCGACCGATCCTTGGCACGTTGCTGCGCGGATCGAAAGTACGCCAGTGCCCACCGACATAGGCTTCGAACCAACCGGCGAAATCGCCTGCAGCCCATGGCTTTGGCGTGCCGATGTCGCTGAGATAGCCCGTGCAATAGCGCGCGGGAATGTTCATGCAGCGGCAGAACGCAACGGCAAGATGGGCGTAGTCGCGGCAGACGCCCTTGCCTTCCTGGTAAGCCTCCCACGCCGTCTTGCTGGCGCGAGCATACTCATATCCGAAGGCGATGTGATGATGGACGAAATCGCAGATCGCCTGGACTCGCGCCCAGCCCGGCGGCTTCTTCTCGAACAATTGCCAGGCGATTTCCGAAAGCCGGTCGGTCTCGCAATAACGGCTGCCGAGCAGATAGACCAAAGTGTCCGCGGGCAGATCCTCGATCGCGTGCTGAACGGCGGAAGTAAACACCGGATCTGGCAGACCGCTGTCGCGAACGACGCCGTCGGCCGCAAGACGCACGCGGCCGGCGGGCGCAACCATGCGGCTGCACCAATTGCCAAACATGTCGCGGTAGGGGGTGATCTCAACGACTGGGTCGGTGGTGAGGAAATCCGGCACGATGATGTCGGACGCACGGGTGAAGTGCGTGCCCAGCACCATGATCATCGGCGTCGGCTGCGGGAAATCGTAGATCATTTCGAATCCGACGCGAATCTTCACTCGAAAGCCCTTTCCGGCAGCTGCCTGCTCGAAGTGGCTACGAAGCCAGCGAATACAAGGCGTTGACTGGCTTATTCGACCAAATGCGGCGGGCGCCAAGGAAACCGATATGCGCTGAGATTGCCGACCTCACCCGGCTCTCGGGAGAGGCGAGCTGAACAAACAGATGTTCGGCCGCAACAATCTTGAACGCGTGCCACGCACGCCGGCAGATCCGCGCGAGGAACAGTTCGCGCGGCTGCAGGACCGGATCGACGCATGCGTGTCCCGCAAATTCCTGGCCCGAGAGTTTGAAGGCACTCCTCCCGGCATCATCGTGCGCAGCATAGATTTCCGTTCCTGAAGACGCAGCCGCTCATCGGCCGGCGGGAAGATCACATTGAACCTATCTGCGGGCCGGTGAAAAACAGTTCCGCCTTTTCCCAATCATGTTCTAATGTCCGAGCTATTTTCCGAGGGGACCGATTGCATGAATTTGCCGATGAGCTGGGACGAGTGGGCGCAGCACGATGGCGTGGCGCTGGCTGCGCGTGTCGCGAAGGGCGAGCTGACGGCCAAGGATTTGGCGGCGCAGGCCGCCGCCGCCATCGCCAAGGTCGATCCCCCACTCTCGGCCGTCGTCGAAGTGTTCGAGGATGCGGTCGCAGATCCCGCCACCGACGGTACCAATCTCGATGGTCCGTTTGCCGGACTTCCGTTCCTGATGAAGGACCTCGGTCCGACGCTGAAGGGTCGGCTGCAGGAGATGGGCTCGCTCTACATGCGCGGCAATCGCGCCACGGCCGATACATTCATGACCAAGAAGATGCGCGGAGCCGGGCTCAATGTGATCGGACGCACCACGACGCCGGAATTCGGCGTCTGCAGCTCGGCCGACAATCCCGCCGTCTATGTCACGCGCAATCCCTGGAATACCGACTACACCACCTGCGGATCGTCGGCCGGCAGCGCTGCGATGGTCGCCGCCGGCGCGGTGCCGATCGCGCACGCGACCGACGGCGGCGGCTCGATCCGGATTCCCGCCGGCGTCAACGGCAATATCGGGCTGAAAGTCTCGCGCGGCGTGTTCTCGCTGTCGCCGCTCCTCTCCGATTTGAGCGGGCTGGTCTCGATTCAAGGCTGCCAGTCGCGCACGGTGCGCGATACCGCGGCCTTCGTCGACGCCTGCCGCGGTCCGGCGCCGGGCGAATTCATGCCGTTCTGGAGTCCGCCGGAGCCGTATACGCGGATGATCACACGCGATCCTGCCCGGCTGAAAATCGCGCTGTCGTATCAGTGGGGTGATTATCGCGCGACACCGCATATCGCAGCCGAGCTGCAGAAAGCCGGGCGCTTTCTCGAGGGCCTCGGCCATGATGTCGATTACGCCCTGCCGGATCTGGACTATGGTGAGGCCTTCGCGGCGCAGACCACCTGCTATATCAGCAACTTTTCCGTCGTCATCTCCAACATGCTGGCGGCGCGCGGCCTAGAACAGCCGCCGGAAGATCTGATCGAGCCGATCAACATCCGGATCTGGGAGCGTGGCCGGCACACGTCCTACGCGGACCGAGCGCGCATGCAGGCGGTGTTCAACACGACCTCGCGCGGCTTCGGCGCGTTCTTCGAGGAGTGGGATATTATACTAACGCCGATCACCGCGCTGCCGACGCCGAAGGTCGGCACGACCGAGTATCTCACGATCAGCGACAATCCCGACGTGCTGGACTGGTTCGGCAATCTCTGGCGCAATTTTGCCTTTACGCCGCTCGCCAATCTCTGCGGCATCCCGGCGATCTCGCTGCCGCTTGCCACCCACGAGCACGGTCTGCCGCTCGGCATCCAGGCCATCGCCAAGCAGGCCAATGACGGCTTATTGTTGCAGCTCGCGGCGCAGATCGAGCGCGCGATCGGCGGCAAGTGGAATGCGGGGCAAAGGGCTGGCGTGCATGTGACGAGCGATTGAACGGCGCGCTCGGCACCATCTACATTCGGGATAGCGCCGGAAGTATACGGTAGCGAGCCATTTCTGTCGGAAAGTTGGCGCGGTTGGCGAGCAGGAGCATGCCGATCTTTCGCGCGGGGACCAGCCCCATATAGGCCGATGCGTTGTTGAGACCGCCCGGCTTGTCGACGATGCTTATCCCGTCGACGTCGACATTCTCCCAGGCCATCGCCTGTCCAAACATCTCGCTCACACGGAACATCTCGCGCTGCGTGATCTGCAAGGCTTCGCGCAACTGCGGATCGATCGCTCTGCCGTCGACACAGGCAGCAAGGAAGATCGCCAGATCCCTCGCCGACGAGAACATCTGTCCGGTCCCGGCGAAATGATAATAGCTCTGTTGGTTACCCGGCGGCCCGATTGGCGTTCCGTCCTCGGAATAGCCCTGGACGGCGCGCTGCATGAACTCCGGACTCATGATGGCGCGATTGTCCGGCCCGCGGTCCGGAAGCAGCGTCGAGTTCATGCCGAGAGGCTTCAGGATGCGGGTTTCGACCAGTTCCTTGATTGGAAGCCCATACCGACGCTCGAGCGCGAGCTGCAACAGCACATAGCCGGCGTGCGTGTAGACGCGCTGCCTGCCCGGCTGCTCGCCCGCATGGGGAGTCCAGGCGTTGAGCATGTCGAGAAACTCGGCCAACGAGTACGTCTCGTTGGGCCAGGGCGGATGATCCGTTGCCAGCAGCAGGCCGGACGTATGGCTTGCAAGCTCGCCGATCGTGACCCGACGAATATAGTCCCCCCGCAATTCGGTGACGTATTTGTCGATGGGATCGTCCAACCTCAGTTCGCCACGAAGCGTTCCGAGCGCCACCAGCGTAGCTTCAAACACCTTGCGCATGGACGCGATATTGAACAGCGAGTCCGACGTGATTGTCGTTTTCCTGGCTTGATCCGCGAAGCCGTAATTAAAAAACTCCACGCGGCCTGCGATGTAAACTGCGGATGCGGCCCCGCCCGGATGATCAGCCGTCGCTTCGGGGGCGAGGTGGCCTGCCACGAGGTCTCGAACCCGCGATTCCATATCAGGGTCGGCAATGCCAACTGGCGCCGAGCCGGACAGGCAGGCAAGCAGAAAGGTCAGCCCTGCAGCGCGACACCACCATCTGATCGAAGCCGTTGCCATTTGGAGATGTACCGCGAAATCGCCAGCCGCTGTTGTCAGCCGAGCGATGCGATGATTGATGGAAACAACATGACAGGTCCGCGCGGTAGTGGTGATCCCCGGGTTATGCTCCCAACCGAAACGCGCTGTTCCTGCAATCGCTCCTCAAGGACACGGTCATTTGATGAAGCGCCCTCCGAAGTTTTCAAGGAACGCCACCGTGGACATCGCCCTGCACGCCGCCGTCAACGGACCTGCGTTCGTTGCAGTCAGTCTGGGCGTGCTGCCCGCTTGATGGTGTGGAGTGGGATGACTGATCTTCGAATCGTCATCCCGCTCCATCGCTGCTTTCTCCGGGCAACCCGCCAGCTCTACTTCCACTTCGCCAGATAGAACCGCGGCAGTTCGTCCGGGTATGGCGTGAAATCGAGCTGCTTGGAGTGGCCGTAGGTCGTTACATAGGTGTGCAGCGGCGCCCAGTAGGCCTGCTCGGTGATCTTCTTGATCGCCGCCGAATAGGCCTCCTTGCGCACCTCCGGGTTGATGGATGAACCGCCCTGAAGCAGCCATTTCTGCACATCGGAATCGCGCGCATAGTCGTCGGCGCCGCCATCGAAGTAGTTCGGCAGAATGGCCGAGACGTCGTTGATCGAATAGCTGCCCCAGCTTCCGAGATACATCCTGAGTTCGCCGGCCTTGGCGCGCTGGATCAGCGCCGCGGTCTGGAGCTGGTTGAGCTTGGCACGGATGCCGACCGCGTGCAGATAGTTCTGCACCGAGGAGCCCCATTGCGGCAGCACGTAGCTGGCAAGCTCGACGTCGAATCCATCGGGATAACCGGCCTCGGCGAGAAGCTGCTTGGCCTTGGCCGGATCGTAGGTGTAGGCCACCGCGGCTTCGGCATCGCAGCCGAACTGCGAGGGGAAGCAGGGCGCAGCCGGAACGCGGCTACCACCGGTGACGAGCTTGTCGGCGATCGCCTTGCGGTCGATCGCGTGCCAGATCGCCTGCCGCACCTTGAGCTTGGTCAGGGGATTGTCGGCGCCGGTGCGGCCGCCCGCATCCATCGAGAGAAAGCCGATCCGCATCGATTCCTTGCGCACCGCCTGCAGATGCGGCATCCGGTTCACGGGCTCGAGCTGGTCCGGGTTCATGTTCCAGATCCAGTCGGCGCGGCCGGCGAGCAATTCGGTCATCTCGGTGCCGGCATCCGGCACGAAGCGCACACTCATCTTCTTGATCGCAGGCTTCCCCTTGGGACTGCCGGCCCAGTAGTCCTCGAAGCGCTCGAAGTCGATGGAGACGCCGGGCTCGACCTTCGTCACCTTGTAGGGACCCGCGCCGACAGGCGCCTTGGCGTAACCTTCTGCGCCGACCTTCTCGCGATAGGCCTTGGGATAGATCGGCAGCACCAGCGCGAAATATTCCAGCGCCGCCGGGTTCGGCCGCTTCAGCTTGACGCGCACCGAAAGGTCGCCGGTCTTCTCCGCCTTGTCGATCCAGTTGTAATTCGACGGGGTCGAGACGCGGCTCGCCGGATCGGCGACGATATTGATGGTGTAAACGACGTCGTCGGCCGTGAACGGGCTGCCGTCATGAAACTTGACGCCGGGCCTTAAGCTGAACTCGATCGTGGTCGGATCCGGCAGCTTCCATTCGGCTGCGAGCAGCGGCTCCAGCTTGAACGTATCGGGATTGCGGTAGACCAGCGCATCCCAGCCCTGGTGGTGCATCACCACGCCGGTGCGCAAATTGTTGTAGAAGGGATCGATGTTGGGCAGCGCGTCGCGCATCACGATCCGCAGCGTGTCGGCGGATTTCTGCGCGGAAGCGGGCAACGCACCGGCTCCCGATAGAACCACGGCCAGAATGGCCGCGCCGAGCTTGTTTTGCATACGCATATTGCCCTCCATCATTCGCGTTTACAGGCGGCGTGAAGCACGCCCTATGCCAGATGACACTCTACCATTCCCTGGGGCGGGCGGACCATGGGCATTGGCGCCTCATGGCGGCAGCGCTCGACCGCGATGCGGCAGCGCGGGTTGAACCGGCAGCCCGGCGGAATATTGGACGGATCCGGCATGGCGTCGCCGAGACCAATGTCCGGCACGCCCTTGCCCGGCTCCGGCGTCAGCACGCTTTCCAGGAGCGCCTGGGTGTAGGGGTGGCGGGGCTTGCGAAACAGCGCGTCGGTTTCGTTCCGCTCGACGAAACGGCCGAGATACATCACCGCGACTTCGCTCGCGACATGCTCGACGACGGCGAGATTGTGGCTGATGAAAAGGTAAGTGAGCCCGAGGTCGCGGCGCAGGTCGGCCAGGAGATTGAGGATCTGCGCCTGCACCGAGACGTCGAGCGCGCTGGTCGGCTCGTCGCATATCACGATCCGCGGCTCCAGCACCAATGCGCGGGCAATCGCCGCGCGCTGGCGTTGCCCACCGGAGAGTTGCGCCGGCATGCGTTCGCCCATCGCGGCCGACAGGCCAACGCGCTCGAGAATGCCGCCGACCCGGCGCTCGATCTCGCCGCGCGAGAAAGTGCCCTGGGCTGCAAGCGGCAGCGCGACGATATCCTTGATGCGCCGGCGCGGATTGAGCGAGGCGAACGGATCCTGGAACACCGGCTGGATCAATCGCGCCCGCGCCTTGCGGTCGAGGTCGAACAGCCGCTTGCCATCGACCAGCACGGTTCCCGCCGTCGGCTTGAGCAGCCCGAGGATCAGGCGGGCCAGCGTGGACTTGCCGCATCCGGACTCGCCGACGATGCCGAGCACGCTACCGGCCGGCACGCTGAACGTGACATCGTCGACCGCGACCACGCGCTTTTCCGCCGACATCAGTCCGGTGTGGACGCGGAATTCGCACCGCAGGTTCTCGACCTCGATCGCGGCGGTCATGCGGGTTGCAGCTCCGCCCAGTCCGGCTCGAGCCGGCAAAGATAATCGTGCGCATCGCCCGTCCGACGCCGCGGTATCGCGCGTGTACACGTTTCATTGGCGTGGGCGCAGCGCGAGCGAAAGGCGCAGCCGGCAAAGCCTGGCCCGATCGCCGGCACAACGCCGGGAATCGAGCCGAGCGGCCGGTCGCGCTGCACGCGGCCGGGCACCGGCACGCAGGACAGAAGACCGCGGGTGTAGGGATGCTGCGGCGCGCGGAACAGGTCCGCAGTCGGCGCGCGCTCGACGACCTCGCCGGCATACATCACCGACACGTGGTCGGCGACGCGCGCGACGATACCGAGGTCATGGGTGATCAGCAGGATCGAGAGGCCGAGCTCGCGCTTGAGATTGGCGAGCAGCCGCAGGATCTGCGCCTGCACGGTGACGTCGAGCGCGGTGGTCGGCTCGTCGGCGATCAACAGTTCCGGATCGCACATCAGCGCCATCGCGATCATCACGCGCTGGCGCAGGCCGCCGGAGAGCTGGTGCGGAAACTGGCCGAGCCGCATGCCAGGTGCGGTGATGCCGACGCGGCCCATCAATTCGGCGGCGCGGTCGAGGGCCGCCGCGCGCGAGCCGCCCTTGTGGCGCGTCATCACCTCCGCCATCTGCGAACCGATGGTGAAGGCCGGATTGAGGCTGGTCATCGGCTCCTGAAAGATCATCGCCATGCGGTTGCCGCGCAGGCGCGCCATCTCGCGGTCCGACAGCGATGTGAGGTCGGTACCGGCAAAACGCATCCGTTTCGCCGAACGCTGGCCGCCGCGGGCGAGCAGGCTCATCACCGCCAGCGCGGTCACCGACTTGCCGCAGCCGGACTCGCCGACCAGGCAATGAGTCTCGCCCCTCTCGACCCGGAACGAGGCGCCGCGCACCGCCGCGGTGCGGCCGAACGTTACCTGAAGCTCCTCCACGTCCAAGAGCGCACTCATCGCAGCCGCTCCGCGCCGAGCAGATTGCGCAGTCCGTCGCCGACCAGATTGATGCCGAGCACCAAAACTGCCAGGGCTACGCCGGGGATCATGATCACCCAGGGCGAAAAGAACATGTAGTCCTTGCCCTCGGCGATCATCAGCCCCCAGGACGGCAGCGGCGGCGGCACGCCCAACCCCAGGAACGAAAGGGCAGCCTCGAGCAGGATGGCCAGCGCCATCTCTAGCGTTGCCACCACGGCAAGATGGCTCGCGATGTTCGGCAAAATCTCCTTGATCAGGATGTGCGGCATCGAGGCGCCGGCGCACCAGGCCGCGCTGACGTAGTCGTGGTTGCGAACCTGCATGGTGGTCGCGCGCGCGACGACCGCGAAGCGGTCCCACAACAACAGCCCGAGGGTGGCGACGACGAGCCCGAGGCCCGATCCCATCAGCCCGACCACCGCAAGCGCGACCAGCACGACAGGGATCGACAATCGCGTCGTGATGGCGAACAGCACGAAATCGTCGACGCGGCCGCCGAAAAACCCACCGAGCACGCCGAGCGTGATGCCGATCAGCCCCGACGTGATCACCGTCATGATGCCGATCAGGAGCGAAATGCGCGCGCCATAGACCAGCCGCGCGAGATAATCCCGGCCGAGTTGATCGGTGCCGAGCCAGTGGCCCGGCTGGGTGCCCTCCATCCAGAACGGCGGCTTGAGGCGATTGCCGAGGTCCTGGGTGAACGGATCCTGCGGCACCAGCGCGTTGCCGACGAGCGCCGCCGCGACGACGATCGCGACGATGGCAATCCCGATCGCAAAGCCGGCGGCGCCGATGCGCGAGCTACCTATGCTCGAAGGCTGCGGCGCCTGAATGGCAATCGGCTCGCTCATCCGGTCCTCAGCCTCGGATCAAGCAGCGCATTGAGGATGTCGGCCAAGAGCGTGAGGCCGATATAGAACACGGCCAGCACCAGCACCACCGCCTGCACGACAGGGAAATCGTTCTTGGCGATGCTCTCCCAGCCGAGATAGCCGACGCCATGCAGCGCGAACACCGTTTCGATGACGATCGAGCCGCCCAGCATGAAGCCGAGCTGGACCGCCGCGATCGACACCACGGGAATGGCGGCGTTGCGCAGCGCGTGCTTGAAGATGATGCGCGCCCGCGACAGGCCTTTTGCGCGGGCGGTGCGGATGTAATCGGAGGCCATCGCCTCGATCATGCCGGAGCGCGTCAGCCGCGTCAGCGCCGGGATCGCGGTGAAGGCAAGCACGATGCCGGGCATCACGAAATGCTGCCAGGTGCCGGTGCCTGATATGGGCAGGATGCCGAGCTGCAGGCCGAGCACGATCATCAGAATCAGCGCCAGCCAGAAGCTCGGCACTGCCTGCCCGACCATCGTGAACAGGGTGACGCCGCGGTCGATCCAGGTGTTTTCGCGCAGCGCCGCCAGGATGCCGAGCGGCAGCGAGATCAGCAAGGCGAGGCTTAAGCCGACCAGGCCGAGCGTCAGCGTGATCGGCAGCCGCTTCTGGATCAGGTTCGCCACACTGTCCTTGAAGAAATAGCTCTGGCCGAAATCACCGACCATGGCGCGGCCGGTCCAGGCAAAGAACTGGACATAGAGCGGGCGGTCGAGGCCGTAGGCCTTGCGCACGATTTCGACGTCGGCCTGCGTCGCCTGCGGGCCCGCGATCGAAACCGCAAGGTCGCCGGACAGCCGCGTCAGCAGGAATGCAAGCGTCATGACGGTCAGCGCGACCAGCACACCGAGAGCAAGACGCCGCGGCAATCAGACGCAACATCAACAAACTCCAGCGCCGACCGGCGCGCAGGCGCATGCCTCGGGTCGGCGAAGCAAGGGCAAGTGTCACCAAACTGTCGTCCCATGCAAGGGACGATTGCAACGATTTCCCAACGCGACGCCTGCCTGTTGCGACGATGCAATGTGTGTGCCATTGCAGGCTGCAATCATGCGACAAGCACCCGGTCCGGTGCAACTTTTGCGGTCAAAAGAGTCCGAACGAGTCCAGTTTGGCGCCGGGTGCGCCAGCTCAGTCTCGAATGTAGCGAGCCGGCGCGAACGGCGTAACGTCATACGGCGGCGACGCGCCGCCAATCATGGCGGCAATGGCGGCGCCGGTTGCGGGACCGGTCGTGAAGCCGATGTGCTGGTTGCCAAAGGCAAGCCACAGGCCGGCATGCCGAGGCGCTGGTCCGATCATCGGCAGGCTATCGGGCAGCGTCGGCCGTGAGCCGCGCCATGCATCGCCGACAGCGTCGCCGAACTCCACGACGCCGCGCGCGAGCGGAACCACCTGGTCAAGCTGGTCGAACGAGGAGGGCGCATCGCGATCGGTCAGTTCGACGCCTGAGGTGACGCGGATGCCCTGCTCCATCGGCGTCATGATGAAGCCGCCGTCGATGTCATAGATCGGACGCCGCAACGCACGCACCGGGTTCGGCTTGAATTCGCGGTGGTAGCCGCGTTCAAAGGCGAGTGGCACGCGATAGCCGAGCGGCCGCAACAGATCCGCAGACCAGGGTCCCAGCGCGGCCACCACATGCCGCGCCGAAATCTCGCCATCGACCAGCACCACGCGCCAGCCATTGCCGTCGGGTAGGATCGCCTTGATGTCCGCCTGCCTCACCTGGCCGCCGGCGTTCGCGAACATCCGCGCATAGGCCTTGACCACCTCGCCTGGCGAGTCGACCGAGGCGGTCTGGGTGTGCAGCAGGCCCGCTTTATAAACGGGCACAATATCCGGCTCGAGCGCGGAGATGGCCTGGCGGTCGAGCCATTCGCTGGCGATGCCGTATTCAGCCAGTTTGGCCTGCTCCTGCTTCGCCGCGAGAACCGCATCGCTGCGCCACGCCCTGAGCCAGCCGGTCTCGCGAATGCGATGTCCCGCTCCCGCTTGCACGATCCATTCCCGATGCAATTTCGCCGATGCATCGATTAACCCGTGCAGCGCGGTCGCGCGCGGCCGAAGTCGCGACGCGGCCGAATTGGCCAAGAAGCGCGCAACCCAGCCCGCGTTCTTCACCGCCCAAAGCGGATTCCAACGCAATGCCGCATGGCGGTTGGTCAGGTATTTCGGCAGCGACGTCCACAGCGATGGATTATTGAGCGGCGTGATCGAGCCGCTGCTGATGATGCCGGCATTGCCGTATGAGGTCTCGCTGCCTGGCTCGCGCCGATCGACGAGTACGACCGACATCCCGCGCTGCCGCGCGGCAAAGGCCGTCGATACCCCGACGATGCCCGCGCCGAGCACCACGACATCCGCTTTATCTTCCAGCATCGCCTTTCCAAACACCTTCCCAAGGAGATCTTACAAAGGAGACTTCACATCATGGTCGGACCACCGCCGACCGGCAACACCGGAAAGTTCCCTTCCCAACAAATCATCACCAAAACGCCGCATGTGAGTCCGCAACCTTTCTGACGCCCGTGGCTTCTTGCAGCGCGACGTTCGTCGCATTCCAGCCAACCTTCATAGGAGTTGACTATATGGCTGCACTACTCGGAAACCTGCTTGGTACCGTCGATGGCCTGCTCGGAACCGCCACCGGCGTACTTGGCGGCGCCAGCGCCAGCGGTAGCGCTTCTGCCAGCGCCAGCGGCACGGCGGACCTGTCGCACACGCTCGATCTCGGCGCAGTAGTTGAGACGAACCCGAGCATCGACGTCTCGGCAGGGCTCAACGGTGTCGACGCCTCGGTTTCCGCACCGACCTTGATCGGCGCCAGCGCCGATGTCGGCCATCTCGATGTCGGTGGCCTGCTCCACGGCCTCGCCTAACTCCAGTTGAGTTCGGACATTTCAAAACTGCGCGGCGTGGGGAGCGCATCCCCACGCCACGTCTCGATTGCCTCACTGCACGAGTGGATCGCGCAGCATCGTGTCAACTCGCTTAAGGTGATTGCCGAATGCCTACGGGCATGCTGACCGCCCTTGACGACTCCGTCGCCCCGGCGCGACGGATCGATGACGTTCGCCAGGCGCTGGTCGCGCTATGGCCGCAATTCCTCTGGGCCGGGCTGTTCTCCAGCGCCATCAACCTGCTCTATCTGAGTTCGCCGCTCTATTTGATGCAGGTCTATAACCGCGTGCTGCTCAACGAGAACGTCTCCACGCTCGTCCTCCTCACCCTGATCCTGGCGATCGCTCTGCTCACCATGGCGGCGCTGGATGCGGTGCGCTCGTACATCCTGATCCGCTGCGGCATCCGCCTCGACATGGAATTATCGGCACGCGTGTTCGAGGCGCTGGTGGTGCGCTCGGCGCAGCGCGGCGCATCGCGCGGCGCGCAGCAATTGCGCAATCTCGATCAGTTCCGCACCTTCGTGACCGGCCCCGGCATCTATTTCGCGTTCGACCTGCCGTGGATTCCGATCTATCTGATGCTGCTGTTCTTCATCCATCCGCTGCTGGGCATCGTCGCGACCATTGGCGCGGTTCTCCTGCTTGGCCTCGCCGGTCTCAACGAGGTGATGACCCGCGAGCCGATGAAGGAAGCCGAAGCCGCAGGCAACCAGTCCTATGTGTTCACCGAAAACATCCTGCGCCACGCCGACGTGATCCGCGCGATGGGCATGCAGCCGGCAGTGGAGCGCAACTGGCAGAGCCAGCGCTCGTCGATGCTGGTGCAGCAGGCGCTTGCCAGCGACAAGAACGCGGTGATGACCTCTTCCATCCGCTTCTTCCGCCTGCTGTTGCAATCGCTGATGCTCGGCACCGGCGCCTGGCTCGCCATCGACCACGCCATCACGCCGGCGACCATCTTCGCCGCCAGCATCGTGATGGGCCGGGCGCTGGTCCCGGTGGAACAGGCGGTCGGCACCTGGAAGCAGTTCATCGGCGCCCGCGAGGCCTATGCGGAAGTGCGCGAGCTGCTCGGCGAGATCGACCTGACGCCGCCACACACCATCGTGCCGCGGGCGCGCAACACCATCGAGGTCCGCGAACTGCGCTGCCTGTTGCCGGCGCGCAAGGAGCCCGTCATCAGGGACCTGACCTTCGAGCTTGGCGGCGGCCAGGCGCTCGGCATCGTCGGCCCGAGCGGCTCCGGCAAGAGCACGCTGGCTCGCCTTCTGGTGGGCGCCATCCTACCTGCCGATGGACGGTTGCGCTTCGGCGGGCTCGACTACAGCCATTGGGACCCGCTCGAATTCGGCCGCCATGTCGGCTATTTGCCGCAGGACGTCGGCCTGTTCGCCGGCACCGTGCGCGAGAACATTGCTCGCTTCGGCGATGCTTCGACGGACGAGATCATCGACGCCGCCAAACGCGCCGGCATTCACGAGATGGTGCTCGACCTGCCGAAGCAATACGATACCCGACTGGGTCCCGGCGGCGTCGGCCTGTCCGGCGGCCAGCGCCAGCGTCTGGCGCTGGCGCGGGCGCTGCTCGGCCGCCCGCCGCTGCTCGTGCTCGATGAGCCCAACGCCAATCTCGACGCTCCCGGCGAAGAGGCGCTGAAGGTGGCGCTGCTGCAGGCCAAGAGCGAGGGTGCCACCATCATCGTGATCACCCACCGCACCACCATCCTCGACATCGTCGACGTCATGATGGTGTTGCGCGGCGGCATGCTCGACATGCTGGGTCCGCCGGGTGAGGTCTACCACGCGCTCCAGCAGGCCGCCGCGGGGCGCGCGTCATGACGGCGATCGGCGACGGCTTCGCCCCGATGCGCGACCGTGCGCGCTACGCACGTCCCTCGCGGCCGGCGCTGCTGGGTGCCGGCGTGGTGGCGGCGTTCCTTGCCGCGATGACGATGTGGGGAACGCTCGCGCCGATCTCCGGCGCAGCGATCGCAAGCGGCAACCTCCAGGTCGAGGGGCGGCGGCAGAGCGTGCAGCACCCCTATGGCGGCGTCGTGCGCCAGCTCACCGTGCGCGACGGCGCGCGCGTCGAAAAAGGTCAGCTCCTGATCCGGCTCGACGACAGCGACCCGCGCGCCAAGCTCGACGTGCTCACGGCCGATCGTGACGCTGCGCTCGCCGCGCGCGCACGGCTGGTCGCCGAGCGCGACCGAAAAGATGCGCCGGAGTTCGACGAACATCTCCGCGCGCGCAGCGAACTATCCGCGGCGCGCCAGGCCATGGCCAACGAGACCGCGATGATGGCGGCGCGAAAGCACCAGTTCGCCGCCGAGACAGCGGTGCTGCGCGGCAAGACCAAGGAGCTCGAAGCGCAGATCGCGGGCACGCAGGCGCAGCTTGCCGGCACCGAGAAACAGCGGGAACTGCTGACCGACGAGATGAACGGCGCGCAGCATCTGTTCGCGCAGGGCTATACGCCAAAGACCCGCATCCTTGCTTTGCAGCGCGAGGACGCCCGGCTGAAGGCCGATATTGGCGCGCAGCAGGCCAGCATCGCCGGCATGCAGCAGCAGATCGCGCAGAACGACCTCGAGATCGCCAGGGTGGAACGCGCACGGATG
Organism: Bradyrhizobium sp. AZCC 1721; assembly: GCF_036924715.1. Classification (NCBI taxonomy): domain Bacteria; kingdom Pseudomonadati; phylum Pseudomonadota; class Alphaproteobacteria; order Hyphomicrobiales; family Nitrobacteraceae; genus Bradyrhizobium; species Bradyrhizobium sp. AZCC 1721. The sequence continues at coordinate 740,820 of NZ_JAZHSB010000001.1, read as the reverse complement.
AGCGAGATCACTGACCAGTTGCGCGGATGCGAAAACAAGCTCGCGGAACTGGCGCCCAAGATCGACGCCGCCACGGACGTGTTGGTCCGTACGCGGATCACGGCGCCGGCGACCGGCTCGGTGGTCGGCCTCGACGTCTTTACCGAGGGCGGCGTGATCCAGCCCGGCGCGCGGCTGATGGACATCGTGCCCACCGATAATCCGCTGATCGCCTCCGCAAAACTGAAGCTCTCTGATATCAACGACGTCGCCGTCGGCCACCGCGCCGAGGTGCAACTCACCGGCGTCAACTATATCGAGCGTCCCCGGCTCTACGGCACCGTGCACACGGTTTCCGCCGACCGCCTGACCGACGACAAATCCGGGCAAGGCTATTACGCCGTCGAGGTCGCGCTCGATCCCGACGACGTCAAGAAGTCGCGCATCGATCTGCAGGCCGGCATGCCGGCCGAGGTGATCGTGCCGACACGTCCGCGCACCCTGTTCGAATATCTGCTCGGTCCGTTGCGCGACGAGATCACCCGCGCGTTCCGCGAGCGCTGAGGAGGAGATGGTCATGGCCGACGCCGTCAAGAACGCCCGCCGCTCTGACGAAGCCGAGCGCAGCCGTCATCTCGCGGCAACCGAATCGGTTGCTTTCGCCACCATGCTGCTCGGCCTGCTCAACGATGCCGACACCGCGCTGCACCGCCTGGAGCACGAGGGGGAAGCCCGCGCGGCGCAGCCGGCTGCCCTGCACCCGCCTCCGGCAGATATTGTCGCGGCCGCGCGGCAGCCGGCCGATCCCGGACCCGGCCATGACGACCAGCATGCCGGCGTGATCGAACCTCCTGCGGCCGACCTTTCGCCTGCGGTCCACGCCGACGCCACGCCAACGAACACGCCGCAAGATACGACCGCGATGCTCGCCGAAGCTCCATCAGGCGACGTGCTCGCCGCGCAGGCTTTTACATCGACGCCCGTGCTATCGAGCTTCAGCGCAGCTCTGGATCACGCGCCATCGGCAGGCGCAGGCAGCGCGCCGTCCGGCAGCAGCATCGCATCACCGTCACTCGATCTTGGCGCGTCCGTTCACAACCTTGCAGACAGCCTCACCGGCATCGTCGACACCGCGCTTGCAACGGTATCGAGTACGATCGCAAGCGTGAGTGCCACCGTCGGCCAACTGACGACGACCGTGACTGGCACCGCGAGCCATCTCCTCGACGGCTTGACCGGCACGCTCACCGGCCTGATCCAGGACGCGCCGGCCACCGGCCTGATCGAGCCGCCGACGACGAACCTTTCCGGCCCGACATCCAGCACAACGGATTTCTCCGGCGCCGCGCAGCACGACATACCGCTGCTCGACACTGCGGGCGCGATTCCGACCTCGCTGCTACATCCGATCCCGCTGCAGCTCGGCTTTCTCGGCCAGCCGACGATGGACGGCCATGAGCCGCACGACGGCGCATTCTCGGCGCTGGGGATCCATCATTTCTGAGACAGCGACGGCGCCATAAGCGGCGATCTCAGCTCGCAAGGTGCCGCGGCTGCGAGATAGCCTGCGAGCCCACGCTGCGAACTCACTTGCCGACGTCGTGGTGATTCTGCAGAATGGTCCAGTTACCCTTCACAGCGGCCCTCTCGACCAATCCCGGAACGATGCGTTTTGCGTGAGCGCGCGCCCGGCCGTCGTAGTCTGGGTAGATACGTAGATACAACGACACGCCGGAAGTGGCGGCCGGCTGCACACTGCCGCAAAGGAGCTCTCCGATGAAGCGCCTGCACCGCCCTCTCGCCGCACTGTTGATGCTTTGCCTCACCACCGCCGCCCGTGCACACGACGCTGGGCCGGTGAGCGATCCGGAAGCACTCGGCTTCTCGTCATCGCGGCTGGCGCGGATCGCAGCCTGGCAGCAGTCGCAGGTCGATGCCGGCGCCTTCTCGGGCGGCGTCGCGGCGATCGCGCGGAATGGCAGAGTCGCGTATCTCCGCGCCGTCGGCTTTCGTGACAAAGCCAAGACAATCCCACTCCAGCCCAATGCAATCTTCTGGATCGCTTCGATGTCCAAGCCGGTCACCAGCGTCGCGGCCATGATGTTGGTTGAGGAGGGAAGGCTCGACCTTGCCGCCCCGGTTCACCAATATATTCCCGAACTCAAGGACATGGTGGTCGCCGTCGAGAAGAAAGACCCGGTGACCGGCAAGACAGGGCTCGCCCGCGAGCCGCAGAAGCACCCGATGACGGTGCTGGATCTGCTGCGCCATACCGGCGGACTGGTCTACGGCGTCGGTGGCACGAAGGTGGACCAACTATATAAAAGCCTCTACGGCAATGCCGGCGTTTGGCGTCGGGACAAAACTCTTGCCGACTTCGTCTCCGGGCTGGCCAAGCTTCCACTTGCTCATCAACCGGGCGAGGTCTGGGAATACGGTCACTCCGTCGATGTGCTCGCGCGCGTCATCGAGATTGCCTCCGGTCAACCGTTCGACCAATTCCTGGAGGCACGCCTGTTTAAGCCGCTGGACATGATCGACACCGGCTTTTACGTGCCCGAAGCCAAGCTGTCCCGCCTGGTTGATCCGCCCGCCAGCGGCTGGGGCGGTCCGCCGGACAGCGTGATGGCGGACGTCACCAAGCCGACGAAACTGTTCTCGGGCGGCGGTGGACTGGTGTCGACGGCCGCCGATTACCTGCGGTTCTGCCAGATGCTGCTCAATGGCGGCGAGCTCGACGGCGTCCGCATCCTTTCATCGGCAACTGTGCGGCTGATGACCACGAACTCGCTGCCGCCTGATATCCGCTTCGCCGGCATTGCCAGCGGCCTTGTCGGGCCTCAGGCTGGCTCGACCTGGGGACTCGGCTTTGCGGTCCGCAGCGATGCCGCGTGGAGCGTGGTGCCTGGATCGGTCGGCAGCTTCACCTGGATGGGCGCCTCGGGCACTTATTTCTGGGTTGATCCAGCGGAGCAACTGACCGCCGTCCACTTGATCCAGGTTGCGCCAGGCAAGGGCGGTCCTTTCAACTATGCGTTTCGCAATCTCACCTATGGGGCCTTCCGCGTTCCCGACCAGGGCGCCCCCGACGCCGCACGGGCTCCGTTGAGAGTCGACGCGAACAGACTTGCGGCTTACGTCGGAACCTACAGGTTCGCATCGTCGAGTTCGCGCGACAAGCAAGAGCGCCGCGAATTCGGCGGTCTCGGCCTCGAAATCGCGATGCAGGGTGGTCGCGTCAAGGTGGCGTCTCCGATGCCGGACGCGCCTGCCGCCAGAGCTGGCGTCATGGCCAATGACATCATCACGCATCTGGACGGCGAGGCGACGCAAGGCAAGTCCCTCAACCAAGTGCTCGACAAGATGCGCGGGCCCGTCAACACCTCGATCCACCTGAAGATCGTGCGCAACGAGCAGCACGAGCCGATCGAGTTGACGGTCGTGCGCGCCCCGATCCGAGCGGCAGGAGCTGACCTTGAAGTCGCCGTCAAGGATGGCAAGCTCGAGCTCGAGGCCAGTGGTGCCCTGTCGGTTCTTGACTTTGAGAAAGGCGCACCGATCACGGTTGTCCCCATGTCGAGCAGCGAATTCTTTGTCGATGGCGGCGACCACACGCGCCTTGCATTCCGCCGCGACGGTACCGATCAGAAGATGCGCCTGGTGCTAGATCCGGGGCCCTGGCAGATCATTGGTCAGCGGATCAACTGACGGAGACCAAAGCGCAGACGCGAGGTCCCACGCATCGTCCACCCCCCGGCATCCCCTCGACGACGCTCAATCCGGCCGCGTCGGCATTCCCTGTGATGTGGTGCTACGACGGCCATTGCCCTCGGCCATCCAATCAACTATGAAGCCTGCTTCCGCGCGACTGGCGCTCAGATGGACAACCATCGGGGAGCGCGGAAGCTAGATGCCGCGCGCCTGGGCACCGCTCTTTACGGAGGTGCCATGACTGCGGAAATCATCGACGGGCGCAAACAGGCGCAAATTCTTCTCGACAGTGTTGCGGGTGAATTGGGGCAGCTATCCCAAGCACCGGGCTTGGCGGTGGTGCTGGTCGGCGATGACCCGGCCAGCCACATCTACGTCCGAAGCAAGATCAAGATAGCGAAGCAGTTGGGCTTGCGCGGCGAGACGAAAATCCTGCCGCATGGCGTCAACGAAGCCGAGCTGCTTTCCGTCATTGCGACGCTGAACGAGCGGGACGATATCGACGGTATTCTCGTCCAACTCCCATTGCCGGCGCACATCGACACGTTGCGCATCATGGGCGCGATCGATCCGGCCAAGGATGTCGACGGCCTGCATGCGCTGAATGCCGGCCGCCTGCTGCATGGCGCCGACGCCCTCGTGCCATGCACGCCGTCGGGTTGCCTGAAACTCATCAAATCGATCGCGCCGGATCTTACCGGCTATCACGCCGTCGTCATCGGCAGCTCGAATATCGTGGGCAAGCCGATGGCAACGCTGCTTCTGGAAGAGCGCGCGACGGTGACCCAAACGCATGTCCATACACGCGGCATCGCGTGCATCTGCCGCGAGGCGGACATCCTGGTCAGCGCAGTCGGCAAGCCCGGACTTGTGCGCCGCGACTGGATCAAGCCGCAAGCCATCGTCATCGACGTCGGCACCACGCGTGTCGCGAAGCAGGACGGCGGATATGCCGTTCAGGGCGACGTCATTTTCGAGGAGGCGGTGCAGGTTGCCGGCGCCATTACGCCCGTGCCAAGAGGGGTCGGTCCGATGACCATCGCATGCCTGATGGAGAATACGGTGAAGGCAGCGAGCGCCCGGTTAGCGGCACGGATGCGGCTGGCGTCTACCGCGGCACACTAGTCTCGCCCTTCCCTGCACGCTGTCGCGCCTACCCAACCTTCATTTGCTTGGCTGGAGTCCGGTCAACCTCAGCAGCAACGTCGGTAATGATCTCGCGCAACCAAACAAGTGCGGGATCCAGGTGAAAGGACGCCGGCCACTGTAGGGCTTCTCGGAATGCGGGGATGCGGACCGGTGCACGCAGCAGCTTCAGCGGAAAGTTTCGCGCGAAAATTACAGCGAGGCGATGATGCATTGTCGCGATGCGGTCCGTTCCGATCACCATGGCAGCCATCGCGGTGAAGTTCGGGGCGATGACCTCGATGCGGCGCTTATAACCTAACTGCACGAGGGCGCGTTCATCGAAGGATACTCCGTGAATGGGCCCGAGCTGAGCCGTTATGTGTCCAAGCTGAAGATAGCGGCCAAGCGAGATCGAGCGCCCGATCTGGCGGCTTCCGCGCCAGGCGACGCAGCAGAATTCGTCTGCAAACAAATGCTGGCTGGGATGGCCATCAATGAGATTTGTATCGGGGATCACGACGAAATCGACCTCCCCTCGCTGAAGCTGGTCATCGACGCGATCACCGAAGGGAAGAATTTCAAGGCAAACCCGCGGCGCGGCGCGATAGACGCGCTTCATGACGGCGTGCATCAATACGATGCTCGCATAATCGGAAACGACCAGCCGGAAACGCCGCTCGGAACTCGCCGGGTCGAATTTTGGCGGCGAGATCAGATTGGCCCGGATTCGCAGCAGGATGTCCCGGGTTGGTCTTTCCAGCGATTGCGCCAGCGGCGTCGGCACCAGCTTTCGCTGTGAAATCGTGAAAATCTCGTCGTTGAAATACTGACGCAATCTGCCAACAGCGGCGCTCATCGCCGGCTGGCTGAGATGAAGGCGTCGACTGGCTCCCATGACACTGCGCTCTTCAAGGATCGCATCAAGCGCGATCAGGAGATTCAGGTCCAGGCCTTCGAAGCGCATCGGCTTACATCCATCGCTCAAATATCACAGATCAATATAATCGATTTTTCAAATTTAAAACTCCCGTGTACTCAAGACGCAATCAAGAAATAGGTCGTGCATTGGGAGAAACGCTTTGATCAAGCCATGGATCTTTGAATTCATGCAGGCCCCGAACCTGAGCGACGGGGAGACCCTGCCCAGTACCGTGACTGCCGTGTTCGACGAAGGCTACGCGCATTGGCTCGAAGCCGAGAAGCTAGGGTTCGAAGGAATACTCTTTAGCGAACATCACTTCGGCCACTCATATAGCCCCTCTCCCAACCTCTTGATCGCAGCTATTTCTCGCCACACGACCCGGCTGCGGCTGGGAACGATGGGAATGGTCGTGCCGCTTTATGAGCCATGGCGCATCATCGAAGAACTGACGATGCTCGATCACCTGACAAGGGGGCGCCTCGAGATCGGCTTTGCCGCCGGCGTGCCGCAGGAGCTGGCGCGGATAGGTTTAGGGATAGAGGAGGCCCGCGAGCGGTTCAACGAGGCTTTGGAAATACTCGACGCCGCCCTCGTGAACCACGTCATCAGCCACAGCGGAAAGTATTGGAAATTCGAAAACCTCAGCCTGATGCCGAACGCCTTCCTGCAGCCGTCTCCGCCAAAATGGACGACTGTTGTAAGTACCGGATCCGCGCAGAAATCCGCTCAAAGGCAGTCGAAGATTTGCACCGGCTTCGAATCCGTCGCTCGCATATCGGAAATTTTTGACGTGTATCGGAAGGAGTCTGCCCGGTTGGGATTTCCGGCAGGGCCCGATCAGCTCGCAATCCGGCGCAATGTCTCCATTTCATACGATGCGGCTGAGGCGCGCGACGAATCCCATGCCGCGAAGGCAGCGACACTGAAAGTTGTGGCTGGCGATCCGCGCGTTGTCCAAGGCACATCCTCATTGCTCGATGCGCCGCGGGCTGGAGCCGGCTTTTCACTGCATGACGACGACTACATCGCCGGCACGCCGGCACAGGTCGCTGAACAAATCATCGATCAATGCCGCAAATGCGGCGCGGGCCATTTCCTCGCGATGCTGGGAAGGAGCTTTACGCCGCGTCGCCGTGAGACACTCGCTCTCTTCGGCGAGGAGGTGATCCCCCAATTGCGACGCGCGCAGATAGGTTGATGAGCCCGATTGCGAGCCGAGCATTGCGGGCTTGCGGCACAACAACTGGAGCGAAGCATGATTCAGGATAAGCCTCTTGTTCTCGGGATAGGAGGAACCCCGCGGCGCGGGTCATCGTCCGAACGCGCGCTCGTGATCAGCCTCAAGGCCGCCGAGGATGAAGGCGCAAGGACCCTGCTTCTCTCCGGTGCAGAACTGCTTCTGCCGATGTATATGCCCGGACAGCAACAGTCCGATCAGGCTTCGCGTCTCCTGGCCGCGCTTCGTGAATGCCACGGCATTATCATCTCGTCGCCGGCCTACCACGGATCGATATCTGGACTGATAAAGAACGCGCTGGACTACGCGGAAGAACTTAGAACGGATACACGCGCTTACCTGGATGGAATTCCCGTCGGCTGCATTGCTTGTGCTGGCGGATGGCAGGCGGTTGGGCAGACATTAGCCGCGCTTCGGACGGTTGCTCATTCCCTTAGAGGCTGGCCAACGCCGTTTGGTGCAATGTTGAACACATCCAGCGCACTGTTCGACGCCGAGGGAAATTGCACCGATGCGGCAACCAAACGTCAGCTCGAGACGGTGGGCCAGCAGGTGATCGATTTCGTGCGCACGCAATCTCGCGGCAGATTGGCAGCGCACTCCTTCTCGACAGAAACGATGGTCCAACCGTAGTCCGGCTCGCGGCCAAAAGGGAGTTTGACGTGGTATTCGAAACGATAAAGCTCGAAATCGATGCCGTGGACACGGTCATAAAAGTCATCGGAAGGGGTCCGGCCGTCCTGGCGCTTCACGGAGCGGCAACGATCGAGGGGCAAGAATGGGCGCGCGGTTTGGCCGACAGGTTTCGGGTCTATCTGCCATTCCACCCCGGCTTCGGCGAAAGTGGACCTGCGCCGCATATCTGCGGGATGCAGGATTTGATCGTCCACAATTTGCGGCTCATCGCAGCATTGGGGCTGGATCGGCCGCACCTCGTGGGTCATTCCATGGGCGGCTGGATGGCGGCAGAAATGGCGGTGGTCGCCGGCGAACGCTTTGCTCGTCTGGTGCTGAACGCCCCTGCCGGGCTCAACCATCCTGACCATCGCGGCGCCGACCCCACCAAAATCGCTCCGCAAGATTTGCCTCACTACCTGGCGCATCGAACGGAAGTTGCGGCCCGATACTTTCCCGGAGGCTCGCTTGCACCCCCGCCGGAGCAGTTCATTGCGGCAAGGGAGAAGGAAAGCCAGGCGCTGAGCAACATTCGGAAGGCCCACGGCATGGGACACCCGAATCTCGGTCGATGGCTAAGCCGGATACCCAACGAAACGCTTATCGTGTGGGGCGACAGGGACAGGATCGCGCTTGCCAGTCAGGCGGAACTCTGGGCAGGCGCGATTCCAAAAGCCCGCACTCATATCGTGCCCGGCGTTGGGCACTTCGCCATGCAGGAAGACCCCGCCTGTGTCGCGGCGATCGGCGATTTCCTCGCGGGGTGAAGGTGATTTACCGCCGCTCTCTTTCAAATGCGGAACGGGATGCTGCGGATCGATCGAGCGACCCATCGCCATTCCTTCAAATAGCAAAACCCGGGGAGATAATCATGAAAGCCATTGTGGTCGCGATCGCCTTCACCGCGAGCCTGATGTCCACTTCGCTGGCACAGAGTTGGCCGAGCCAGTCCATTCGCCTCATTGTCAACTTTCCCGCGGGAGGAGCAGCAGATCAGCTCGCGCGCCTTGTAGGTCAACCTCTCAGCGAAACTTTCGGTCAGTCGGTCGTAATCGAAAACAGGGGAGGCGCTGGCGGAAATCTGGGCGGAGAATTCGTGGCGAGGTCCGCGCCGGATGGCTACACCCTGCTGATGTCTTCAGGCGGGATGGTGGCGATCAATCCGCATCTGTATGCCAAAATGCCATTCGACCCCACGAAGGACATCATCCCCGTCGCCTCAGTTGCGCGCGTGCCTTTCTATCTCGTCATTCGGGCGGACAATCCGGTGCGGGATTTCAAGGAATTCATTGCTGACCTGAAGGCCAATCCGGAAAAGCGGAATTTTGGATCGCCCGGCATCGGCAGTTCTCCCCATCTTGCGGCAGAAATGTTGAAAAACATGACCGGCACAAGCGCAGTGCACGTGCCTTACCGCGGCGCGGCACCTGCGCTCAATGACCTGCTCGGGGGGCAACTCGACTTCCTGTTCGATCCCGGCATCGCCATCGAGCACGTGAAAGCCGGCAAGCTGCGTGCTCTTGCGATCGGAAGCCCCCAACGATCGCCCCAACTTCCGAATGTACCCACGCTCGACGAGCTCGGCCTTACGGGCTTTGACGCGGATGCCGTATTCGGCATCTACGCGCCAGCCGGAACATCACCCGATGTTGTCGCGCGTTTGAACAAGGAAATTAATCGATCGCTTGCAACCGCCGCGTTGAACGAGCGTATCGCGACCCTCGGAAATATTGCCGCACCGATGTCTCCGGAAGAGTTCAAGGAAAAGTCCCGCAAAGACTCCGAGCGGTTCGGCGCGATCATACGTGAGCGGGGCATTCGCGCCGCCAACTAGCTGCAAGTTTCGTAGCCGGCCTCTGTGGCGCTTGACGTGCTGATCAAGCTCCACTTTCAGTTCCGCCGCACAGGTTGGCGGATCACGGTCTTGAGCTTTTCAGGCGCCGTCTTGCGAGGGTCGCTCAGATAGACCTCATGATGCCGACCGGCGAAGTCGTAGCCGCCCGAAGGCATGACCTCCCCGTGCAACCTCGCGAGCAGCGGTCCTTCGTCGTCGTAGCTGCCTACGTGCAATGCCTGGAGGCAGAGGCCCTCCTCCAGGCTTTCGAGCCTCAGACTGTCAGGAAGCGCGCCGAGCTTCTCTCGCGCCTTGATCCTGGCGGCCAGAAAGGTTTCGTCATCCACATAGTCCGGCACCATGATCATCATGGTCCATTCCCATTCGTCCTTGCGCCGTGCGGAGAAGCTCTCAGGGTCGGGAGCTGACCAAAGTCCCTCCAATGGCATCACGACGAAGTCTTTCCCGTTTGCCTTGCAGGAGAATTTGATCGTAAAGGCCGTCGCGTAGAGGCTTTCGACGGCCAGCCTATAAGCTTGGGCTGTGTTCGGGTCACCGTGACCATCTATCATGAGGTAGGAGACCGGCGGCACATCGATCGTCACGAAGCGGTTAAGGGGAGCGGTGAAGAGTGGCTTCCTCACCTTCTTTAGATCCAGCTTCTCCATCTACCCCTCACAGCATTCTGAACATGTTTGGACGGCCGAACCAGATCAGCCTTACTAGACTACACTAGACCACCTCGCGCAGAATACCTCGAGCCCGGAGAGCCAAAGTGAGGAGGCGGCACCTTATGGAGAAGAACGTAAAGGACTTGTTTGAGCGCTATGAGAACCTGTTCCGAACGGCGCTTAGGGATCAAGTGGATATGGACCAAGTGGCGTCCTCATACGCCACTGCGTTCGTTGCGGCCTCTCCGGCTGGCGTCAGTGTCGGCCGGAATGACGAACACCTGAAGCAGATGATGCAACAGGGGTTTGAAAATTATCGCCGGATCGGTACGAAGGATATGCGACTTCGCAATGTCCGCATCGCACCGATCGACGAGCACCATTGCCTGGCGCACGTCGCTTGGACCGCGATCTACGACCGTGGCAGCGAACCGGATGTTTCCATTGATTTTGAGGTCCATTATCTGGTGCAGCAGCTCGAAGACACACCAAAGATCTTTGGATGGGTGTCAGGAGACGAGCAAGCCGTTCTGAAAGAACACGGCATCGTCTGAATTCCGCTTCCCACACCGTTCGCGTCCCGGTGCAGCCTGCGATTTTGTGCTATGCTTGCAAACAGCCTTCAGCCAGATCAAGCGCGGTTTCACCGGTCCCGTTATGGCTGACATAACAGATACCGCTGGCGTCATTGTCCGGCCGCCGATCGCGTGGGCGCTCGCGGTGCTCGCCGGGTTCGCGCTCAACTGGCTCATGCCCTTGCCGTTCTTGCCGGCCGCGCTACCTGCAGGCTGGCTGGGCGCGACAGTGTTTGCCCTCGCGCTGGCGCTGGTCGCGTGGGCGATCTCTACCATGACCCGGGCTGGCTCGAACGTGCCCACCAACCTGCCGACCACGACCATCGTGGAGGCTGGCCCCTACCGCTTCACGCGCAACCCCATCTATCTCGGCATGGTGCTGGGGCTCATCGGCTTGGCCATTGCCTTCAACAGCCTCTGGCTGTTGATGACGCTGCTGCCTTTCGCGCTAGTCATCCGCTACGGTGTGATCGCTCGCGAGGAAGCCTATCTCGAGCGCAAGTTCGGGGACGTCTATCGCCGCTACTGCGCGCGGGTCCGGCGCTGGCTATAGGGCTTTTCGGTCAGGACCAGCGCCGGGGAACCCGTGCCTCGCCGTTCCCGCTCCGCAAATCGGCATGGGCATGGGTCGTGGGAAGGCGTATAATTGTGTGGTCCTTCGCGCAAAATGATCAACCTCTCGTGGAGGTGGCCATGAAATATGTGCTGCTTGGTAATCTGAGCCCGGAATGGGCAAGCAAGCAATCGGAGCGGATCGGCAAGGCCAAGACAAAACTCGACAAGCTAGGCATCAAGGTCGAGTCGATCCACTACACGCAGGGCTACTACGATTTTGTCGACATCGTCGATGCCCCGAATGAGGCGGCGATGCTCGCGTTCTCCGTCTGGTACGCGACCCAGGGTCTGGGGCGGGTCCAAAGCATGCCGGCCTTCGACCCCAAGACCTTCGAAGCCGCGATCAAGGACGCGGCGAACTAGGCGTCGCGGCGTGGCTCACGGCTTTCCTGCGACCCACCCGTGCCCACTTCGCTTGGGCGAGCAGGGTGCGGCATTGTTCCCGGGCGCGGGTGCCGCGCTTACCCCGGAGTGATCGAAGGCCGGGCGCGCCACGGTCGATGAAGGATGCCGCAAGCCGCTACGCAGCGATTACTGCGGTGGTGCGGCTTGGTCCGGACCTGTGGCTCAATGCAGAAGCGCTACGATCTGGAGCGGGCCGAGCAGGAGCTTGGCGAGAAGATCAATGCTATTCCCACATTGGAAGTGGCGGTTCTCTGACCGCGTGACGCGGCTCGCTGCCTGTGTTCTCTTTTTGTTCTTTGGGAACAACGCGTATGAGGTCTTTCCTTTCATGCATGACATTTGCACCGACGCCGGGTCGATCACGCTCTTCATTCATAATGATGACGATACGCCCGTCGAATTCGTCCGGCAGCTCCTTCGCAACGTATTCGGCAAGTCGGAACGGGAAGCGATCGCATTCACCGCGCTGATCGAGAACAAAGAGAAGGTGGCCTGCGGCCCCTACCCGGGCTCGGTCGCCAAGGCGCTGCTGGATTCGGCACGGCAAAGCATCAGCGCCGCCGGTCATGGTTTGCTGATCACCAGCGAAACCGCGGCCACGAAAGGCGCATGCGATCTTTGCGGAGCACCGGCGACTGGCAGTGAAATCCTGCTCGCCGGCGGCACGGCGTGCCTCTGCAACGGCTGCCTGCTTGCCGTCAGGCGCGCATCGGAGGCCGTGCCTGGAGACGAGTTCAAATACGCCTGGCTCGCGCTTGACTGGCACTTTGCCGGAATCCCGCGAAACCAGTTGGTGACGAGAGCGCGGCAGTTTCCCGGCCACATGCTCGCCGACGTCCAGGTCGCGGTCGCCCAGTTGCTCGCCTCGCCGCTGCACTTCTTCGGCATTCACGAGGAGTATCGCTATGAGACGCTGGTATTTGCGGCCCTGATGAAGGATGGCCGGAACGCACCCGCGCTTGCGCCGCCGCAGTACCACGACGTCGAGATCGGTGAAGCGCAGCCGGTGAAATGCCTGCATAACGGACTGTGGCTGTGCAGGGCCGGCGAACTCCGCTACGCCGTGCTGCTATCGTTTCATCGCGAATACCAGCATGAGGCTGCGATACTCATCGAGATCGCCGTGCCGGCCGGCGCCGCCGGCGACGCACTCGTGCAACGTTCGTTCGCCGGGCTTGAAGAGGCGGTGCACGCCGCGCGTTCCTATCGCGGCAAGATCCTTTCGCTCGAAGGTGGATCCGACTATCGCGGACGGTCGAGCGGGGTCATGGTGCACCGGCTGCCGGCAGTCGGACGTGAGGAAGTCATCTTGCCCGAACAGACGCTGAAGCTGCTCGATCGCAACGTCATGGGCTTTGTCGGCAATCGCGCGGCGCTTCGCAAGCTGGGCCAGTCGACCCGCAAGGGCATCCTGCTTTACGGTCCGCCGGGCACCGGCAAGACGCACACGATCCGTTACCTCGCGACCAACTTGCCCGGACATACGACGTTGATCATCACGGCCGAGCAGGTGGGGTTGCTCGGCGCCTACATGAAGCTGGCGCGCCTGTTGCAGCCGACGATGGTAGTGATCGAGGACGTCGACCTCATCGCCCGCGATCGCGAAGAGATGGGATCGTGTGAAGAGCCGCTGCTCAACAAGCTGCTCAACGAAATGGACGGGCTGAAGGAGGACTCCGACATCCTGTTCGTCCTCACCACCAACCGGCCGGAGCAGCTTGAAGGCGCGCTGGCCGGCCGGCCCGGACGCATCGACCAGGCGATCGAAGTGCCGCTGCCCGACGGCATCGGCCGCAGCAAGCTTGTTCGGCTCTATGGCAAGGACCTGCCGATGGATCAGACCATCATTGATGAGACCGTGAACCGCACGAAGGGCGTCAGCGCCGCGTCCATCAAGGAATTGATGCGGCGTATCGCGCAAGCGAGCATTTTTCGGGACGGCGGTTCGACGGTCGAATCCGGCGACATCAGCGAAGCGCTGGACGACATGTTGTTCACTGGCGGCAGACTCAACGTCACGCTGCTCGGCGGCGCGCAGGAAATGGCAGGCTCTTGATCGGACCTGGCTTGGTAGAATAGGTTTTGACCCGCTACCTGCCATGAACCCGATCGTCTGAGCCAGCGGCCATGAGCGTTTCAGCCGACGCCCTGTACAAAATGTCCGACGTCGAATTGCTGGCGGCCTACGTAGAGGCACGGCGACAGTTCGTCGAAAAGAAGTTCGCGCGCGATACGCAGCGGGCGCGGCTGGAGTGGCTCAGAGCCAAAATGTTCGTCGGCAGCCCGGGCGGGGTCACCGAGCGCAACATGGCTATCGACGTTTCCGAGGAAATCGCGCGCAAGGGCCAGGAACTGCGCGAGATGACGCGAGAGCTCGATCTGCTCAAGGTCGATGTCGACGTCATCGGAATCGTCATTCGATCCCGCGGCGTGCCGGCACTGGTCGCCGCACAAGCGGAAGACGCGGTTCAGGGCGACGCCGAGCGCGAAGGCCATTGAAGCGCAGGGGTGGCCTCGCAGGTCAAGATATTTGCGCGATGCAGTCGATAAGTGGCGCGCCGCGGCCGATGAAGATGGGCACTATTGCTTCACCGTGGCGCCGCGCCCAGATAATGTGAAGCTGCAACGTAGGACTTGATCGATGCTTCTGGCAATTGAGCAGGGAAACACCAACAGCCTGTTCGCGGTTCACGACGGCGACCATTGGATCGCCCAATGGCGATCGGCTACCGAACCTAGCCGTACAGCCGATGAGTACGCCGTGTGGCTGTCGCAGCTCATGGCGATGCACAAACTTGAGCTCAGCCTTTTGAATGCCTGTGTGATATCGAGCGTAGTGCCGCAGTCGATCTTCAACCTGCGAAACCTGTCGCGTCGTTACCTGCACGCCGAGCCGTTGATCATTGGTGAGAACACCGAGCTGGGCATCGAGGTGCGGACCAAGAAGCCCTCGGAGGTCGGATCGGACCGTCTGGTCAATGCGCTCGGCGCGCTCAAGCTCTATTCCGGGCCATTGATCATTGTCGACAGCGGGACCGCCATCACGCTGGACGTGATCGCGAGTGATGGCGGCTTCGAGGGAGGTGTGATCGCGCCAGGCGTCCACCTGTCGATGGAGGCCCTGCATGCAGCCGCCGCGAAGCTTCCCAGAATTGCGCTGCAAAAGCCACGACGGGTGGTAGGCGACGACACGGTTAGCGCCATGCAGTCCGGCATTTTCTGGGGTCACGTTGCGCTCATCGAAGGAATGATTGCTCGCATTAAGGCTGAGCGGAACGAAGCAATGACGGTCGTCGCCACCGGCGGTGTCGCATCGTTGTTCCACGACGCCACCAAGGCGATAGATCACTTCGATCCCGACCTGACGATTCGCGGTCTGCTGGAGATATACCGGCGAAGTACGGGATTAAGGTGACGATGCACTCGAATACAATCCGCCGTTCCTACTTCGCCAGCGCCGCTAGCGAGCGCAGATCGCTGCGATTTCCATCCGGCGAGTCGCGAGATTAAGCAGGAACGTAGGTCAACCTGATCACATCCTCGCCAATCCGATCATGAGTCACAAGGCGGAGCGGCGGCCGGGGTCCGGCGAAATATGGCTTGCCGTGGCCAAGCACGACAGGGTGCAGGTAGATTCGATACTCATCGATCAGGCCAAGTTCGGTGAGGCTTTGCGCCAAGTTCGGGCCAGCAACTTCGACCTCCCCGTCGCGCTCGGCCTTCAGCTTGCGGATCGCGCCCTCGAGATCATCCTCAACAAGCCTGGCGTTGGGGCCGACCGACTTCAACGAGCGCGAGACGACCCATTTCGGCTGTTTCCGCCACGCCGCCGCGAAGGCGTGTTCCTCTGCACCCCACTCAGGATGATCGTCGTCCCAGTAACGCATGATCTCATACATTTGGCGACCGTACACACTACCTGCCTGCCCCTGAGCCTCCTCGATGAAGTGGCGGAAGAGCGTAGGGCTTGGCGCAAACGCCATATGGTCGACGTAGCCGTCCAGGGACTGGTTCATTCCGAACACGAGCTTAGCCATACCCAATTCCTTCCTCACGCGGCCCATCCACGCGGTTCTGATTGCGTCATGAAATCGGTTGTAAGCTAGATTGACTGATTTTAAATCGCAATTGGGAACGGCGACGGCACGTTCGCCCGCGATCAAGTGCGCGCACTGTCGCGCAGCGGGTGTAAGTCGTGAGCCGGAAAGAGGCTCGCATTCGTGGGCTGCGGAGCGAGCTGCTCCGAACGCTAACCGCCGCCTCTGGCGTAGAGGCGGCGGTGCTAGGCGTTCGTGCCTTTGAACCGAAATGGCGCGCCACGGTCGATGAAGATGGGCACTACTCGTTCGCCGTGGCGCCATGATGCCGTGGCCTGCCGCGCGTTCCAGCCGGCAAAACTGCGAGGTTGTACGATTGCGCGCTACGCCAACGATCAGCCCGAATGATACGGCGCAAAGCGAGCAAATGAACCCACAAGTCCGGGTATGCCGGCAAGGATCAATATCGCGCCGATGGCGCGCGTCAGCTCAAGCCCAAGGAATGGCGATCGAACCTCCCAGTGCGTAACCCACCATGGGAGGAGCACTGCCAACACGCCGGGCGCGGCGACGAGGAAAAGAGCGGAGCCCAAAACAGCACGCGTCTTTGGCATGCCATCCACCTGGTCATTGAACCCGCCGCGGGGCGGAGCGGAAACGCAGCATGATAGCGGCGCGTTTTGGCGGTGAAATCGTACAAATCGCAAAATGGCGCCCGAGCGTAGATGAAACTGATAACTACGTTTTCGCCGGAACGCTATGACGCTGCAGCCAGCCGCGAGACCGCTATCGCTCGAAAAGTTGCGACAGATTGCGAAATCGCACTACGCCACGCGATCCAGCTGAAGCGTGGCACGTCCAAACCCCACCTGCTGACGCGGGCGGGGTTCTCCCTTAACCGTTACCGATTACTACCGAGTGGTTCTGCCAGTCCGATGAGAAGTCCTTCGGGGCCGCGGATGTAGCAGAGCCGATACGAATCCTCGTACTGAACCACTTCGCCGACGAGCTGCGCACCGTGCTTACGGAGTCTGGTGAGTGTTTCGTCGATGTCGCTCACTGTGAACATAGCACGCAGGTAGCCGAGGGCGTTCACCGGGGCGTTCCGGTGATCGGCGACTACAGACGGGGTGAGAAAACGCGAGAGCTCGAGGCGGCTGTGGCCGTCGGGAGTGAGCATCATGGCGATCTCGACGCGCTGATTACCCAGTCCAGTGACGCGTCCGGCCCATTCTCCTTCAACCATGGCTCGCCCCTCAAGCGTCAGGCCAAGCTCGGTGAAAAAAGAGATGGCATCATCGAGAGATTCCACCACGATGCCGACATTGTCCATTCGTAGCAATTTACTTTTAGTCATGATTTCGGTCGTGTCCCTGGTGATGGTGCAGCTGCTGGACGGTAGCACTACGCCATCCACGGCGCGAAGAGCTTCGGGCACGCTCATTTCGGACTGCCTGCGATTTTACGCTACGCCTGCAAATAACTTCGGCTGGCTACATCGAAAGGAACGCAGGTTCCGCCATGGCTGACACGGCAGGTACCGCTGACGTCATTGTCCGGCCGCCGATCGCGTGGGCGGTCGCAGTGCTTACTGGGCTCGCGCTCAACCGGCTCACACCCTTGCCGTTCTGGCCGGCCGCGGTATCTGCAGGCTGGCTCGGCGCGATAGTATTTGCCCTTGCGCAGGCCGCGTGTCTTCCAAAAGGGGGCGCGCCATCCATGCTGGGCCCGCGTTCCCAGCATCGAGTTTGAATCAGAGATTCTCCAGACTGGGAATCCCGATTCCGGTAAAAAACAGCATGCTCTAGCGTTTTGTGGCGTGTGCTCGGGACGAGGTTGGCCGTTAACCCTTCGTCTTGGCCTGCATGGGCGCGCACGATGCCCTGACACCGCTTAGCGCTTCCATTTTGCGATACCATGCAACGGTGGCGGGTGTCTTTGGCGAAGCGTCGGCAAGATAGAGTTGGGTCAAGTTCGATGCAATCGACAGGTCCGCGATCGTTGGCGTGTCTCCGGCGACATGGGCGGAACGTGACAGCCTGGCTTCCAGGACCGGAGCGACATCCGCCAATCGCCGTTCGCCACGCTCGATTGCGGAGGCGTCGCCATTGGGGCCGAGGAATACCTTGTTGAGGACGATATCGACCACGGCGGGGCCGAGGCGGCACTGGTTCCAGTCAAGCCATTGTTCCACCCGGGCGCGCGAGTCGGCGGCCCGAGGATACCACTCAATCAGGTCATGCTTGGTACAGAGGTAGCGCAGAATAGCGTTCGATTCGGTGAGCGTGAGATCTCCATCGATCAGCACCGGGACTTGATGGTTCGGATTGATTTTGCGGAAGTCGTCAGACATGTGCTGGCCGGACGCCATGTCGACGACGCGCAACTCATAGGGAATGCGAGCTTCCTCAAGTAGCGCGACGACCCGTCGCCCATGCTGAGAAAATGGAAAGTGATAAAGGATATACATGGGGTCTCTCCCTTGGCGTTTGCTTGAGATATCTGCCTATAGCAACCGCTGCCGACAGCGCCTTTCAGGATCGTGTGTTGTTCTACCGAGAGGTAGTCTGCCGAGCGCATTGCATCTTTCTGATGACGCCGACAGCGCAATGTGCCGCGCTTGAGATCATCGGCGTGGTACGGCACCGTCACTTTGCGCGCCGAATCGGCTCGGTGGACCAGCCGATAGTGGCTGCCGGAGGTGCGGGTCACGGCAAAGCCGCGCGCTTGATCGCAGTGAAATGGCGCGCCCGAAGAGATTCGAACTCCTGACCCCCAGATTCGTAGTCTGGTGCTCTATCCAGCTGAGCTACGGGCGCGTTTTCGCTTGGCATTTGGGCTTTAAGAGGCCCGGATGCGTCCGACAAAGACCTCGGACGGTCGCGAAAGAGCGCTTTAGCTACCCGCTCCGGCTTCGCTTGGCAAGGTGGGGAAATGCGATCGGGGGGCCAATTCCGGGCAGTATTTCCGTCATTCCGGGCGCATCACAGCGCAAACCTCGGATGTGCCCCGCACATCGGGGAATCTCGCGCCACGACTTCTGGATTCCGGCTTCGATGCGGAGGATGCAGAGCCTGTCATCGGGCCGCGCTTCGCGCGGACCCGGTGGCATCGCCCCGGAACGACGTGGAGGATCAACTGCTTACGCCCGGGCCCGCTCGTTGCGGACGCTCTGTAGTTCCACCGGGCGGTCGGGAATCGAGACGCGGAAGGTGGCACCAATGGTGCCTTCGACCAGGTGGATGTCGCCGCCATGGGCGCGGACCAACTCGGCGGCGATCGCCAGGCCCAGCCCGCTGCCGCCGGGGCGGCCGGAGGTCTGGAACGCCTCGAACAGGTGCTCGCGCGTCTTTGCCGGCACGCCCGGACCGGTGTCGGAAACCTCGATGATCGCGACCGAGCCTTCGCGGCGGCCGGTGATTCGGATCTGCAATGTCGCGGTGTCGCCCTTGGGGCGGCTGTCGAGCGCCTGCACCGCGTTACGCACCAGGTTAAGCAGCACGCGAAAGAGCTGGTCGGGATCGGCGTCGATCGAAAGCCCGCGCTCGATGGCGTTGATCCAGGTGATCGAGGCGTCGGCGGCAAGGCCGGCAGATTCGCGCACCTCGGTGACCACGGGTTCGACCTGGATCAAGCGGCGGTCGGGCTCGGCTTCCTGAGCCCGGCCATAGGACAGCGTCGATTGGCAGAAGTCGATGGCGCGCTCCAGCGAGCGCATCAGTTTCGGCGCAAAGCGCTGCACCCGCGGATCGGGCACACTGGCCAATTGATCCGACAGCAATTGCGAGGACGCCAGAAGATTGCGCAGATCATGGTTGATCTTCGACACCGCAAGCCCGAGCGCGGCAAGCCGGCTCTTCTGGGAGAGCATCGAGACGAGGTCGCGCTGCATGTCGGACAGTTCGCGCTCGACGACGCCGATCTCGTCGCTGCGCTGGCTCGGCACGATGATGCGCGCCGCGCTTTCGGGGTTTTCGTGGAAGCCGACGAGATTGGCAGTCAGCCGCCGCATCGGGCGGACAAACAGATAATGCAGCGCGAGGTAAACCAGCCCCGCGGCCAGCATCGCGATCCCCAGCGAGACCAGCAGCAGGTTGCTGGAAAAGCGGTACATCGCCAGCCGCAACGGCTTCTCGTCGACCACGACTTCGATGAATTGGGCGCCGCCGGGCGCGGGCCCCACCACGCGGATGGTCTGGTTGCCTCGCTCCAGCATGGTCTCAAAGGACTCGACGATAGCGGACCACACCGTGAGCGTCCGCATGTCGATGTCACGGTCGATCGCCGGCGGCAGGTCGGCGCTGGCGAGCAGCCGACGCTGCTGCCCCATCTTGATGGCGACCGCCCGCGCGCCGACGCTGGTCAGAATCTGCCGGGCCAGCGAATCCGGGACCATGCCGAGCGGCGCGGCGTCCAGCACCAAGGCGGCGGTATTGGCCGCGGCGAGGCGGTCGTTCAGCCGATTGGTCCAGAAATTCGCGATCGAAGGCACGTAGATCATCAGGAGCGCGATCATCACGAGCGGAATGGTGAGCAGCAGGAGCTTGCCGGACAGGCCGAGCCGCCGCGGGCCCGAAGGCCGCGGCGCTTGAAGAGTCGGCTGGTCGGTCGCTGACACGATTATCCGCCTTGATATCTCTGCTTTCGGAGCCCGCCGAACCCAGGTCGCGCGGCCCATATAAGTTCGCGTTCCCGTGATTCCGAGGATGCGTTTGGGCCACCGAACGGTCAAATTACCGATCGCTAATGTGCCGTGGTTCCAATGGTCCGGGCGCGTCGCCGTCCTGCCCCTGAAAACCCCACGAAAACAGATATATTCGC
This sequence comes from Bradyrhizobium sp. AZCC 1721, assembly GCF_036924715.1. Classification (NCBI taxonomy): domain Bacteria; kingdom Pseudomonadati; phylum Pseudomonadota; class Alphaproteobacteria; order Hyphomicrobiales; family Nitrobacteraceae; genus Bradyrhizobium; species Bradyrhizobium sp. AZCC 1721. The sequence continues at coordinate 720,210 of NZ_JAZHSB010000001.1, read as the reverse complement.
CCCAATTGCGACGTTTCAAAGAAGGGCTGATGCGGCAGCCCCCGACATTGACGAAAACAGGTCGCTCCCGTATAAGCCGCGCCAATTGTCCGCGATGGCCCGGTTTCAGCCGGGGGCGGCTCGCTTTGGGCCGTAAATGGCCCATTTCGGGCCGGCCCGCATCATCGGACGCATCTCAATCCAACAGGCAAATTGCCCGGTCAGCGGAGAACTACCCGTGAAGCGGACTTATCAACCCAGCAAACTGGTGCGCAAGCGCCGTCACGGCTTCCGCGCCCGTCTCGCCACCGCCGGCGGCCGCAAGGTTCTCGCCGCTCGCCGTGCGCGCGGCCGCAAGCGTCTGAGCGCCTGAGCCGGAACCTTTCCGGAGATTTCATTCATGGATCGGCTGAGGCAGCGGGCGGACTTTCTCGCCGTTGCCAATGGCACGCGGGCCAACAGCGCTGCCTTCGTGGTGCAGCGCCGAGCCCGCGACGATGACGGCCCGATCCGAATCGGCTTCACCGTTACCAAAAAGAACGGTACTGCTACCGAGCGCAATCGCATCCGGCGCAGGCTTCGCGAACTGGTGAAGCGGCTGGACGTCATATCGATGCGACCGCACCATGATTATGTGCTGGTAGGCCGTCGCGCCGCGCTCACCCGCGACTTCGCAACCATGCTCGACGATCTCCGCTCGGCGCTGCATCGCCTCGACCGGCAGCCGACCAAACATCCGAATTGAATGGCGAGACCTCAAAAACGATGACCGACAACCGCAACACCATCCTCGCCGTCATTCTGTCCGGCCTCGTGCTGATCGCCTGGCAGTATTTCTACAATATGCCGCAGATGGAGCGGCAGCGTGCGCAACAGCAGACCCAGGCCGAACTTAACAAGTCGCAGCCGCAGACGGCTCCCGGCTCCACCACGCCGCAACCGGGCGCGACGCCCTCCGCCGGCGCGCCTGCCGGCCAGCCGGCCCAGCCGGTCGTCAGCCGCGACACCGCGATTGCCGCCTCGCCCCGCATCAAGATCGAGACGCCGCGTATTTCCGGCAGCATCGCGCTGAAGGGCGCGCGCATCGACGATCTCGCATTGGAGAAATTCCGCGACACCGTCGATCCGAAGTCGCCGGCGATCGTGCTGTTCTCGCCCTCGGGGACGGCGCATCCCTATTACGCGGAATTCGGTTGGGTCGCCGCCTCCGGCTCAACCGCCAAGCTTCCCGATCGCGAGACGGTGTGGCAGCAGGAAGGCTCCGGCAGCCTGAGTCCCGAGAGGCCGGTCACGCTGAAATGGGACAATGGCGAAGGTCTCACCTTCCGCCGCACCATTGCAATCGACGACCGCTATCTCTTCACCATCAAGGACGACGTCACCAACGTCGGCAATGCGCCGGTCACGCTCTATCCGTTCGCCCTTATCTCCCGCCACGGCACGCCGGAGGTCTCGGGCTACTACATCCTGCATGAAGGCCTGATCGGCTATCTCGGCGACCAGCGCCTGCAGGAATACAGCTACTCGAAGATCGACGAAGTTAAGTCGGTCGCCTTCAACGTCACCAATGGCTGGCTCGGCATCACGGACAAATACTGGGCGTCGGCGCTGTTGCCGGACACCACCGCCAGGCTGCAGGCGCGCTTCTCCTCCAACCTGGCCGGCACCAAGCGCACCTACCAGACCGACTACCTGCTGGATCCGCAGACGATTGCGATCGGCGGCACTGGCAGCGCCAATGCGCGGCTGTTCGCCGGCGCCAAGGAGGCCAGCGTCGTCGGCATCAACTTCCCGTTTGCCGGCCATGGCGGCTACAACAAGCAGCTCGGGCTGAACCAATTCGATCTATTGATCGATTGGGGCTGGTTCTACTTCATCACCAAGCCAATGTTCCTGTTGCTCGACTATTTCTTCCATCTGGTCGGCAATTTCGGCCTCTCCATCCTGCTGGTGACGGTGCTGATCAAGCTGTTGTTCTTCCCGCTCGCCAACAAGTCCTACGCCTCGATGGCGAAGATGAAGTCGGTGCAGCCGCAACTGCAGGCGCTGAAGGAGCGCTATCCAGACGACCGCCAGAAGCAGCAGCAGGAGATGATGGAGATCTACCGCAAGGAGAAGATCAACCCGATCGCGGGCTGCCTTCCCATTGCGCTGCAGATTCCGGTGTTCTTCTCGCTCTACAAGGTGCTGTTCGTCACCATCGAAATGCGCCATGCGCCGTTCTACGGCTGGATAAGGGATCTCTCGGCGTCGGACCCGACCAACCTGTTCAATCTGTTCGGTCTGCTGCCTTTCGATCCGACGCACATTCCGGTGATCGGATTTTACCTCGCGCTCGGCGTCTGGCCGATCATCATGGGCATCACGATGTGGTTCCAGATGAAGCTGAACCCGACGCCGCCGGATCCGACCCAGAAGATGATCTTCGACTGGATGCCGCTGATCTTCACCTTCATGCTGGCCGGCTTCCCGGCGGGTCTCGTGATCTACTGGGCCTGGAACAACCTGCTCTCGGTGATCCAGCAGAGTTACATCATGCGAAAGAACGGCGTGAAGGTGGAGCTGTTCGACAATCTCAAGGCGACGTTCGCGCCGAAGAAGGCCGCCGAGAAGACGTGACGCGGCGGCGCCTTCGGCAGCCATACCGACATTCTCCAACCCGTCATGCCCGGCCTTGTGCCGGGCATCCACGTCTTTACGGTGCTGGTGACGGAAACGAACATGGATGGCCGGGATAAGCCCGGCCATGACGAAGGGCATGGGATCTTCGCATGAGCGCTGACATCGATGCGGAGCTGATCGAAGAGGGACGAAAACTCTTCGCCGGCGAATGGAAGTTCGTCTGGGCCTCGCCCTCGATCGAGACACTGCCGCCGATGGCGGGCGTGGAAGTGGCGTTTGCCGGCCGCTCCAATGTCGGCAAATCGAGTCTCATCAACGCGCTCACGGGGCGCAACGCGCTGGCGCGCACCTCGCATACGCCGGGCCGCACCCAGGAACTGATTTTCTTCGAAGGGCCTGACAAGGCCGGGCTGCGGCTGGTCGACATGCCCGGCTATGGCTATGCCTCGGCGCCGAAAACCAAGGTCGCCTCCTGGACCAAGCTGATTCATCAATTCCTGTTAGGACGCGCCACGCTCGCGCGGGTCTATGTGCTGATCGACGCGCGCCACGGCATCAAGGATGTCGACCAGGACGTGCTGAAGACGCTGGATAAATCCGCCGTGAGCTACCAGGTGGTGCTGACGAAAGCGGATCAGGTGAAGGCCGCCGAGCTTCAGACCAATATCACCGAGACAACGGCCGCGCTCGCCAAGCATCCGGCGGCGTTTCCGGATGTATTGGTGACCTCCTCGCGCACCAGTGCCGGCATGCCGGAATTGCGCGCGGCGATGGCGCGCCTGTTGAAGGAGCGCGGCTGATGAACCGCACCGGCCGCATCCTGATCGTGTTCGCTGCCATCATGGGCGCTGATGGTGTCATGCTGGCGGCAGCCTCCGCCCATGGCGCGGATGCGTCGCGGCTGGTGTCGGCGTCGTCAATGCTGTTGTTTCACGCCAGCGCGGTATTGGGCGGCGTCGCGTTGGCCGAGCGCGGGATCGTTCACGCGAAAATCGGGATCGCGGCCGCTTTCGGCCTTGTTCTCGCAGCGAGCCTGTTCGCCGGCGATTTGACGCTGCGGCACTATGCCGGGCATGGGCTGTTTACGATGGCCGCGCCGACTGGCGGGACACTGCTGATCGCGAGCTGGCTGGCGTTGGCGGTTTCGGCGGCCTGGCCGCGGCGGGAGTGACTCTTCCTTCTCCCACAAGGGGAGAAGGAAACAACCCACTTTGCGCCCTGCCCGCCAATCGGATAGAACCCGGCCCGACATCCGAAAATGGCGAGACCCGCTTCATGACATCAGCGCAAGATATCAGCCCGCTCGATCAGGCCCGCATCCTGTCGGAAGCGCTCCCGCATATGCAGCAATATGACGAGGAAACCATCGTCATCAAATATGGCGGCCACGCCATGGGCGCGGAGGAAACCGCCAAGGCGTTTGCGCGCGACATCGTGCTTCTGGAGCAGACCGCGATCAATCCGGTGGTGGTGCATGGCGGCGGGCCGCAGATCGCGACCATGCTCAAGCGGCTCGGTATCCAGTCGGAATTCGCCGCCGGGCTGCGCATCACCGATGCCGCCACGATTGAGATCGTCGAAATGGTGCTGGCGGGCTCGGTGAACAAGCAACTCGTCGGCTACATCAATGAAGCCGGCGGCAAGGCCGTCGGACTGTCCGGCAAGGACGGCAACATGGTGAAGGCGACCAAGACGTCGCGGACCATGGTCGATCCGGATTCCAACATCGAGAAAGCGATCGATCTCGGCTTTGTCGGCGATCCCGACAAGGTCGATCTCACGCTGCTGAACCAGTTGATCGGCTATGAACTGATCCCGGTGCTGGCGCCGCTGGCGACCTCGCATGACGGCCACACCCTCAACATCAACGCCGACACGTTTGCCGGCGCGGTGGCCGGCGCGCTCAAGGCCAAGCGACTATTGCTGTTGACCGACGTTCCCGGCGTGCTCGACAAGTCGAAGAAGCTGATTCCGGAATTATCGGTGAAGGACGCGCGAAAGCTGATCGCCGACGGCACGATTTCCGGCGGCATGATCCCGAAGGTCGAGACCTGCATCTACGCGCTGGAACAGGGCGTGCAGGGCGTCGTCATCATCGACGGCAAGATGCGGCACGCCGTGTTGCTCGAATTGTTCACCAATCAAGGCACCGGCACGCTGATCCACAAGTGATGAGCAAAGCGGCGACGCGCATACGGGCCGTCATGGCCAAGCATGACGAGCGGAGGGCATTGCGACGGCCGCGCTTTGCACGCTTCCTGATTTCGCTGCCGGCCGCAATGACCTCGCTGTTCGTTTCCGCGCTGCCCGCGTTTGCCGACTTAAAGCTCTGCAACCGCATGAGCTACGTCGTCGAGGCCGCGATCGGCATCGACGAGAAATCGGCGACTGCGACGCGCGGCTGGTTCCGGATCGATCCGGCCGCCTGCCGGGTGGTGCTGCAGGGCGCGCTGACCGCCGACCGCATCCTGTTGAACGCGCGTGCGCTGGGCGTCTACGGCGCCTCGCCGATCCCGCAGAACGGCAACGACACGCTGTGCATCGCGCCGGACAATTTCGTCATCGCCGCCGCCCGCCAGTGCCGCGGCAACCAGACGCCGGCGCCGTTCACCCAGATCACGCCGACGCGGACCGACGACGGCACCCTTGTCGCCTATCTGGCCGAAGATTCCGAGTATGACGACGAGCAGGCGCGGCTCGCCGGCATCCAGCGGCTCCTGGTGATCGCGGGCTATGACGCCGCGCCGATCGACGGCGTCGACGGACCGAAGACGCAAGGGGCCTTGAGCGCCTTTCTGAAGAGCCGCGGACTGGCGGCCGAAATCGTGCAGTCGCAAAACTTCTTCGCCACCATGATCGACGCCGTGCAAAAGCCCTCCTCCACAGGGCTGACCTGGTGCAACGACACGCCGCACAAGATCATGGCGGCGGTCGCCACCGACGACGGCAAGGCGGTGACCAGCCGCGGCTGGTACCGCATCGATCCCGGCAAGTGCCTGCATCCCGATGTGATCGGCCAGCCCAAACAGGTCTACAGTTTTGCCGAAGCCGTCGACGGCGAAAACCGCGCCATCAAGTATCGGGACAAGCCGTTGAACTGGGGCGGCCCGAAACAGCTCTGCACGCGCGAAAGCAAGTTCGAGATATCCGAACAGAGCGATTGCGGCACGCGCGGACTTGCCGCAATCGGCTTTGCGACGGTCGATATGAGTAGCGGCGGCAAGACGCTGCGATTTGCGATGCCGTGATGAAGCACGGCGCACGCTCTATCGTCGTCCCTGCGAACGCAGGGACCCATAACCACCGAACCGAGTTAGGCCTAGGATCCTACCCGCGACAAAAGGCAATGCGCACTGTGCTCACCAACAACCGCCGCGGCGTATGGGTCCCTGCGTTCGCACTAGTGGATGCACACATGTTGCAGTGCGATTCAGGCTTCATATGCAATTTTAGAATCGAAGATGCGAGCTCATCGAAATTTTGGAATCGAGGCTGGCGTTTTCGCGCAAGATCGGAATCCAGCGCTTCGGTGGGGTGGAGAGCGCGCGCAGCAAAACTACGTCGCAACACTTGAGAAGTGCAAAAACCCTTGGCTTTTCATGAGTATTTGCGGCGCAACAAGTGTGCATGCCCTAGTGCGTTCGCAGGGACGACGGGGAGATAGAGCAGTGTCAAAAATGAGATCCCCCCGCTCCTTCAGCCACATCGACACCTGGGTGTTCGATCTTGACAACACGCTGTACCCGCATCACGTCAATCTGTGGCAGCAGGTCGACGCACGGATCGGCGAGTTCATCAGCGCTTACTTGAAGATCTCCGCGGAAGAAGCCCGCGTGATCCAGAAGGACTATTACCGCCGTTACGGCACCAGCATGCGCGGCATGATGACCGAGCACGGCGTGCGCGCCGACGATTACCTCGCCTATGTGCACCAGATCGATCATTCGCCGCTGGAGCCGAACCCGACGATGGGGGCTGCGATCGCAAAGCTTCCGGGGCGCAAGCTGATCCTGACCAACGGCTCGACCGATCATGCCGGCGCGGTGTTGGAGCGGCTCGGTCTGGCTGCGCATTTCGAGGCGGTGTTCGATATCATCGCCGCCGAGCTGGAGCCGAAGCCGGCGCCGCAGACCTACGACAGGTTCCTGCGCGTCCACGGCGTCGATCCCCTGAGGTCGGCGATGTTCGAGGATCTCGCCCGCAACCTCGTGGTGCCGCACCAGCTCGGCATGACCACGGTGCTGGTGGTGCCTGACGGCGCCAAGGAAGTGGTGCGCGAGGACTGGGAGCTGGAAGGCCGCGATGCAGCTTACGTCGATCATGTCACGGATGATTTGACGGGGTTTTTGCAGAGGTTGAGCGGCAACGGATAACTCTTTCCGTCGTCCCTGCGAACGCAGGGACCCATACGCGGCGGCCGCGCTGATTAAGGTCGGTGGTTGACGCCATGCTCAATTCACCACGGCCTGTGGTTATGGGTCCCTAGGTTCACAAACGAAGTGCAACACTTCCAACGGGAGGTGTTGCCATGGGGCAGAGTTACGAGCAGCTTTCCCTTGAAGATCGATGCGAGATTGCCCGGCTTTCTGCCGCCGGCAATTCGCTTCGGCAAATCGCGACAGCTTTGGATCGCTCGCCATCAACGATCTCTCGGGAGCTGAACCGCAATCGGGGTTCCCAGGTCGGATACAAGCCGAGCTATGCCCAGCAACAGGCGCGAGCGCGGCGCTGGACGGGCTCTCGCCTGGAACGGGAGCCCGACCTGCGCCGCGCTCGGATGGAACGGCTCGCCCACGGCTTGTCTCCCGAACAGGTCGCCGGCCGGCTGGCGCGCGAGCATGGGCGCAAGGTGATCTCCTACGAGAGCATCTATCGCTTCATCTACGCGCAGCTCAAGCGCAGCAACGACTGCCGCTGGCGGCGCTATCTGCCGCGCGGCAAGAGCAAGCGCGGCCATCGCTGCAGGAAAGCCAGCCCCGCAAGCTTCATTGAAGGCCGTGTTTCCCTGGCCAATCGACCTCTCGAGGCTGCCGATCGCAAGACCGCTGGTCATTGGGAGGCCGACCTGATGATGTTCTCAAAATACGGTCAGGCCATCCTCACCGTGCATGAGCGAACCTCTCGCCTGTTGCTGGCCGTGCGCCTCGCCAGCAAGGCCGCCCACGGCGTCGCACGCCATCTCGTTCGCTTGTTCGCTGCCCTGCCGGATACGCTGCGCCAGACCGTCACCTTCGACAACGGCACCGAATTCGCCGGCCACCTGGCACTGCACGATCTGGCGATCGAGACCTTCTTCTGCGATCCCTACGCCCCTTGGCAAAAGGGCGGCATCGAGAACGCCATCGGACGAATGCGCCGCTTCATCCCACGCAAAACCGATCTGGCAGCCCTCTCAACCGCCCGCTTCCGCCAGTCCATCGCTACCTACAACAACACCCCACGCAAATGCCTTGACTTCAGGACCCCCGCCGAGTCCTTTGCCAAAGCGTTGCACTTCGAGTGTGAATCCACCTCCCTGCGTTCGCAGGGACGACATCGTGCCTTGACTCTCACCCTCCAAATCCCGAAAAAGCCCACCGACTTTGCCCAATCCCCCGAGGAATCCCGATGTCCCTGTCCGCGCTCGAATCCACCGTCAATTCCGCCTTCGATGCCCGCGACGGCATTTCGACGGCGACCAAGGGCGAGGTTCGCGAGGCCGTCGATCACGCACTCGAGCTGCTCGACAAAGGCGAGGCGCGGGTGGCCGAGCGTGAGGCCTCGGGCAAGTGGAAGGTCAATCAGTGGCTGAAGAAGGCGGTGCTGCTGTCGTTCCGCCTCAACGACATGGGCCAGATTCCCGGCGGCCCCGGCAAGGCGTCGTGGTGGGACAAGGTGCCGTCGAAATTCGAGGGCTGGGGCGAGAACCGTTTTCGCGATGCCGGTTTCCGCGCCGTGCCCGGCGCGATCGTGCGCCGCTCGGCGTTCATCGCCCGCAACGTCGTGCTGATGCCCTCCTTCGTCAATCTCGGCGCCTATGTCGATGAGGCGACCATGATCGACACCTGGTCGACGGTTGGTTCCTGCGCGCAGATCGGCAAGCGCGTGCATATTTCCGGCGGCGTCGGCATCGGCGGCGTGCTGGAGCCGCTGCAGGCCGAACCTGTGATCGTCGAGGACGACTGCTTCATCGGCGCGCGCTCGGAAGTCGCCGAAGGCGTGATCGTGCGCAAGGGCGCGGTGCTGGCAATGGGCGTGTTCCTCGGCGCCTCCACCAAGATCGTCGACCGCGAGACCGGCGAAACCTTCATCGGCGAAGTGCCGGAATATTCGGTCGTGGTTCCCGGCGCCCTGCCCGGCAAACCGCTGAAGAACGGCCAGCCCGGCCCATCGACGGCCTGCGCCGTGATCGTCAAGCGCGTCGACGAGCGCACCCGCGCCAAGACCAGCATCAACGAATTGCTGCGGGATTAGGGCTCGAACCTAAAATCCCTCCGATGCGACCAATCTCCGGGCCGCGGGCTTTGCCGCCGCCCGGGGTTTCGCATGGACTGGGTCTGGTTCCTTTTCCGCTTCGACGGCCGCATCAACCGCGCCAAAATGTGGCTCGCGATGCTGGTCCTGTTGGGCTTGATGATGTCTTTGGGGACGGTAATCGTTGCGATCCACAGCCTGTTCGGCGGCCCCGGTATCCTTCCATTTCGGCGCTACGGACCTCTTCAAGCTGGTCGATCCCGACGCATATCGGTCCCTGACATTGGCCGACCTCCCCCGGCTCTTGATCAAGCTGGTCAGCACGTCGCTGCTCATGTGGGTCTATTTCGCGACCTCCATCAAGCGGCTGCATGATCGCGATAAGAGCGGATGGTGGATGGCGCCGTTCTTCGTTCTGCCCGGCCTCTACAATCAGTTTGCAGACCGGCTTCCCGATTCCTACGCCGACCTGCCGCTAGCCGTTGCCGCGTCCGTCCTCTGCGTGTGGGGCTTCGTCGAAATGTACTGCCTGAAGGGCTCGCGAAACACCAACCGGTTCGGCGCCAACCCGCTGACGCCGCCTCCGCCGCGCGATGCGCGGCCGCGCTGGGATCAGCAAAGCGAGATCGAAATGGCGCCGCACAAGGCTGGCCCGCCGCCGGTTTGGCGTGTTAAGCCGGGGTATGAATGACGCCGTCTCCATCACCCGCGATCTCGTCCGCTGCCCTTCTGTCACCCCTGCCGACGCCGGTGCGCTCGGCGTGCTCGAACGTCTGCTGAAGGGCGCCGGCTTCGAGGTGCATCGCGTCACCTTCGGCGAGCCAGGCACCGCCGATATCGACAACCTCTACGCTCGGATCGGCGACAGCGCGCCGCACATCACCTTTGCCGGCCATACCGACGTGGTGCCACCCGGCGACGAGGCCGCGTGGACGCTTGGCGCGTTCTCGGGCGAGGTCAAGGACGGCTATCTCTATGGCCGCGGCGCGGTCGACATGAAGGGCGGCATCGCCTGCAGCGTCGCAGCCGTGCTGCAATATCTTGCCGACAACGGCGGCAAGCCCCAAAAAGATGGCCGGGGTTCGATCTCATTTTTGATCACGGGTGACGAAGAGGACATTTCGGTCAACGGCACCATCAAGCTGTTGAAGTGGTGCGCCGAGCGCGGCGAAAAATTCGATCATTGCGTGCTCGGCGAACCTTCCAACGTCGAGGTGATGGGTGATTGCATCAAGATCGGCCGCCGCGGCTCGCAGTCCGGCACGCTCTACGTCGACGGCGTGCAGGGCCATGTCGCCTATCCGCACCGCGCGTCGAACCCGGTGCCTGATATTTCACGGCTGATCGCAGCGCTCTCCGACGAGCCGCTCGACCATGGCAGCGCGCAGTTTCAGGCGTCAAACCTCGAGTTCACTTCCGTCGATGTCGGCAATACTGCTGGTAACGTCATCCCCGGACAGGCGCGTGCAAAATTCAACATCCGCTACAACGACAACCACACGCAGGAAAGCTTGCGCGCGCTGGTCGAGGAGCGGCTGGCAAAGGCCTGCGGCAACCGCATCCGCGCCCGCATCGTGTGGGAATATTCCAACTCCAACGTGTTCGTGACGAAGCCGGGCGCGTTCACCGATCTCGCAGTAAGCGCGATCGAGGAAATCACCGGACGCAAGCCGGAGCTCTCGACTTCCGGCGGCACCTCGGACGCGCGTTTCATTTCGAGCTACTGCCCGGTGATCGAATTCGGCCTCGTCGGCCAGACCATGCACCAGATCAACGAACGCACGCCGGTGTCGGATCTGGAGAAGCTGACGAAGATCTATCGCGGGGTGTTGGAAAGGTATTTTGCCTAGTGCACCGCCGCCACCATCCGCACAGAACCGTAGGATGGGTGGAGCGCAGCGATACCCATCATCTCGCCGCGAACATGATGGGTATCGCTTCGCTCCACCCATCCTACATCGTCAGCGTCAGCTAATACTCCACCCGCACCAGATACAGCCCCTCCGGAGGCGCCACCGGGCCGCAGGCGGCGCGGTTGCGGGCGGCGAGCGCCGCGGCGAGGTCGTCGGCGCTCCAGCGGCCTTCGCCGACCCAGACCAGTGAGCCCACCATCGAGCGGACCTGGCTGTGCAGGAACGAGCGCGCGGAAGTGAGGATCGAAACCTGATCGCCTTCCCTGATCACGTCGAGCTGGTCGAGCGTCTTCTCCGGCGATTTTGCCTGGCACTCGGTGTCGCGAAACGTCGTGAAATCGTGCTTGCCGAGCAGCCTCTTGGCTGCGGCGTCCATCGCATCCGTATCGAGATGCCGCGGCACCCGCCAGCTCCGCTTGATATCGAGCGCCAGATTAGCGCGGTGGTTGGTGATCCGGTAGCGGTAGTGGCGTCTCTTGGCCGAGAAACGTGCCTCGAAATCATCGGCCACGATCTCCGCCGAGAGCACACCGATCGGATGCGGGCGCAAATGCGCGTTCAGCCCATCGCGCAGCCGGCCCGGCGGAAACGGCTTTTGGATATCGCAATGCGCGACCTGCGCCAGCGCATGAACCCCGGCATCGGTACGGCCCGAGCCATGGACGCGCACGTCCTCGCCGCAGATCGCCTTCACCGCGGTTTCCAGCGCGCCCTGCACGGTCGGCGCGTTATCCTGGATCTGCCAGCCGGAGAACGGCGTGCCGTCGTATTCGATGATGAGTTTGTAGCGGGGCATCTCAATCCAGTAGGGCCGTCGTCATCCGCCAACCGGTCCGGCCTTTGGCCGGCCGGATGACAGGCTCCGGCGGATGATCCAGTACGCTGCGGCTCCTCGGTTCAATCTCGAAGGCCGCGGCGTACTGGATACCCCGCCTTCGCGGGGTATGACAGCGTTAAGAAAACCGCGCACCAGCCTTCAGCGGCGTACCGCGCAGGAAATCCGCGGCCTTCATCCGCGCCTTGCCTTCGCGTTGCAGTTCCAGAATGCGGATCGCGCCGTCACCACAGGCGATCGTCAAACCATCGTCGAGCACCTCGCCGGGCGCACCTGAACCTTTCGCCAACTCACAGCGCAGAATCTTGATCCGCGCCGGCTCGCCGTCGGCAGCCAACTCGCACCAGGCGCCCGGAAACGGCGACAGTCCGTGAATATGCCGCAGCACCTCGCGTGCCGGTCGCTTCCAGTCGATCCGCGCCTCGGCCTTGTCGATCTTGGCGGCGTAGGTCACGCCGTCTTCGCTCTGTTTCTTGAGCTGCAACCCGCCGCGCTCGAGCCCGCCCATGGCGCGCACCATCAGGTCGGCCCCGAGCGGCGCCAGCGCGTCGTTCAGGTCGGCCGCCGTCATTAAGTCCGTGATCGCGAGCCGCTCGGCCATGGCGACGTCGCCGGTGTCGAGGCCAACATCCATCTTCATCACCATCACGCCTGTCTCGGCATCACCTTCCATGATGGCGCGATTGATCGGGGCGGCACCGCGCCAGCGCGGCAGCAGCGAAGCGTGCAGGTTGAAGCAGCCGTAGCGCGGCGCGTCGAGGATGGCCTGCGGCAGGATCATGCCGTAGGCGACGACGACGGCGGCGTCGGCATTGTGCGCGCGGAATTCGGCAAGCGCTTCCGGCGTCTTCAGCGTCCCCGGCGTCATTACGGGAATCCCAAGCCGCCGCGCTTCCTGCTCGACCGGGGTCGACTGCAGTTTCATGCCGCGCCCTGCCGGCTTTGGCGCACGGGTATAGACCGCCACAACCTCATGGCCGTGGGCCACGAGTTCGAGCAGCGTCGGCACTGCGAAATCGGGCGTGCCCATGAAGATCAGGCGGAGTGGCATGAAGTGAAAAATCCCGGGACGGCGTTAGTTTATTCCGTCATGGCCGGGCATAGTAGTCTGCTTTGCGCAGACTACGTACACTTGTCTGCGCCCCCGGCCATCCACGTCTTTAGTGCGGCACAAAAAGGACGTGGATACCCCGGGTCAAGCCCGGGCATGACGGCTGATGGATCACGGCGGAAAAACGCCTACCCCGCCGCGCGCTTGGCGGCTTTCATAAACTTCTTCATCACGCGGTCGCGCTTCAGCTTCGACAGATAGTCCACGAACAGCACGCCGTTGAGGTGGTCGATCTCATGCTGGATGCAGGTGGCGAACAGGCCATCGGCGTCCTCCTCATGCACCTTGCCGTCGAGATCGGTGTAGCGGATGCGAACCCGCGCCGGGCGTTCGACCTCCTCGTAATATTCGGGGATCGAAAGGCAGCCCTCCTCGTAGACCGACATTTCCTCGGACGAGGAGATGATTTCCGGGTTGATGAACACCCGCGGCTTCGGCTTGGTCTCGCCGTTCTCGTCCTTCTTGGCGAGATCCATGGTGATCAACCGCAAAGGTTGCGCGACCTGGATCGCGGCCAGACCGATGCCGGGCGCGTCGTACATGGTTTCGAACATGTCGTCGGCGAGCTTGCGGATCTCCGTCGTCACCTTTTCGACAGGTTTGGAGACGAGCCGCAACTGCTTGTCCGGCAGGATGATGATTTCTCTGATGGCCATGATTTTTCTCTGGCGCGGGATTTAAGCCGCTGACCTGCCGGGGTCAATCCGCCGCAGCGGCCGTTAAGGCGGCCTTAACCATGATTTTTAAGCCGGCGTTAACCACGAAAATTGATCCATCATTTACCATAAATGTTCCCCCTTCGTTCGCTTCAAGCGGCGAATCGGGCTACAAGGCTGACATGAACGAAATTCTCTTCATCGTCGGCGACCTGCCGATTCACGTGGGCGAGGCGCTGGCGGGCTTCGGCGCGCTCGCATTGGTGCTGCTGCTGACGATTGCCATCGTCATCGCCCGCTCCGCCCGCCGCGGCGCGGAACTGGCAATGGCGCAGGCGATCCGCGCCGACGAGCTGGAAGAGCGGCTGAGCGAGATGCTGCGGGCGCAGAGCGAATCGACGGGGCGGGTCGACGCCATGGCGCAGGCGCTGGCCGGCCGCCAGGCCGAGATGGCGCGCGCGGTCAACGAGCGGCTGGATTCGGTGACGCATCGCGTCGGCCAATCGATGGAAGCGACCACGCGCCACACCATGGATAGCCTGCGCGTGCTGCACGAGCGGCTCGGCATCATCGACAACGCGCACAAGAACCTCACCGACCTGACGTCTCAAGTGACCACGCTCCGCGACGTCCTCGCCAACAAGCAGTCGCGCGGCGCCTTCGGCCAGGCGCGGATGGAAGCAATCGTGCAGGACGGCATGCCGCAGGGCTCGTATGAGTTCCAATACACGCTCTCGTCCGGCAAGCGGCCGGATTGCGTGGTGTTCCTGCCGGATCAGCGCCCGCTCTGCATCGACGCCAAATTTCCGCTGGAGGCAATGACCGCGCTGCACGACGCGCGCAGCGACGAGGAGCGAAAATTCGCCACGCAGCGCCTGCGCAACGACGTGATGAAACATGTCAATGACATCGCCGAGAAGTACCTGATCGCCGGCGAGACCCAGGATACCGCGCTGATGTTCGTGCCGTCGGAATCGGTCTATGCCGAAATCCACGACGGCTTTGACGACGTGATCCAAAAAGCCTACCGCGCCCGCGTCGTGCTGGTGTCGCCCTCGCTATTGATGCTGGCGATCCAGGTGATGCAACAGATCCTGAAAGACGCGCGCATGCGCGATGCCGCCGACCAGATCCGCACCGAAGTGCTCAACCTCGGCGACGATCTGGGCCGCTTGCGCGACCGCGTGCTGAAGCTGCAAAAGCATTTTGGCGACGTGAACGAGGACGTCCGCCAGATCCTGATCTCCGCCGACAAAATCGAAAAGCGCGCCGGGCGGATCGAGGAACTCGATTTCAGCAAGGCCGATGCGCCGGTGGAAGTGCCGCGCTTCGTCAAGAGCAGCACCCCCGAGCTGTTCCCCGCCCCGCGCAAGCTGCAGGCGGGGGAGTAGGGCCGCATATTAGACTGTCATCGCCCGGGCGATGACAGTGTTGCAAAATCTGCTAACACCCCTGCATGACAGCACCAGAAGCCACCTCCGCGCCCGAGAAAGCCCCCGCGCCAACCTGGCGCGAGGCCTGGGCCGTGTACCTCCAGCCGCGCGTGCTGATCGTCCTGCTGCTCGGCTTTTCGTCCGGGTTGCCGCTGGCGCTATCTGGATCGACGCTCCTGGTGTGGATGCGCGAAGCCGGCGTCGATCTCGGCACCATCGGACTGTTCGCGCTGGTCGGTACGCCCTACACGCTGAAATTTGCCTGGGCGCCGCTGGTCGATGCGCTGCATGTGCCAATCTTCACGCGCGCGTTCGGCCGCAGGCGCGGCTGGCTGGTGTTCTCGCAACTGCTCCTGATCGGCGCGATTATGCTGCTGGCGCTGACCGACCCGGCGCGCTCGCCGCTGTTCGTGGCGCTCGGCGCACTTCTGGTCGCGACCATGTCCTCGACGCAGGACATCGTGGTCGACGCATTCCGCGTCGAGAGCCTGCCCGAAAGCGAACAGGCCGCCGGGATGGCCTCCTACGTCGCGGCCTACCGGATCGGCATGCTGGTTTCGACCGCCGGCGTGCTGTTCCTCGTAAGCGCGTTCGAGGACACCGGCATCGGGCGTAGCTCGGCGTGGATGTGGGGCTATGTGACCATGGCCGCGCTGGTGCTGATCGGCACCGTCACGGCGCTGGCCGCTACCGAGCCCGAACAATCGGTGCGCGCGGAGGCCAAGACCCACGACGAGGCTGCATTCTCGCGCGTTATGCATGCCGCCATCGGGGCGTTCTCTGAATTTCTGTCGCGCAAGCATGCCTTGACGGCGCTGGCCTTCGTGGTGCTGTTCAAACTCACCGACGCGTTTTCCGGCACCATGACCGCGCCGTTCGTGATCGACCTCGGCTTCACCCGCAACGACTACGCCGCGATCGTGAAGGGCGTCGGTCTCGCCGCGACGCTGATCGGCGGCTTTGCCGGCGGCTATGTGGCGCGGCGATATTCGCTGGTCGCAAGCCTCTGGATCGGCGGCGTGCTGCAGGCGATCTCCAACCTGGTGTTTGCGTGGCTCGCCTTTGTCGGCACCAACCAATGGGCACTGGCGGCCGCCATTTCGGCGGAAAACTTCACCGGCGCGATCGGCACCGTGATCTTCGTCGCCTATCTCTCAGCGCTATGCCGGAACCCGTTGCACACGGCGACCCAATACGCGCTGCTCACCGCACTGGCCGCCGTCGGGCGCACCTATCTATCCTCCGGCGCCGGCTATGTGGCGGAGGCGACGGGCTGGCCGCTGTTCTTCGTGATCTCGGTTGCGGTCGCGGTGCCGAGCCTGATCCTGCTGACGTGGCTGCAGCGGCGCGGGCATTTTGAAGCGGTGGGACCGGTGAAGGTTTAATCTCTCCGTCGTCCTGGCCAAGCGAAGCGCGCGCCGGGACCCATAACCACGAATCTTGCTTGTTGAAATGCGCTGGAGCTCCAGCGCGATCTAACCACGAGCACCTGTGGTTATGGGTCCCTGCGTTCGCAGGGACGACGAAGATAGATGCAAGACGCGTCGATCTAATGCTTGGTCACCACGCTCCACTTGGTGATCACGGCTTCGCTGATCTGCCCGGCATCCTGCGCGCAGGCGACTTCGTCGACCTTCACGGAAATTTCCTTGCCGATGAAATTCTTCAGTTGCGCGGTCTGGGCCTCGCTGCTGGTGACGAGCTGGAACGTCTCGGGCCCGGTTTCGAGATTGCAGAGCCCGTTCGGCGGCGGCAGCCGGCGCGGCTCGCTGGTGATCTGGTAGGTCGCGGCGCGCTTCTTGCCGCCCTTCATGGCGTTGAGTTCGCCGGACAGCACGTCGCCGGCCTTGATCGGCTTGCCGGGCTTCGGTGCGGGCTCGACCTGCTGCGCCCATGCGGAAGGCGCGATCAAAGTCGCCGCCATGATGACCGCAAAACAATAGCGTTTGCCGAATCGAGGTTTCGTCATGTCGATCAGTTCCGTTGGTGATGGTTAGAACAGCGTGCGCTGCCGCATGGCAGCCGATAGCGTACCTTCGTCGAGATAATCAAGCTCGCCGCCGACCGGCACGCCATGGGCAAGCCGGGTGATCTTGACGTTGGCGTCCTGCAGGAGATCGGTGATGTAATGGGCGGTGGTCTGGCCGTCGACCGTGGCGTTCAGCGCGAGCACGATTTCGCTGACTTGCGACTCGTGTGCGCGGGCCACCAGCGCGTCGATGGTCAGGTCCTGCGGACCGATGCCGTCGAGTGGCGACAATGTGGCGCCGAGCACGTGGTAGCGGCCGTTGGTCGCGTTCGCCCGCTCCAACGCCCAGAGGTCGGCGACGTCGGCGACCACGACGATGGTCGAGGGATCGCGCCTCGGGTCAGTGCATACCGTGCAGGGATTTTGCGTATCGATATTGCCGCAGGTCTTGCAGACCTGAATCCTGTCGATGGCCACCTGCAGCGCGCCAGCCAAGGGCGTCATCAGCGCCTCGCGCTTCTTGATCAGGTGCAGCGCCGCGCGCCGCGCCGAGCGCGGCCCGAGCCCCGGCAGGCGCGCCAGGAGCTGGATCAGGCGTTCGATTTCAGGGCCGGCAACGCTTGCGGCCATTTCAGGTGAGACCAAGTCCGGGCGGCAGGCCGAGCCCGCCGGTCAGCGCCTGCATCTTTTCCATCGCCGCGGTTTCCGCCTTGCGCCGCGCGTCGTTCTGCGCGGTGACCAGCAGATCCTCGAGCACTTCGCGCTCCTCGGCCTTCATCAGCGACGGATCGATCTTCACGCCCTTCACTTCCATCTTCGCAGTCATGCGAACGGCAACCAGCCCGCCGCCGGAAATGCCCTCGACCTCCAGATTGCCGAGTTCTTCCTGCATCGCCTGCATCTTGGATTGCAGCTCCGCCGCCTGCTTCATCATGCCGAGAAAATCAGCCATTCATCCGTCCTCTCGAGAGTCCGATCAGTCGTCGTCGCCGTCGGAAGTCTCGTTCAAGTCGTCAGTGATAATATCGGATTCCGGCGGCTCGGCGGCAAGCCTTCGCACCTCGACGACCTTAGTGCCGGGAAACCGCGCCAGCACCTCCTGCACGCGCGGATCGGCCTCGGCTGCGCGGGCGTGCTCGTTTCTCGCTTGCTCGTTCTGCGAGCGCAATGTCGGCTGGCCGGCCTCGTTGGAGACGATCACGGTCCAGCGCCGCCCGGTCCACAGTTCCAGCTTGCGGGAGAGGTCGTTGACCAGCCCCCGCGCCGCATTGCGCTCCAGCGCCACCTCAAGCCGGCCGTCCTCGAAGCGGACCAGGCGCATATCGGCTTCCAGCGCCGCCTTGGTCAGGAGATCGCGCTTTTCGCCGGCGAGTGCGACAAGCTGCGGGAAAGTGGTGATCCGCAGCACGGGCGCGGAGTCCGTTTGTGCCGATGGCGCGGCGATTCGCGGGCGAGCGGACGCTTCCGCGCCGGAGCGGGGCGAGGCAGGCGTCCGCATCGGCGATGCGGCAGACATTGAAGATACCGGTGCGGTGGGCGCAGCCCGTGACGGCGCCGCGCTGCCAGACGCGATCTGCGCGCCACCGCCGTTCTGGTCGAGCATCCGGATCGCCTCATCCGGTGTCGGCAAGTCGGCGACATAGGCGATGCGCACCAGCACCATTTCGGCGGCAGCCGCCGGCCGGGTCGCGGTCTGCACTTCCGTGATGCCCTTGAGCAGCATCTGCCACATCCGCGACAGCACCCGCATCGACAACTTTGCGGCAAATTCACGGGCGCGGACGCGCTCGGTCTCGCCGAACGCGACGTTGTCGGCGGTGGCGGGGATGATCTTCACGCGGGTAACGAAATTGACGAATTCGGCGAGGTCGGACAGCACCACGACCGGATCGGCGCCGACGTCATATTGGCTGCGGAATTCGCCAAAGGCGCTGGCGATATCGCCACGCGCCAGATGCTCGAACAGGTCGATCACCCGGGTCCGGTCGGCCAGCCCCAGCATCTGCCGTACCGCGTCGGCACGGACAAGTCCTGCCGCATGCGCAATTGCCTGATCGAACAGCGACAGCGAATCACGCACCGAGCCCTCGGCGGCGCGCGCGATGATGCCAAGCGCCTCGGGCTCGACCTCGACGCCTTCCTTTTTCGCAATGTTGGAGAGATGCCCCATCAGCACGTCGGCCTCGACCCGGCGCAGGTCAAAACGCTGGCAGCGCGACAGCACGGTGACCGGGACTTTACGGATCTCGGTAGTGGCGAAGACGAATTTGGCATGCTCCGGCGGCTCTTCCAGCGTCTTCAGGAAGGCGTTGAAGGCCGCCGTCGACAGCATGTGGACTTCGTCGATGATGTAGACCTTGTAGCGGGCACTGGCCGGCGCGTAGCGCACGCTGTCATTGATCTGGCGGACGTCGTCAACGCCGGTATGGGAGGCGGCGTCCATTTCCAGCACGTCCATGTGCCGGCTTTCCATGATCGCCTGGCAGTGCACGCCGAGATCCGGCATGTGGATGGTCGGCCCCTTAACCGAACCATCCGGCTTCTCGTAGTTCAGCGCGCGGGCGAGAATCCGCGCCGTGGTGGTTTTGCCGACGCCGCGGACGCCGGTCAGGATCCAGGCTTGCGGAATCCGGCCCGTTTCGAACGCGTTCGAGACGGTGCGGACCATGGCTTCCTGGCCGATCAGGTCGTCGAAACTGGAGGGGCGGTATTTTCGTGCCAGCACCCGGTAGGGCTTGGCGGTGGCGGGCTGGCCGCCGAGCTCCAAGCCACCCTGGCCGGCGCCTGCTGTCATATCGGGGGGAGCGCCAGCATCACTCATCGGTCGATCCGCAATTGATTGTCTCTCGGGGCCGGCTTGCGGATAGGAACGGAATCGAGCGCATGGCGCTGACTGGCCGCGTTCATGCGCGATTCGCTCGAAAAACAGGTAGGAGACTGACGAGCGACCCGATCCGGACCTCGTTAGGGCTGCTTCCTTCCGGACCTGACCCGGTTGGCGAGTGGCTCGTCCACCGCCAATCTCCCGGTCCCTATTTGGGGCCAAAAGGACCGGAAAGCAAGCGGGGCTTTCCCTGTAATACTCCGCGTTTCCCTGTCATACCCCGCGAAAGCGGGGTATCCAGTACGCCGCAGCCTAACAGTAAAACGGAAGGGCCACGGCGTACTGGATCATCCGCTTTCGCGGATGATGACAGCTTGGTATGAAACCATAGGAGTGCTCACAGAAGGCACTTATTAGGCCCGACATGCATCGGGCACGGGAACCCTAATGCCCTCTGATTCCTCCATCTGGTCGCTGCATTCCCAGCTCAAAAAGGACACCATCGACATCGGCGACCTGCCGCTGTGCAAGGTGCTGGTGATCAAGGACGCGCATTACCCGTGGCTGCTGCTGGTGCCGCGCCGGGCAGGTGCGGTGGAAATCATCGACCTCGACGATGTCGAGCAGGCGCAGTTGATGACCGAAATCTCCCGGGTTTCGCGGGCGCTCAAAGAGATCACCAAATGCGACAAGCTCAATGTCGCGGCGCTCGGCAATCTGGTGCCGCAGTTGCATGTCCATGTCATCGCGCGGCGCACCAGCGATGCGGCCTGGCCGCGCCCGGTCTGGGGCGTGATGCCGCCGTTGGCGCACGACGCCGAGGAAGTCCAGAATTTCATCAACGCGCTTCGCCGCAAGATCTGGTTGGGTTGAATAGATGTCCGCATTCGACAAATATCCGCTGGGGAAGCCCGCTTTCGTTACCCATATTCTCGATCGCGCCGCGCATCTGCGCACCAATGACGAAAAATTGTTCGCGCTGGAGAACCAGCGCAACGCCAGCGCCTATGTGATCTACCGCGACTCGCTCCTGGTGAAGCAGGAGGCGGATGGGCCGCGCGTGCTGCTCGGCGTCGAAGAAGCCGTGAAGCTCGGCGCCAATCCCGGCACCATCTTTCTGGGCCTGCGCGACGGCGCGCCGGTGTTCGGCATGGGCATTTCGGCGGCCGCCGTGGAAAAACTGATGACGCGCGACGACGTCGCCGTGACCGAGCTGCGCGGCATGGCCATGCAGGGCACCGTGCCGCCGGAACAACTCTCCGCGATCGCTATGGCTAAATCGATGGTGACCTGGCATCAGCGCCACGGCTATTGCGCCAATTGCGGTACCCGCACCGCGATGAGGGAAGGCGGCTGGAAGCGCGAGTGCCCGAGTTGCAAGGCCGAACACTTTCCGCGCACCGATCCGGTCGTAATCATGCTGGTTACGCACGGTGATCGGTGCCTGCTCGGCCGGCAGAAGCAGTTTATGCCTGGAATGTGGTCGTGCCTCGCCGGCTTCGTCGAAGCGGCCGAGACGATCGAGGACGCGGTCTGCCGGGAAATTTTCGAGGAATCCGGCATTCGTTGCACCGACGTGAGCTACTACATGACGCAGCCGTGGCCCTATCCGTCATCGCTAATGATCGGATGTTCCGCGCGCGCGCTCAACGAGGAGATCGTAGTGGACCGCGCAGAGCTCGAGGACGCGCGCTGGTTCGATCGCGCCGAAGTCGCTCTCATGCACAAGCGCCAACACCCCGACGGCCTGTTTGCCGCGCACCCCTTCGCGATCGCGCATCATTTGATCGGCCAATGGTTGCATCCGCGGGGATAACTGCGCGTAGCACGGAACCGGCGCCTGCTTGCTCGATTAACTCGGGACTTTGAACGGACATGACGGACTCACGCATGAACTTTCAGGACAAGGCGCCGAAAATACCTCCGCGTGTCCTCTGCATCGGCATGCCGGTGCGTGACCTCACTTTTCATACTCCGGGTGTTCCCGGGCGCGGTTCCAAGGAGAACGCCACCGCATTCGACGAAATCTGCGGCGGCAACGCGCTCAATGGCGCGATCGGCATCGTTCGGCTCGGTGGCCGCGCCTCGATTTGCGGGCCGATGGGCGATGCCAAGGAAACATCGAGCCGCTTCATCTTCGAGCAGATGGCGCATGAGGGCATCGAGACAAAACATCTCATCCACATGCCGGGGCTGGTGACGCCGATCTCGGCGGTGATGATCGATCCTTCCGGCGAGCGCACCATCGTGACCTTCCGCGATCCGAACCTGTGGCATGTGAAGTTGCCCGACTTCGACACGCTGCTGGACGATTGCGCCGCCATTCTCACCGAGAGCCGCTGCGCGGAATTCTGCACCGAACTCTGCGCCGAGGCGGTCCGGCGCGGCATTCCCGTCATTGTCGACGTCGATCGCGCGATGTCGATGCGCGAGGGACTGTTGAACGCCTCGACGCATCTGGTGTTCTCGAGCGAGCCGCTGCAGGAGACCGCAGATGTTAGCGACGATGCCCAGGCGCTGAAGAAAATTGCAAAGCTGACCCCCTCGTTTCTGGCGGGAACCCGAGGCCCGAGGGGCACGATCTGGCTCGACGAGAACGGCGGTATCCAGGAAACCCCGGCTTTCCCGGTGCATACGGTAGACACCCTGGGCGCCGGCGACGTGTTCCACGGCGCGTTTGCGCTCGCGATCACCGAGAAGCAGGAACTGCGGCAGGCGCTTCGATTTGCCTCCGCCGCGGCGGCGTTGAAATGCACCCGCTTCGGGGGAGCTTTCGCAGCCCCGCAACGTGCTGAAGTTGAAGAGTTTTTGACTCACGGCCAAGCCGCAGGCCAGACCTCGACCAACCACTAGCGGCTTGCTATAGAAGAATTTTCTATATATGAGAGGATCAGACCTTTCATATGGAACATTCTTCTCATGACTGACCTAGCCGTTCAGCTCCCTGAAGCCAGCCGCCGGCTGGATGCCATCGACCGCAAGATCCTGACCGTGCTGCAGGAGGACGCCTCGCTATCGGTTGCCGAGATTGGGGACCGGGTCGGGCTGTCGTCGACGCCGTGCTGGAAGCGGATCCAGCGGCTGGAGGCCGATGGCGTGATCCTGCGCCGGGTGGCGCTGGTCGACCAGAACAAGATCGGGCTCGGCATTTCCGTGTTCGTCTCGGTCGAGAGCGCCGACCATTCCGAGGCCTGGCTGCGAAAGTTCGCCGACGCCGTCAGCGCCATGCCCGAGGTGATGGAATTCTACCGGATGGCCGGCGACGTCGATTACATGCTGCGCGTCGTGGTCGCCGATATGGCGAGCTATGACGTGTTCTACAAAAAGCTGATCAGCGCAGTGCCGCTGAAGAACGTCACCTCTCGGTTTGCGATGGAGAAGATCAAGTCGGTGACCGCACTGCCAGTGCCGGCGGCGTAGAGTTATGGCCATTCGCGAAGCTGTCATCGCCGGGCTTGACCGCCCAGTATTCCAGAGACGCCCATTTTCGATCGAGAAGCCGCGGCGTACTGGGTCCCCCGCCTTCGCGGGGGACGACGATCGAGAGTGGGGCAGCAATGCGCCCCCCTCAAATCTTCTGGTTATACTCACCCACTTCCGGATGCGTGCGCAGCACGGAATCCATCGCTTCGAACATGTCGCGCATGCGCGCCTCACTCACCGGGCTCTCGACCACGACAACCAGTTCCGGCTTGTTCGATGAGGCCCGCACCAGGCCCCAGCTTCCATCTTCCACGGTAACGCGCACGCCGTTGACTGTGACGAGATCGCGGATCTTCTGGCCGGCGACCTTGTCGCCCTTCTTCTGCAGCGTTTCGAAGTGCTTCACCACGGCGTCGGCGACGCGGTATTTCACTTCGTCTGCGCAATGCGGCGACATCGTCGGCGACGACCAGGTTTTCGGCAGCGCGTTCTTCAGGTCTGCCATCGACTTGTCAGGTGCGCGATCGAGCATCTCGCAGATCGCAACTGCCGAGACCAGGCCGTCGTCATAGCCGCGGCCGAACGGCTTGTTGAAGAAGAAGTGGCCAGATTTCTCGAATCCCGCCAGCGCGCCCATCTCGTTGGTGCGGCGTTTCATGTAGGAATGGCCGGTCTTCCAGTAGGCCGTTTTTGCGCCCTGCTTTTGCAGCACCGGATCCGTGACGAACAATCCCGTCGATTTCACGTCGACCACGAACTGCGCTTCCTTGTGGATAGCCGACATGTCGCGCGCCAGCATCACGCCGACCTTGTCGGCGAAGATTTCCTCTCCGGTGTTGTCGACGACACCGCAGCGGTCGCCGTCCCCGTCGAAGCCCAGGCCCACATCGGCCTTGTGCTTGAGCACGGCGTCGCGGATCGCGTGCAGCATCTCCATGTCTTCCGGATTCGGATTGTATTTCGGAAACGTGTGGTCGAGCTCGGTGTCGAGCGGAATTACTTCACAGCCGATCGCCTCCAAAACCTGCGGCGCGAACGCGCCCGCAGTGCCGTTGCCGCAGGCGGCAACAACCTTCAGCTTGCGCTTCAGCTTCGGACGCTTGGTGAGATCGGCGATATAGCGCGCCGGAAAATTCTCGTGGAATTGATAGGAGCCGCCGACCCTGTTCGAGAAATCGGCGTTGAGCACAATCTCCTTCAGCCGCGTCATCTCGTCGGGGCCGAAGGTGAGCGGGCGGTTGGCGCCCATCTTGACGCCGGTCCAGCCATTGTCGTTGTGCGAGGCGGTGACCATGGCGACGCAGGGCACATCGAGATCGAACTGCGCGAAATAGGCCATCGGCGTCACCGCGAGCCCGATGTCGTGCACCTTGCAGCCCGCGGCCATCAGGCCGGAAATCAACGCGTATTTGATCGAAGCCGAATAGCCACGGAAATCGTGGCCGGTGACGATTTCCTGTTTCACGCCGAGTTCCGCAATCAGCGTACCGAGCCCCATGCCCAGCGCCTGAACACCCATCAAATTGATTTCCTTCTCGAACAGCCAGCGCGCGTCGTATTCGCGGAAACCAGTCGCCTTCACCATCGGCCCGGATTCGAAGTCATAGGTATTCGGAACCAGCACGGATTTGGGCTTCGGGAACATGGGATAGCCTTGTCATGAAAGCGAGGGAACCGCAGCCATAGCGAATACGCCGGCCCGGCGATAGGCGGGACCGGCGCCTTGTGGCGGCTAATTGCGGCGAATTTGGCAGTTGCGGCAAACGGCGCCACCGGACTTAGGCGCCCGATCTCCGAATCTCTGCTTCGATGACAAATTGGGCAGCAACGTCCTCGTAGTCGCGACGATAGACGTTTCCGGCGTCTGCCATTTTCTTCGCCAAATCGATGTGATGGAGGATATCGCGGAGCGCGCGGTTCGTAGGATCAGAAGGCATAGATCGCGTCGGCCATTGCCGCCGGGCGGACATAAGGCTTGAGCCCTTCGCGGTTCACAACGTCCACGGGCCGATCAAAAAGCTGCGCGATGTATTCCTTGATATCCACGTAGTCGAAGACCGTAACACGAGCCTCCGGATCGAATTCGATCATGATATCGATATCGCTGTCAGGACGATTTTCGCCGCGTGCCACAGACCCGAACAAGGCAGCATGCTTCACACCCCGCCCGCGCAGGGCGTGTTCGGAGCGTCGCAGGGTCTCCAAGGCTTCGTAACTGTTCATCTGAAAAATATAGCATGCCGCCAGGCCGGGTGGAAAGCTCTACTGTTCCAGCACCATCTTGCCGTTGGCGTATTCGAAGCGCTTCAGCTTCGACAGGAACGACAGGCCGAGCAGGTTCTCGGACAACGCCTCGTCAGGCAGCACCACGGCGTCGACGTCGCGCACCACGAGGCCGCCGAGTTCGATCATCGCAAGCCGCGTACGCGCGGCCTTGATGGTGCCGTTGGCCGTGGTGACGGTCGCGTTGTAGTCGCTGCGCGAGGGACGCAGGCCAAACCGCGCCGCCGACTTTTCGTTCAGCGCCACCAGCGAGGCGCCGGTGTCGACCATGAAGTTGATGCGCTGCCCGTCGATGCGGCCGTCAGCCTGGAAATGGCCGCGCGCATCGCGGCGAATGTCGAGGCTGCGGCTGGAGGCTTGCGCGACCGTTTGCACGGGAGCTTTTTGAGGCGACGTGCTGGCGGAGGCCGAGGCCGGCGACATCTTGTTTGCCATCTGCGCCATGTAGGTGCCGAGGCCGACCAGGACGGCGGCAAGGATCATCAGGTTACGCATCACGCCACACTCGACTGCCAGACCGCCGATATCACCACGCCAGCCGCGAAACCGCGACTAACGGCGATGACTGGGCCTGCCATTTTGACGAAAAGGATGAGCGAAGCGTTAATGGGGCGAAATCGTCATGCGCGGGCTTGACCCGCGCGTATCGGTCCCCTCACGTCCCGCGCGGCTTGACCCGGCGGGTCGGCAGCGCGGTGGCCGGGTCTTCCGGCCAGGGGTGGCGGGGATAGCGGCCGCGGAGGTCGGAACGCACCGCGGCATAGCTGCCGCGCCAGAAGCCTGGAAGGTCGCGCGTCACCTGCACCGGGCGTTGCGCCGGGGACAGCAATTCGAGCACCAGCGGCACCTTGCCTTTGGCGATCGAAGGATGGGTGTTGAGCCCGAACAGTTCCTGCAGGCGCACAGCGATGGTCGGGCCCTGCTCGGCCTCGTAGTCGATCGCGAGCATGGTGCCGGTCGGAGCCTCGAAATGCGTCGGCGCCTCGCGCTCCAGCCGCGCGCGCAATTCCCATGGCAACAGCGTCATCAGCGCATCCGAGAGATCGCCGGGGAAAAAATCCTTCAGCGAGGTCTTGTCGTAGAGCGCGGGCACCAGCCAGTTTTCGGCTTCGGCTGCCAGCGCAGCATCCGACAGATCGGGCCAGCTCTCACCTTCCGCCTTGCGCAGGAACATCACGCGGTCGCGCCATTGCTTCAGGGATTTCGACCACGGCAGCTTATCGAGTCCGGCGGCGACCAAGCCCGCAGCGAAGATGCGTGCGGTCTCTGCCGACGGCGACAGCGCCATCGGCGCTTCCGACAGCGTGATTGCGTGCAGCGTCCGCTTGCGGCGCGCACGCAGCGCCATCGCGCCGCGATCGAACGAAATCTCTTCGGTGCTTTCGATCTGATCGGCGAAATGCGATTCAATGTCTCCTTGGGCGATCGGTGCTGCCAGCAGAATGCGTCCCTGGGCTGCGGTGCCGGTCAGTTCGGCGACCGCGATATAGGGCGCGCGCGCCAGCGACGAGGTTTGCTCGACGGCGGCGCCACGGCCGTTGGCGAGCACGAAACTGCCGTTGCCGCGGTTGCGGGCGACCCGATCGGGAAAGGCGAGTGCGAGCATGACGCCTGTTGAAAGTTCGGCGTTAGGGACGCGAGACTGCCCGGGCTCCCCTCCCCCTTGCGGGGAGGGGCGGGGGAAGGGGGTGGCCGCAGGAAAGACTGCCCGTGTGGCCCCCTCTCCCCGGCCCTCCCCCGAAAGGAGGGAGGGAGAAGAGAGAGACGACTCGTTGGCGCGCTCCGTCGCCGCCACCTGCTGGGCCCAGCGCTGTGCGAGGCTACGCGCGCTGGAAGCACGCGGCGAGCGGTCGCGGCGGAACTGATCGAGCCTGACATCGAGATCGACGCTGTCGCCGCCGAGGCCGCGCTCGGTGAGAACAGCGGCGATTTCGGCGGCCTCTTCGCCCGCGCCTAGCCGGTGCGAATCCACGATCATGCGCGCCAGCCGCGGCGGCAGCGCCAGCGCACGCAGGCTCTTGCCCTCTGCGGTGATGCGGCCGTCGCCATCGAGAGCGCCGAGTTCGAGAAGCAGGCTGCCCGCTTCCTTCAACGCCGGCGCCGGCGGGAGATCGAGAAACGCCAGCGTCGCCGGATCGCGGACGCCCCATTGCGCGAGATCGAGCACCAGCGAGGATAGATCGGCCGAAAGAATTTCGGGCTGGGTGTAGGCGGCAAGCGACGCCGTCTGCGGCTCGTCCCACAGCCGGTAGCACACGCCGGGCTCGGTGCGGCCAGCGCGGCCGCGGCGCTGGTCGACCGCGGCGCGCGAGGCGCGCACGGTCTCCAGCCGCGTCAGGCCTATATCGGGCTCGTAACGCGGCACCCGCGCCAGGCCGGAATCGACGACGATGCGGACGCCCTCGATGGTGAGCGAGGTCTCGGCGATCGAAGTCGCCAGCACGACTTTGCGTTGCCCCTTCGGTGCCGGCGCGATGGCGCGGTCCTGCACGGCGGCCTCCAGCGCGCCGAACAGCGGCACGATCTCGACGCTCGCGTCATGAACCCGCTCGGCGAGAAAATTCTGCGTCCGGCGGATTTCGGCAGCGCCCGGCAGAAACGCCAGCACCGAGCCGGGATCGGCACGCAGCGCGGTCGCGATCGCATCCGCCATCTGCCGCTCGATCGGCGCATCGGCCTTGCGGCCGAGATAGCGCGTCTCCACCGGAAAAGCGCGACCTTCGCTGGCAACGACAGGCGCGTCGCCGAGCAACTTGCCGACCCTTGCGCCGTCGAGTGTCGCCGACATCACGAGGATGCGCAGGTCCTCGCGCAGGCCGGTCTGCGCATCGCGGGCGAGCGCGAGCCCCAGATCGGCGTCGAGCGAACGCTCGTGAAATTCATCGAACAGCACGGCAGCAACGCCGTTCAACTCGGGATCATCGAGAATCTGGCGTGAAAAGATTCCCTCGGTGACCACCTCGATCCGGGTCGCGTGCGAGATCTTGGAGCCGAAGCGGACGCGATAGCCGACGGTCTCTCCTGCCCGCTCGCCGAGCGTCCGCGCCATTCGTTCGGCGCTGGCCCGCGCCGCGATCCGCCGCGGCTCCAGCATGATGACCTTCTTGTCCTTCAGCCAGGGCGCATCGAGCAGCGCCAGCGGCACCCGCGTGGTTTTGCCGGCCCCCGGAGGCGCCACCAGCACCGCCGCGTTGTTGGCCGCGAGCGTACGCCCGAGTTCGTCGAGCACCGCGTCGATCGGCAGGGGCGTGTCGAAGGTAAGAGGCAATGTCTCTCATCCGTCATCACCCGCCTTGTGCGCGATTGCGCACTGGGGCGGGTGATCCATAAACGCAGACGCTACTGATTACGAAGATCGTGCGTACTGGGTACCCCGCCTGCGCAGGGTATGACAACTGTGGTTGCGGCTACACCTTCGGCTCAGGCGCCCGTCCGACACTCTCATACGTGAAGCCCTGCGCGGCCATGTCCTCGGGGCGATAGATGTTGCGCAGGTCGACCACCACGGGCTGCGCCATTTCATTCTTCAGGCGCTCCAGATCAAGCGCACGGAACTGGACCCACTCGGTGACGATCACCAGCGCATCGGCGCCGCGCGCGCATTCGTAGGGGTCGGTGCAATATTCGATCTCGGGCAATTCCTTCTTCGCCTGCTCCATGCCAACCGGATCGTGTGCGCGCACCTTGGCGCCCATGTCGAGGAGACCTGTCACCAGCGGGATCGACGGCGCCTCGCGCATGTCGTCGGTATCGGGTTTGAAGGTGAGGCCGAGCACCGCCACCGTCTTGCCGCGCAGGCCGCCGGTTGCGTTGGAAACCTTGCGCGCCATCGCCCGCTTTCTGATGTCGTTGACGCCGAGCACGGCCTCGACGATGCGGAGCTGCACGTCATGGTCCTGGGCGATCTTGACCAGCGCGCGGGTATCCTTCGGAAAGCAGGAGCCGCCGAAGCCCGGACCGGCATGCAGGAATTTTGAGCCAATGCGGTTGTCGAGCCCGATGCCGCGCGCGACTTGCTGCACATCGGCACCGACCTTTTCCGAGAGATCGGCAATCTCGTTGATGAAGGTGATCTTGGTGGCGAGGAACGCGTTGGCCGCGTATTTGATCAGTTCAGCGGTGCGCCGCGCCGTGAACATCAACGGCGCCTGGTTGAGCGACAGCGGCCGGTAGACGTCGCCCAGCACCTTGCGCCCGCGTTCGTCGTCGGTCCCGACCACGATTCGGTCGGGGAATTTGAAGTCGCGGATCGCGGCGCCCTCGCGCAAAAATTCCGGATTGGAGGCGACCACGACGTCGGCCGACGGATTGGCCTCGCGGATCAGTCGTTCGACCTCATCGCCTGTGCCGACCGGCACGGTCGATTTGGTGACCACCACGGTGAAGCCGGACAGCGCGGCTGCGATCTCGCGCGCAGCGCTGTAGACGTAAGTGAGGTCGGCATGGCCGTCGCCACGCCGCGAGGGCGTTCCGACGGCGATGAACACGGCGTCGGCTTCCGCCACCGGCGCGCTCAGGTCGGTGGTGAAATCCAGCCGCTTGGCCCTGACGTTGGAGGCCACCAGCGCGTCGAGCCCGGGCTCGAAAATCGGGATCTCACCTCGGCGCAGGGCTTCGATCTTGCCGGCGTCCTTGTCCACGCAGGTGACCTGGTGGCCGAAATCGGCAAAGCAGGCGCCGGATACCAGCCCCACATAGCCCGTGCCAATCATGGCGATTCGCATGAAAACAATCCGTATTTGATGGTTAACGCCAATCCCGATTTTGCGGGCGTCTTAGAGCATTTTTCACCAAAGGGGGAAACCGGAAAAAGCGCCCGATCCGGGCATGTGCTTTGTATGGATAAAGGAGAAAGCAACGGATCGGGCCGAAGATGCGGCCGCCTCGCGCCGAAAAGGGACACCGATGACTTCAAACGGTACATCCGCCGTCACGGAACGCTCCACCCGCATCGACTGGGTGGACTACGCCAAGGGCATCTGCATCATCATGGTGGTGATGATGCATTCGGTGCTGGGGGTCGAAGCGGCGGCCGGCCAGAGCGGCTTCATGCATGCGTTCGTGATGTTCGCAAAACCGTTCCGGATGCCGGATTTCTTCCTGATTTCGGGCCTGTTTCTTGCCGTTGTCATCGACCGTGACTGGCGCACCTATCTCGACCGCAAGGTCCTGCACTTCGCTTATTTCTATGTGCTGTGGGTGACGATCCAGTTCGGCTTCAAGGCTCCTGGCTTCGCCGCTGAATCGGGTTGGCGGCATGTCGGATTCATGTATCTGGAATCCTTCATCGAGCCGTTCGGCACGCTGTGGTTCATTTATTTGTTGCCGGTATTCTTCGTTGTCACAAAATTGTTGCGTGGCGTCCCGCCGCTCGCGATCTGGCTCGCGGCCGCGGCGCTCGAGATGGCGCATATCACGACCGGCTGGACCGTGATCGACGAATTCTGCGGGCGTTTCGTCTATTTCTATTCCGGCTACCTGTTCGCCAACTACGTGTTCGCGTTGTCGGACCGCGCGCGGGCGCGCCCGGCCCTCGCACTCGTGGGCGTCGCGTTGTGGACGCTCGTCAACGGCGCGCTGGTCGTATCCGGCTTTGACGAATGGCCGCTCGTTTCACTGGCGCTCGGCTTTGCGGGCGCCGGCGCCATCATCGTCATGGGCACGCTGCTGGCGCGCATGCAGTGGCTGAATTTCCTGCGCTATTGCGGCGAGCATTCCATCGTCATCTATCTCGCCTTCTTCCTACCGATGGCGGTGACCCGAACGCTGCTTTTGAAGGCCGGCCTGATCGCTGATATCGGGATGGTCTCGCTGATCGTGACGGTTGCAGGCGTCGCCGGAGCGGTGGTGATCTGGCGCCTGGCACTGGCGCTGCGGGCGAACTTCCTGTTCGAGCGCCCGGCCGCGTTCTGGATCGTGCCGAAAAAGGCCGCGCCGGCGCTGCAGCCGGCGGAGTAATCTCTATCGTCGTCCCTGCGCACGCACTAGGGCATGCACACATTTCTGAGGCTCCATCCGGCAGCGACGGCGTGGAAGTATTCCAGGCCGTGTTTGAAGGTAATTGGACCGGGCGGTTTGGATGACGGGTAGCCGTCCCAGCCGCCGAGCCGACCGATGATCCGGGCAGCCCAGGCAAGGCTATCGGATGGATGCGGGTTGCTCAGGCGTATGGTTTTGGCCTCAAGCTGTGCGTTAAGGGCAGTGAGCGCCGCAACTTCATCGGCATTGAAGGCGAGGCTGACGGGTTGCTTGCCGCGGCCATCGCGCGCCTGCAAGAGTTGGACGGTGATGACCGCCGCCTTGGCGGCGATGGCGACCAGCTTGAGGAGACGCTCGGCTGAGCCGATCTGACTGTCTTCGAGTTTGAAGCCTTGCGTCTTGAGGACGCGGAAGAACTGTTCGATCAGCCAGCGCCGCTTGTACCATTCGACGATGCGCCAGGCCTCTTCTTTGCCGGTTACCGGGTGGGTGGTGAGAAGCCGCCAATGAAGGGGCTCGACGCCAGCTTCGGGATTGGGTTCACGGACGTCGACCACATATAGCGGCAAGCTCTTAGGCAGATGGCGCAGGAACTTGGTCTGCGGTCGAGCCAGTTCGATCACACCAAAGCGCAGTTCGAGATTTGCGACACGCTCCGGCCGTTGCACTCGCGCGGGCAGCCAGACGGCACGCCGGTCTGTCACAGCTATGCGCTCAATGGCTGCGTACAAACTGGTGTCGTCCGCGAGCTTGCGATCATGCATGCTGCGGACGATCACATGGAAGTGTTCCTCAGCCGCGCTCGCATAAAGCGCGAAGATGTCGCTCTCGCGATCGCCAATCACGGTGACCATGGCAGCGCCGGCCAGCAACGGCTTGGCTGCAAGGGCGGTGCTGATCCAGCGCTGCGATTCCTTGTCCGACAAGTCGCGCCGGTCGTGTGAGACGGTGCGGCGGCCCTTGCGCGTCCACGCCTGGCCGCTCAACAGGCCAAGGCAGGTGCCGTCGTCGGCATCCACTGCCAGCAGGGGATGGAGTAGCGCGCCGTGGACGTTGCCTTGGCGGTCTCTCCGAGACCGCGGCGGCGCCGCGCCGTGGGATGGAAGTTGATCTCGCTGGTGTCCTGGATCGCCAATACGTGGCGGCCTTCGACCGCTGCGACTGTGCTTTCACCCCAGCTTTCGATGATCTGCTCCGTTGTCACCTTGGGATTGCGCAGGAAGCGGTTGAACCGCACCTCGAGCGCCCGATCGCCCTTCGAAAGTCGCCGCAAACACACATCTTTGCCCGCGACCATGCATTCGAGCAGCGCCGCCCCCCTTTATCAAGGCGGAGATCCCCGAACCGACCCAGCGTCCAATTAATCTGTGACAACATGCCGACACCTCTGCCAAAGCCGAAGTGCCGAAATAGGAATCACACGACTTCCCGATTCTGGAATCCTTGCAGCAGGCCTGAGTCAATCCGCCGCACCTGAACTAGATGTGTGCATGCCCTAGTGCGAACGCAGGGACCCATAACCACCGTTCCCCGTGGTTACATCGGCTATCGCCCCGGCCCAGTACAAAACTACTCTCCGGGATTATGGGTCCCTGCGTGCGCAGGGACGACGAAAATTGGCTGTGCGGCAATCCCAAATTACCGCCCCTCAAGGCTGTCAATCCGCGCAAAAATCCCTAAATTTCGGCCATGCCGAAATCAGCCCCCAAAGCCGCCGCGAAACCCGCTCCCGCCAAAGCGCCTGCCAAGGCGCCCGCCAAAGCCCCTGCCAAGGGCGACCATGTCTTCCTGGTCGACGGTTCCGGCTACATTTTCCGCGCCTATCACGCGCTGCCGCCGCTGAACCGCAAATCCGACGGGCTGCAGGTCAATGCAGTGCTCGGCTTCTGCAACATGCTGTGGAAGCTGTTGCGCGAGATGCCCGAGGATAACCGGCCGACGCATCTGGCCGTCGTGTTCGACAAGTCGGAAATCACGTTCCGCAACAAGCTCTATCCCGATTACAAGGCGCACCGGACAGCGGCGCCGGACGATCTGATCCCGCAATTCGCGCTGATCCGCGAGGCGGTGCGGGCGTTCGATCTGCCGTGCCTGGAACAGGTCGGCTTCGAGGCCGATGATCTGATCGCGACCTATGTCCGCATCGCCTGCGAGCGCGGCGCCACCGCCACCATCGTGTCCTCGGACAAGGACCTGATGCAGCTCGTGACCGATTGCGTCACCATGTACGACACCATGAAGGACCGCCGCATCGGCATCCCTGAGGTGATCGAGAAATTCGGCGTACCGCCTGAGAAAGTCGTCGAGGTGCAAGCGCTGGCCGGCGATTCCACCGACAACGTTCCCGGCGTGCCCGGCATTGGCGTCAAGACCGCCGCGCAACTGATCATCGAATATGGCGACCTCGAACAATTGCTGTTCCGAGCCGGCGAGATCAAACAGCCGAAACGGCGCGAGGCACTGCTCGAGAACGCCGAGAAGGCGCGGATCTCGCGGCAATTGGTGCTGCTCGACGACAAGGTCGATCTCGAAGTGCCGCTCGATGACCTTGCCGTGCACGAGCCGGATGCGCGCAAGCTGATCGCCTTCCTCAAGGCGATGGAATTCTCCACCCTTACCCGCCGTGTCGCCGAATATTCGCAGATCGATCCCGCCGATATCGAGCCGGATGCAGGCAACAAGAGCGGCGCCAGTGTGTTCGCGGTGCCGCCATCGGGCAAGAAGCCGGAGGGCTATGTCGAAGGCACCACGCTGTTCGACAGTCTGCCCGCCGGCAAAGCCGGCACCGCACCGGGCAAGACCGGCGGCGACAAGCAGGACAAGGCGGCGAGCCACAAGGGTACGCCGATATCGCTGGCCGCGGTCCGCGCGGAGGCCGCGCGAAAACTGCCGGTCGATCGGACCAAGTACCAGACCATCCGCACGTTCGATGAGCTAAATGCCTGGGTTGCGCGGGCCTATGACGCCGGCACGTTTGCGATCGTCGCCAAGGCGAGCTCGGACGATCCAATGCAGGCCGACATCTGCGGCATCGCGCTGGCACTGGCGCCAAACGACGCCTGCTATATTCCACTCACGCACAAGCAATCCGGCGGCGGTGCCGGCCTGTTCGACGCTGGCCTCGCGCCGGACCAGATCACGGCTGCCGAGGCGCTGGCGGGGCTGCAGCCGCTGTTGGAATCACAGGGCATCATCAAGATCGGCTTCGACATCAAGTTCAGCGCCGTGATGCTGGCGCAGCACGGCGTCACCCTGGGCAACGTCGACGACGCGCAATTGATGTCGTACGCGCTCGACGCCGGACGCAATTCACATGCGCTGGGGTCGCTCGCCGAACGTTGGTTTGGCCATGCCGTCACGAGCGAAACCGAGCTAATCGGCAACGGCAAGAACAAGCTGACCTTCGACCAGGTCGCGATCGACAAGGCGGCCGTCTATTCAGCCGAAAGCGCCGACGTGATCCTGCGGCTGCATCGCGTGCTCAAACCGCGGCTCGCCGCGGAGCACATGATGACGGTCTACGAGACCCTGGAGCGGCCGCTGGTCACCGTGCTGGCGCGGATGGAGCGGCGCGGCATTTCGATTGACCGCCAGGTGCTGTCGCGGCTGTCGGGCGATTTCGCCCAGACCGCGGCGCGCGTCGAGGCCGAGTTGCAGGAGATCGCCGGCGAGCCGATCAATGTCGGCAGCCCCAAACAGATCGGCGACATCATCTTCGGCAAGATGGGCATCCCCGGCGGCACCAAGACCAAGACCGGGGCGTGGTCGACCTCGGCGCAGATTCTCGACGAACTCGCCGAGCAGGGTCATGAATTCCCGAAGAAAATTCTGGAGTGGCGGCAGGTCTCGAAACTGAAATCGACCTATACCGACGCGCTGCCGAATTACGTGCACCCGCAGACCCACCGCGTGCACACGACCTACGCGCTGGCCGCGACCACCACGGGGCGGCTCTCATCCAACGAACCAAACCTGCAGAACATTCCGGTTCGCACCGAGGACGGCCGCAAGATCCGCCGCGCCTTCATCGCGACGCCCGGGCACAAGCTGGTGTCGGCGGACTACTCGCAGATCGAATTGCGGCTGTTGGCCGAAATTGCGGACATCCCCGTTTTGAAGCAGGCGTTCCGCGACGGGCTCGACATTCACGCCATGACGGCGTCCGAAATGTTCGGCGTGCCGATCAAGGACATGCCGGGCGAAGTGCGGCGGCGCGCCAAAGCGATCAATTTCGGCATCATCTACGGCATCTCGGCGTTCGGCCTCGCCAACCAGCTCGGCATCGCCCGCGAGGAAGCCTCTGCCTACATCAAGAAGTACTTCGAGCGCTTCCCGGGCATTCGCGCCTACATGGACGAGACGCGAGATTTCTGCCGCACCAACGGCTACGTCACGACGCTATTTGGCCGGAAGATGCACTACCCCGACATCAAGGCCTCCAATGCCTCGGTCCGCTCCTTCAACGAGCGCGCCGCAATCAACGCGCGCCTGCAAGGCACCGCCGCCGACATCATCCGCCGCGCCATGATCCGCATGGAGGACGCGCTGGCGGAGAAGAAGCTGTCGGCGCAGATGCTGTTGCAGGTGCATGACGAGCTGATCTTCGAGGTGCCGGACGACGAAGTGGCGGCGACGCTGCCGGTCGTGCAGCACGTCATGCAGGACGCGCCGTTCCCGGCGGTGGCGCTGTCTGTGCCGCTGCAGGTGGATGCTCGGGCGGCGAATAACTGGGATGAGGCGCATTGATTCTTACCTCTCCCGCTTGCGGGGTCGAGACGAGCGAAGCTCGCTCTTAGGTCGACGCGCGTGAGCGCGGCGGGTGGGGGTTCTCTCCGCGAACTCTGACATCTCTTATGCGGCAACACCCCCACCCCAGCCCTCCCCCGCACGCGGGAGAGGGAGCGCACCGCCGATGCGGCTCCATAGAAATGTCCTCGGAGCAATATACGAAATGACATCGCCGCGCGCTGCACGCTAGAAACATGCGCATTCCTCGCCGCGAGTCTCCCATGCCTCATCTCCCTACCCTGCTTGGTTTTGCCCTGATCTCGCTCGGCATGGTGCTGACGCCGGGGCCGAACATGATCTACCTGATCTCGCGCTCGATCACGCAAGGGCCGGCGGCCGGGATCGTGTCGCTGGGCGGCGTCGCGCTCGGGTTTGTGTTTTACATGCTGTGCGCGGCGTTCGGCATCACCGCGCTCTTGTTCGCGGTGCCCTATGCTTACGACGCGCTGCGCTTCGCGGGCGCTGCCTATCTGCTGTGGCTGGCGTGGCAGGCGCTGAAGCCGAACGGGCGTTCGCCGTTTCAGGTGAGAAAGCTGCAAATCGACGGCCCGCGCAAATTGTTTGCGATGGGATTCGTCACCAATCTGCTCAATCCGAAGATCGCGATGCTGTACCTGGCGCTGCTGCCGCAGTTCATCGACCCCACGGTGGGCAGCGTGCTGACGCAGTCGCTGGCGCTCGGCGCGATCCAGATCGTGATCAGCGTCAGCGTCAACGCAGTGATCGCACTTGCCGCCGGATCGATCGCAATGTTTCTCGGCTCGCGGCCGACGTGGCTGTTGCTGCAGCGCTGGCTGATGGGAACGGTGCTGGCCGGGCTTGCGGTGAAGATGGCGTTCGAGGCGAAAAGGGCGTGAGCTCCGGCCGTCATCGCCCGGCCTTGTACGCAATTGCGCACAAGGCCGGGCGGCGACAATGGTGGGTCGGGACAGCGCGTATCAATCCAGCTTGGCTTCCATGCCGCGCTTGGTCGCCGGGCGGGCCATCATCGCGTTGTACCAGCGCTCGACGTTCGGAAAATCCTTCAGCTCCACCTTGTGGCGCGGATGGCGCCAGGCCCAGCCGAGGATGGCGAAGTCGGCGACCGACAAGGCATCGGCGACGAACTCCCGGCCCTCCAGCCTGCGGTCGAGGACGCCGTAGAGCCGGCGGGTTTCGGCCATGAAGCGTTTGAGGCCGTAGGCGCGGTCGGTTTCGTTCTCCAGCGCGATGAAATGATGCACCTGGCCGGGCATCGGACCAAAGCCGCCCATCTGCCACATCAGCCATTCATAGACCGGAATGCGCTCCGCCAACGGCTTGGGCAGGAACTTGCCGGTCTTCTCGCCGAGATAAAGCAGGATCGCACCGGATTCGAAGATGCCGACCGGCTTACCGCCGGGACCGTCGGGATCGACAATCGCCGGGATCTTGTTGTTCGGGCTGAGCTTGAGAAAGGCAGGCGCCATCTGCTCGCCCTTGGTGATGTTCACCGGGATCACCTTGTAGGGCAGCCCCATTTCCTCCAGCGCAACCGAGATCTTGCGGCCGTTCGGCGTGTTCCAGGTGTGCAGTTCGATCGTCATTTTTTGTCATCCCCGCGACCCGTCTCCGCCAAGGCTCCGCCGGGGTTTGCGATAATGGGTCCGCCGGAGCTTTAGCGAAGGCGACAAGCGGGGTATCCAGTACCCCGGAACTTCAGGGCGTTACAACCGCCGCTGCGGAATACGGGGTCATCCGCTGGAGCCTGTCATCGGGCTGCGCGGTGCGCCGACCCGATGGCCGAGACGACATTGTGCCCTGTTGACGGCGTCGGATCGGCGCTAGAATCTGCCCAGCAGCGCCGATAGATTGCGCCCCGCCTGAAACCTTCGGGGAAACCGTCTTGTCCAAATCAGCCTCCCGCGCCCGCCTCGCCGAGATCATCCGCAAGCGCTCGTTCGGCCGCGGCGAGATCACGTTGGCCTCGGGCCGCAAGAGCGACTTCTACTTCAACCTCAAGCCGACCATGCTCGACCCCGAAGGTGCGGCACTGTTGGCGGAACTGACCTATGAGGCGCTGAAGGACGACAATCTCGATTTCGTCGGCGGGCTGGAGATGGGCGCGGTCCCACTGGCGGGCGCGATCGCGCAGCTCTCCTGGATCAAGGGCCACCCGATCGCCGCCTTCTTCGTGCGCAAGAAGCCGAAGGAACATGGCGCCCGCCTCGCGGTCGAGGGGCTGGCCAAGGGCGAGACCCTGCAGGGCAAGCGTATCGTGATCGTGGAAGACGTCAC
Source organism: Bradyrhizobium sp. AZCC 1721 (assembly GCF_036924715.1). Classification (NCBI taxonomy): domain Bacteria; kingdom Pseudomonadati; phylum Pseudomonadota; class Alphaproteobacteria; order Hyphomicrobiales; family Nitrobacteraceae; genus Bradyrhizobium; species Bradyrhizobium sp. AZCC 1721. The sequence goes on along the minus strand of NZ_JAZHSB010000001.1, from coordinate 681,686 downwards.
CACCACGGGCGGCTCGGCGTTGAAGGCGGTCGAGGCCGTGCGCGAAGCCGGCGGCGAGGTCGTGCTCGTGCTTACGATGGTAGACCGCGAGGAAGGCGCGACCGAAGCCTTTGCCGAGGCAGGGCTTGAGTTTCGTTCGCTGTACAAGGCGGGTGAATTTTTGAAGGGGTGAATAGGTCTTCCCCGTCCCCGCTCATCACTCATTTACCATCCGCCGTTAAGGTTACCCGAACTGAAGCCGTCGCGCTTCAGCGCGTTTGTTGCGTTGGGTGGAGTTGGCGTTGCGTACAGAGTTGGCTTTTTCGCGCGTGCGGCGCCGCGCGACGTTTGTTGCCGCAGCGATCCTTTCGGGCGCTCTCCTGCTCGCGCCCGGCAGCGTTTCCGCCGAAGGCCTGTTCGATTTCCTGTTCGGCACGCAGAAGCAGCAGACGCGGCAAGCGTCACCGCAAGCCAATTTCTTCGCCGATCCGTTCGGCCTCAATCAGCAGCCATCGGCGCCCGCCCCGGCCCCGCGCGTGGCCGGCTCCGGACCAGCGTTTTGCGTGCGAAGCTGCGACGGCAAATATTTTCCGCTGACCATGCGCGGCACCGCCTCGCCGGTGCAGACCTGCCAGGCGTTCTGCCCGGCCAGCGTCACCAAGGTGTTTTACGGCAGCAACATCGATCATGCGACCGCCAGTAACGGCGAGCGCTATGCCGACAGCGAGAACGCCTACGCCTATCGCAAGGCGCTGAGCGCCGACTGCACCTGCAACGGCCGAAGCCCGTCCGGGCTTGCGCCGGTCGATCTCACGCTCGATACCTCGCTGCGCTCCGGCGATGTCGTCGCCACCACCGACGGCCTGGTGGCCTATACCGGCGTGCGCCTGGGCGCCGACCACACGGCGGAGTTCACGCCGGTCGCCTCCTATCCCGGCCTCACGGCGGATGTCCGCGCCCGGCTCGGCGAAATGAAGGTCGCGCCAGTCAGCGCCGAGATGGTCGCCGGCACCGCGCCGCTGCCCGAAGCACGGCGCGACGACGAACTGCCGACCGCCTCGATCCCGAAGACGGCCGCGCCGAAAGCGGCGAAGCGGGCGGAAGCGCGATAGGGCACCCGCAGTACACCGCAGGGCCCAAACTCAAAATTGCGAAAACAACCCCATGCAAAGTAGCGTGGGCCCGGCCTCGCAGCATTCACATAGCTGACGCCAGCACTACCGCCCGACGATGACGCCGATCACGTTCGGCGCCGACAGATATTTTTCTTCGATCGCCGCACGCGCCGCGGCGCGGTTTTCCGGCGTCAGCAGGCCGCGCATCTCGGCGAGAATCATCCAGCAATAGCCCCACCAGTCCGTCAGCATGCCCTGGTCGTCGACGAGATCGTAGCCTGCTTGGGCTGCAAAAATCCGCGCCTGCGCCTCATCCAGCGAATCGAGAAAGGCGTGATCCTCGATCGAAAACAGTTCGTCGCTGAAATCGTCCGTGGTGTAGCCCCACACCGACATGCAGACCGCGTTGAATTCGCGGTCGATCGCGTCGTCGTCGACGAGCTGGCGACGCGAGGCCTGATGCAGACGCGACAATGAGCGCGCGAAATCGGCGATGCGGGTGAGAGCGAACTGATCGAAAGCGATGGTGGACATGTAGTCCTCGCAAACTCGGATGGGCCTATATGTTGTGTCGGCGAAGCGCCGAATCACAATGATATATCAAAGACTTGCTAAAGTGTTCTTAATTTGTTCCAGCTTCGTGCCGAAATTTCGCCTATCCGGTTGCCGCGGAATCGAGAATCATGGACGGGGCGCGAGCCAGCCAGATCCGGACGCTGTTGCTGGAAGCGGCCGACGCGAGAACCTTGGGATCGCGCGATGGCATGAACCATCCGCAACTCAATCCTTCACATCGCCGACAACAGCTTGTCACCGCAATAATTGGCGTAGAATTTTCCGCCACATTGCCGCTTGATCGCGGCACAGCGCGCTACAGGCGAAGCGCCCGTTGCGACGCTGAATGAGCAGCTCAGCCCGTCGGCACTTCTGCCGGTCTTGCCGGCGGCAAAGGCGGCGCTGGTGGCGCTGATGCAGACCATCAACAACGCGGCGGCAGCGATTTCGATCGTCAATCTCATGACAGGCCCTCCCCGTTTTGCTGGCACGCGATTCCTTGGACCCCAATCGGCATCTAGCCACCAAGCCCAGCGATCCCTGTACTTTGGTATTGGATTATAACACCAAAAGCCGGCCGCCGGTGCCGCGAAATCGGCCCGGTCCTTGCATAAATTCATACCAGCGCAGTGCACAACATACTCCGGCGTTCTCCGGCGTTTCGATTACCGGACAAGACGCCTATGTTGTGAGTCTCAATGCAGGGATCGACGTGTTGCAGGAACAAATCGCAGGGAACTATCCGGCACTTGGCCAGCCGGTCGACGAACTCGCGCTCGCCGAGATCAAGGGCGCCATCCTCGCCAAGCTGCGCCTTGCGATCGGCAAGGACGCCGGCATGGCGACGCGTCGCGACTGGTACAAGGCCGCGGCGCTGGCGCTGCGCGACCGCATCGTGCACCGCTGGCTGACGGCCGAAAAGGAGAGCTACGATGCGGGCAGCAAACGGGTCTACTACCTCTCGCTCGAATTCCTGATCGGCCGGCTGTTCACCGACGCGCTGAACAATATGGGCCTCTTGCCGGTGTTCGAGGCGGCGCTCGGCGATCTCGGCGTCGGCCTGGATGATTTGCGCAAATGCGAGCCGGATGCCGCGCTCGGCAATGGCGGTCTCGGACGGCTGGCGGCATGCTTCATGGAAAGCATGGCGACGCTGGCCGTTCCCGCTATCGGCTACGGCATCCGCTACGATTTCGGCCTGTTCCGCCAGATCATTTCGCAGGGCTGGCAGCAGGAATATCCGGACGAATGGCTGAGCTTCGGCAACCCCTGGGAATTCCTGCGGGCGGAGGTGGTCTATCACGTTCATTTCGGCGGCTTTGTCGAACACGTCGACGACCACGGGCGCGACCGCGCGACGTGGCGGCCGGCGGAAACCGTGCAGGCCGTCGCCTATGACACGCCGATCGTGGGCTGGCGCGGCCAGCACGTCAACGCGCTGCGGCTATGGTCGGCGCGCTCGCCCGATCCCTTGCGGCTCGACGTCTTCAACACCGGCGACTACCTCGGCGCCGTCGCCGAGGAAGCGCGCGCGGAATCGATCTGCAAATTCCTCTACCCGAACGACGAGAGCCCCGCGGGACGCGAACTGCGGCTACGGCAGGAATATTTCTTCGTCTCGGCCTCGCTGCAGGACCTGGTCAAGCGGCATCTCGCCTCGGACGGGCAGTTGCGCAATTTGGCAATGAAGGTCGCGGTGCAGCTCAACGACACCCATCCGAGCCTTGCCGTCACCGAGCTGATGCGCATCCTGGTCGATCTGCACAATTTCCGCTGGGACGAGGCGTGGAAGATCACGGTGGCCACATTTTCCTACACCAATCACACGCTGCTGCCGGAAGCGCTGGAGACCTGGCCGGTCGAACTGTTCGAGCGGCTGCTGCCGCGGCATCTCGAAATCATCTACCGCATCAACGCCGCGCATCTGGCACTGGCCGATCAGCGCTGCCCCGGCGACATCGAGTATCGCGCGTCGGTGTCGCTGATCGACGAGAAGTCCGGACGTCGGGTGCGGATGGGGCAGCTCGCCTTCGTAGGCTCGCACCGCATCAACGGCGTGTCGGCAATGCACTCGGACCTGATGAAGGAGACCGTGTTCCACGATCTCAATCATCTCTATCCAGGCCGCATCACCAACAAGACCAACGGCATCACCTTCCGCCGCTGGCTGATGCTGGCCAATCCAAAGCTCACCGGGCTTATGCGCGAGGTCTGCGGCGAGGCCGTGCTCGACGACTTCTCGCTGTTCGAGCGCCTCGAGGCCCACGCCAGCGACAATGCGTTCCAGCAGCGCTTTCGCGAGGTCAAGCATCACAACAAGGTGGCGCTGGCGCGGCTCATCAACGAGCGCCTTGGCGTCAAGATCGATCCGTCGGCATTGTTCGACATCCAGATCAAGCGCATTCACGAATACAAGCGGCAATTGCTCAATGTCGTCGAGACCATTGCGCTGTACCAGGCGATCAAGGACGAGCCGCAGCGCGACTGGGTGCCGCGCGTAAAAATCTTCGCCGGCAAGGCGGCGGCGAGCTATCGCTACGCCAAGCTGATCATCAAGCTGATCAACGATGTCGCCGAAGTCGTCAACAACGACCCTGACGTCGCAGGAAGGCTGAAGGTCGTCTTTCTGGCCGACTACAATGTCAGCCTCGCCGAAGTGATCATTCCGGCCGCCGATCTATCCGAACAGATTTCGACCGCCGGCATGGAAGCCTCCGGTACCGGTAACATGAAGCTGGCGCTGAACGGCGCACTGACGATCGGCACGCTCGACGGCGCCAATATCGAAATCCGCGACCATGTCGGCGCGGAGAATATCGCAATCTTCGGCATGGAGGCCGGCGACGTCATGATCCGGCGCAAGCAGGGCCTGGATGCGACCGATGTGATCAGCCGCTCGCCGCGGCTGGCGCGGGCCATTACGGCAATCGAGAGCGGCGCGTTCTCGCCTGACGATCGCGCCCGTTTCGCCTCGATCGGCCACGCGCTGCGCTATCTCGACCACTACATGGTCTCGGCCGATTTCGATTCCTACTACACGGCGCAGCGCGGCATCGACGCGCGCTGGCAGGTGGTACCGGCCTGGACCCGCGCCTCGATCCTCAACGTGGCGCGGATGCCGTGGTTCTCCTCCGACCGCACCATCCGCGAATATGCCGAGGATATCTGGAACGTGCCGGTGCGCGCGACGTCGGCCGTGCCGGAAACAAGCGCGCAGCGCGGGGCGACGCGGTAAATCCCGGGGCACGGAATCATTACCTCAGACGTCATTGAATTCGGCCGGATAGTCGCGATACTACGTCCACGTCATTGCGAGGAGCGCAAGCGACGAAGCAATCCATTCCTCCGCTTGCGGCGCGATGGATTGCTTCGCTCCGCTCGCAATGACGGCACTTGCGGCAAGGCTGTCGCCTTTGAAAATCGAAAGTATCCATGCTGACCAAAGCCCCACACCTCTTCGATGATGCGACGCGAGTCACCGCCGGTGACAGTTGCTGGCAGGGCAAGACCAGCCCGGACTACTGGGCCTTTGTCGGCCCGTTCGGCGGCTGCACAGCCGCCACCATCCTGCGCGCGCTGATGGAGCATCCGCAGCGCGTAGGCGATCCGTTGTCGGTCACGGTGAATTTCTGCGCGCCGGTCGCCGAAGGCGGCTTCGATCTCGACGTGCGCCTGGTCAAGGCCAACCGTTCGAGCCAGCATTGGTGCGTGGAGATGACGCAAGGCGGCGGCGATGTTGCGACGCTGGCAACCGCCGTGTTCGCCGAGCGCCGTCCGTCCTGGTCGCACCAGCAGGCAAGATTTCCGGGCGCCACGCCGTTCGAGCAGGCGCGTTCGTTTCCGAACACGCCGATGACCTGGACGCACCAGTATGATTTCCGCTTCGTCGAGGGTGAGCCGAGTTTGTACGGATCGCCTGCCACGGCACCGCTCGATGCGTTCTCTAAACAGTGGATCGGCGACAGCACGCCGCGGAAGATCGACATGCTGTCGCTGATGTCGATGTCGGATGCGTTCTTCGGACGAGTATTTCTGGCGCGGCGGGAACTGGTCCCGTTCGGCACGGTATCGCTGACGACGTATTTCCATACCGCGTCGGACGATCTCGCGGCCGAGGACATCACGCACATATTGGCGGTGGCCGACGCCAAGATCTTCCACCGGAGTTACGGCGATCAGAACGGCGAGCTGTGGTCACCCTCCGGCCGCCTGCTCGCGACTACGACGCAAATCGCGTATTTCAAGGCCTAAGCGGAACATTGGGCCCTTACCTCTCTTGTAGGGGCAAAGGCGCACTTGCGCCGTGCCCACCATCGATTCAATCATTGCATTGAATGGTGGGCACGCTTCGCTTTGCCCACGCTACAGTTTGATCGAGGCTGCCTGCATGTCCGACGCCAACGCTCCCCGCATCGCCTTGCTCGGTGTCCCCCTCGAGATCGGCGCCTCGCAGGCCGGCACGCTGATGGGACCTGCGGCACTGCGCACCGCAGGCATCGGCCGCATCCTCGATCAACTCGGTTTTGTCGTCGAAGACCATGGCGATATGCTGACGCCGGCCATTGCTCCCGCCGAGGGGCCGCCGCCGGCGAATACCAAATATTACGACGTGATCAAAACCTGGATCCGAGCGCTCAGCGAGCGTTCGTATTTGCTCGCGCGATCCGGCGCCGTTCCGATCTTCATGGGCGGCGATCACTCGCTCTCGATGGGATCGGTGAACGGCGTCGCGCGACACTGGCAGGAACAGGGCCGGCCGTTGTTCGTGCTGTGGCTCGATGCACATGCCGATTACAACACGCCGCAGACGACCGAGACCGGCAACATGCACGGCATGTCGGCGGCCTTTCTCTGCGGCGAGGACGGCCTCGAGGGCCTGCTCGGCGACGTGCCCCGCGCCTCGATCGGTCCCGAGCGGCTCGATCTGTTCGGCATCCGCTCGATCGATCCGCTGGAGAAAAAGCTGGTGTTCGACCGCCGCGTCGCGATCGCCGACATGCGCGCCATCGACGAGTTCGGCGTCGCCGTCCTGATCCGGCGCGTGATCGAGCGCGTCAGGGCAGGCAACGGGGTGCTGCATTTAAGCTTCGACGTCGATTTTCTCGATCCCGCGGTCGCCCCCGGCGTCGGCACCACGGTACCGGGTGGCGCAACCTATCGCGAAGCGCATCTCATCATGGAGTTGCTGCACGATTCCGGTCTGGTGCGATCAGTGGACGTCGTCGAGCTCAACCCGTTCCTGGACGAACGCGGCCGCACCGCGCGCGTCGCGGTCGAATTGATCAGCAGCCTGTTCGGCCTGCAGATCACCGATCGTCGCACGCCCAGCAACGCGGTCTTTCCCGACAACAGCCAAATTCGTCGGAAAAGCAAAAAGGGCGGCCCATGAAGCCGCCCTTTAGTGCAGTTGCCTGCGTTTGAGCCGTTACTCCGCCGCGAGCTTCAAATCCGGCGCGGCGGCGCGAACTTCGGCGTCGACCTGGGCTTCGAACTTGGCAAAGTTCTTCTGGAACATGCCGACCAGCGCGCGCGCGGTCTTGTCGAACTCGGCCTTGTCCTTCCAGGTGTTGACCGGATTGAGTATCTCGCTGGGCACGCCCGGCAGCGCGGTCGGCACCGCAAAACCGAAATACTTGTCGGTCCGGAATTCGACGTTGCGCAACGAACCGTCCAGCGCTGCGGTCAGCAGCGCGCGCGTCACCTTGATCGGCATCCGACTGCCGGTGCCGTATTTGCCGCCGGTCCAGCCGGTGTTGACCAGCCAGCAATCGACGTTGTGCCTGGCGATCAGTTCGCGCAGCATATTGCCGTAGACGGACGGATCGAGCGGCAGGAACGGCGAGCCGAAACAGGTGGAGAATTCCGGCTGCGGCTCATTGCCGAGACCGCGCTCGGTGCCGGCGACCTTGGCGGTATAGCCGGACAGGAAATGATACATCGCCTGCGCCGGCGAGAGTTTTGCAATCGGGGGCAATACGCCGAACGCATCGGCGGCCAGCATCACGACGTTTTTCGGCTGGCCGGCGCGGCCGGTGCGCGAAGCGTTCGGGATAAAATCGAGCGGGTAGGCCGAACGGGTGTTTTCGGTCTTCGAGCCGTCGTCGAAGTCAGGTACGCGGGTGCTCTCGTCGAGCACCACGTTCTCGAGCACGGCGCCGAAGCGGCTGCTGGCGGCGAAGATCTGCGGCTCGGCTTCCTTCGACAGCTTGATGCACTTGGCGTAGCAGCCGCCTTCGAAGTTGAAGACGCCGTCGCTGCCCCAGCCATGCTCGTCGTCGCCGATCAGCGTGCGGTTGGGATCGGCCGACAGCGTGGTCTTTCCAGTACCGGACAGGCCGAAGAAGATCGCGGTGTCGCCCTTGGGTCCGACATTGGCCGAGCAGTGCATCGGCAGCACGCCCTTGGCGGGCAGATAATAGTTCAGCGTGGTGAAGACCGACTTCTTCATCTCGCCGGCATAATAAGACCCGCCGATCAGGACGATCTTGCGGGCGAAGTCGATGGCGACGACGTTCTCCGAGCGCACGCCGTGACGTTTGGGGTCGGCGCGGAAGCTCGGCAGGTCGATGATGGTGAGTTCAGGCACGAAATCCTTCAGCGCTTGAGCCTCGGGGCGGATCAAGAGCGTTCGGATGAACAGCGAGTGCCAGGCAAGTTCGGTGAACACGCGCGTCTTGATCTGGAAGCTCGGATCGGCGCCGCCGTAAAGATCCTGCGCATACAGCGTCATGCCTTCGGCATGCTTGAGGAAGTCGGCATAGAGCGCGGCAAACTGCTCCGAGGTGATTGACTGGTTACCGGCCCACCACATGTTCTTGTCGGTGGTCGCATCACGCACCGTGAACTTGTCCTTGGGACTGCGGCCGGTGAATTCACCGGTGTCCGCGCAGAGCGCGCCGTCGGCCGACAACACGGCCTCGCCGGCCGTGAGTGAATATTGATAAAGCTGCGGCGCGCCGAGATTCCAGTGCACCGTCTTGAGATTTTTTAAGCCGAATTTGTCGGCGCCGAAGGCACCGTTGCGTAGACCCGTCTCTTGCACGAAGAAAGTCCTCCTCGAACCCGCGTTACTCGAATCGCGCGCATGTCGCTTGACGCGCTCTGTCGCGGTGACCCTGAATTATAGCCTGCCGGCCTCGGTCCGGCGACCTATATTGATGAACGCCGTGCTTGCCAAGCCGATCCACGCGATTTGGTTTATTCCAGCGCGGAAGGTTGATTTGTATCAATCGCTTGCTGCACTGCTTTGCGCTGGTTTGCCCTCTTGGTTGCGCGACCATCCGCCGTTGACTGGCTCGGCCGGCAATTGCTGCGTCGCACCATCAGAACATTTCAGCGTGCGGAGCGTGTTTTCATGACGAAGCTTTCCGCCCGTGACCGCGAACTGCACCATCGTTTCGATTTACGGCAGCAGCGCCTGAATCTTCTTCACTGTCATCGGCGATGAATTCGACGGTGCGGCGTAGTTGCTCCGTGATGGCAAGCGTTAACTCTTGTTAGCCCTTGCCCCACGCCTCGCCCGCCAGCCGCACGAGCATCTTGCGCAACGCCATGGCGCTGGTGACCCGTGCCGGGAAATCGAGCCGCAGCGTCGCGGAGCCGGCCTGCATGTCCATGCCGTCGGGGTCGCAACCGGTGCAGCGCCAGTCCGCGGACTCGGCGCCCAGCAGTTTGGTCGCGTAGAGGTTCATCGCCTCGCGGTGATCCTCATTCATATGCTCGACAGCGTCTTGCTCGGCTTCCTGCAAATCGGCGGCATCGTCGATCTCGGTCATGAACTGCTCGGGCCTGAGGTCGATGATGCGGCCGAAACCCGCGACCAGATGCAGGCCTGACGGGACGATCCGAAAGAACGAGAAGTCCTTGAAATCTACAAACGCTTCAGCCGATGGATGAGCGTTAAGATAGCGCCGGCGCAGGATTTTCGCAGCTTCCCCTTGGGCCTCCTCGGCCCGTCCCGCAAGCATGATTCGTGCGCCCTCCAGCGGATCGCCGGCGGCACGTTCGTCCAGCATCAGCGATACCCTGCCATCGTTGAGGATGTTTTTTGTATGCAGCGCCAGCCGCGAAAGCAGCAGAATCGGCGACGCATCGGCATGGCTGGCGACGTTCACCAGCGAGCAATAGGGATCGCCACTTTCGGGCATAAGCGTGGCCAATGCGCCCTGCCGGCTACGCCTAAGCAGCGATCGGGCCAGTTTGGAAGCATCAAAATCTGCGGTCGGCTGCATGGTTCCTTTCCGGCCATCTTATTGCAAAAAGGGCCTTTTCTCAGCGGGTCAGGGTGCTATATGGGGGCCGCGCGTCTCCTTGGGGGAGCGTTTTGCGGAACTCGGTCACACTTCAGCCCAGCTTGCATTGCTCGTTGACTGTGTACGAAGCCCATTTATGCGGCGTCTGGCTCAAGTGCCCGCCGTTTAAGCCACTCTCTTATTCGAAAGCAGAGGCTCATGCCCACAATCGCCCTGGTCGATGATGACCGCAACATTCTTACTTCCGTATCGATCGCGCTCGAAGCCGAAGGCTATCGTATCATGACCTATACGGATGGTGCCTCGGCGCTGGACGGCTTCCGTACCTCGCCGCCGGACCTTGCGATCCTCGATATCAAGATGCCGCGCATGGACGGCATGGAAACGCTACGCCGGTTGCGGCAGAAGTCCGATCTGCCGGTGATCTTCTTAACGTCCAAAGACGAAGAGATCGACGAATTGTTCGGCCTCAAGATGGGCGCCGACGATTTCATCCGCAAGCCGTTCTCGCAGCGCCTCTTGGTCGAGCGGGTCAAGGCCGTGCTTCGCCGCGGCCAGCCCAAGGATCCGACCGCCGTTCCGAAGGAGCCGGATGCACGCGCGCTGGACCGCGGCCTGTTGCGGATGGACCCGGAGCGTCACACTTGCACCTGGAAGAACGAGCCGGTGACGCTGACGGTGACGGAGTTCTTGATCCTGCAGGCGCTGGCCACGCGGCCCGGTGTGGTGAAGAGCCGCAACGCGCTGATGGATGCGGCCTATGACGACCAGGTCTATGTCGACGACCGCACCATCGACAGCCACATCAAGCGGCTGCGCAAGAAGTTCAAGGTCGTCGATGACGATTTCGAGATGATCGAGACGCTGTATGGCGTCGGCTATCGCTTCAAGGAAGCCTGATCTGCGTTTTCCGGGCGGAAGTGTTAACTGACACGTCCGCCCGTTCGGCGTAAAGGCGTAGAGCTAGAAATCGGCGCATCACAACCGGCAGTTCAGCCATTGCTAGATCGAACGCAGCCCGATCCCAACCTGAACCACGAGGATGCTTTGGAGCTCCTCGATCGGGAACGCGTTGCCGAGGATAATGCGGGCGAGAAGGGCTGGCGACGACCGCTCGGCTGGTTGCGCCGGGCCGGGCAATTCTTCTTCGCGCTTTCCTTCTCCAGCCTCACGCGCCGGATTGTCTCGCTCAATCTGGCAGGCCTCGTCGCGCTGGTGGCGAGCATTCTCTATCTCTCGCAATTCCGTGCCGGCCTGATCGATGCGCGGGCGCAGAGCCTTCTGGTGCAGGCCGAAATCATCGCCGGCGCGATTGCCGCCTCCGCCACCGTCGAAACCAACACCATCACGATCGATCCGGACCGGCTGCTCGATCTCAAGCCCGGCGAAAGCTACGGCGCGCCGGACGAATCTTCCGGGCTGGATTTTCCGATCAATCCGGAGCGGGTCGCGCCGGTGCTGCGGCGGCTGATCTCACCGACCAAGACGCGCGCCCGCATCTATGGCGGCGACGGCGGCATGATCCTCGACAGCCGCAGTCTCTATGGCCGCGGCGACGTATTGCGATTCGAACTGCCGCCACCTTCCACGGAGAAGCCAGGCTTCGTCGAACGCGCGCTGATCGCGACCCGCACCTGGCTCAATCGCGGCGACCTGCCGCTCTATCGCGAACTGGGCCCGGAGAACGGCAAGGGCTATCAGGAAATCGTGCAGGCGCTCGACGGCGTCAAGAGCAGCATGGTGCGCGTCAACGACCGCGGCGAGGTGATCGTCTCGGTCGCCGTCCCCGTGCAGCGCTTCCGTGCTGTACACGGTGCGCTGATGCTCTCGACGCAAGGCGACGACATCGACCAGATGGTGACCGCCGAGCGGCTGGCGATCCTGAAGGTCGGCGGCGTGGCCTCCGCGGTCATGATCGTGCTGTCGCTCTTGCTCGCGAGCACGATCGCGGGTCCGGTGCGGCGGCTGGCCGACGGCGCCGAGCGCGTCCGCCGGCGCATCCAGACCCGCGTCGAGATTCCCGATTTCACCCGCCGCCGCGACGAGATCGGCCATCTGTCCGGCGCGCTGCGCGACATGACGAATGCGCTCTACAGCCGCATCGAGGCGATCGAGATGTTCGCCGCCGACGTCGCCCATGAATTGAAGAATCCGCTGACCTCGCTGCGCTCGGCGGTGGAAACGCTGCCTTTGGCACGCAACGACACCAGCCGCGCGCGCCTGCTCGAGGTGATCGAGCACGACGTCAAGCGGCTCGACCGGCTGATCTCGGATATTTCAGATGCGAGCCGCCTCGATGCCGAATTGCAGCGCCAGGACATGGCCCCGGTCGATCTCCGCCGGCTGCTGACGACGCTGACCTCGGTCGCCAACGAAACCCGGCTCGGCCACGACGTCGCGGTCGAAGCGCGCTTCGACGGCCGCGGCGCCACCGATACGTTCTCGGTGCCGGGCCACGATTCCCGGCTGGGACAGGTGATCTCCAACCTGCTGTCCAATGCACAATCCTTCTCCACCCCCGGCGGGAAGGTGCGCGTCACCTGCCGCCGCGCGCGCTCGGAGATCGAAATCATCGTCGATGACGACGGACCGGGCATCGGCGAGGATGCGCTGGAACGCATCTTCGAGCGCTTCTACACCGACCGTCCTCATCAGGGCTTTGGCCAGAACTCAGGTCTCGGCCTATCGATCTCCAAGCAGATTATCGAAGCGCACAACGGGCGGATCTGGGCGGAAAACCGCCACGGCCCGGCCGGCGCCGACGGCAAGCCGAGCGTGGCGGGTGCGCGGTTCGTGGTCAGGCTGCCCACGCCATGACGGCGGGCGCGAGCGTGCACGCCTCCGCCGTGCTGGTGGGCGAGCGCGCCGTGCTGATCCGCGGGCCATCTGGCGCCGGCAAGTCGCGGCTAGCCTTCGATCTGATTCTCGCCGGACGCACTGGACAGGTTCCGCGGGCCGTTTTGGTCGGCGATGACCGTGTCCATCTCGACACAGTCGCCGGACAATTGTTGGTCCGCCCGGCGCGAGAATTGGCCGGGCTGATCGAGGTACGGGGCCTCGGCATTCGCCATTGTGACTTTGTTGGGGAGGCGGTGGTGGGCCTCGTCGTCGATCTTGCGGCCAGCGATGCCGAGCGGCTGCCGCCGCCAGAAGCGCTCTCCATCCGCCTGAATGGTGTTTTACTACCGAGAATCCCCGTCGGGGCCGGCTACGACCCCCTCCCATTGATTGTAGCGGCTCTGACAACAACCGTCGGTTCAGGTTCCGTCCAACCTTTGGATGATTGTTCGAAGGGGATTGGTAACCATATAAGCCCCAATATCGCCACCGAATAAACCGGCGCAGGCCTCACTCTTTACCGGCAAATTCCGGAACAATAGCCAAGATGCCCTCTTGCGCGGGGCCTCTGGATGGTCAAAGTGGCGCGTTCGTGCGGTGCACCAAAAAGCACCCGCGAGGAGTTTCCGATGATTGGTCTAGTGCTTGTGACCCATGGGCGCCTTGCCGACGAGTTCAAGGCGGCGCTCGAACATGTCATGGGTCCGCAAAAACAAATTGAAGCCATCACGATTGGAGCCGAAGACGACTCCGATCTGTGTCGAAGCGATATCATCGAAGCGGTGAATCGCGTCGACAGCGGCGATGGTGTCGCCATCCTCACCGACATGTTCGGCGGCACACCTTCCAACCTCGCAATTTCCTGCATGAGCCGCCCCAAGGTGGAAGTGCTCGCAGGCATCAATCTTCCCATGCTGGTCAAGCTTGCCAAGGTGCGCGAAGAGCGCTCGCTTCCCGAAGCCATCGCGATGGCGCAGGAAGCCGGCCGCAAATACGTCACCATCGCCAGCCGCGTGCTCGCCGGCAAATGAGCGACGAGGCCGCGCCCGACAAGGAACTCGGGCCGAGCGTGCCCGCGGGCGCCATCTCGCGGGAACTTCAGATCATCAACAAGCGCGGCCTGCACGCGCGGGCCTCGGCCAAATTCGTCCAGATGGTCGAGCGCTTCAACGCCGAGGTCTGGGTGACGCGCGGCAGCGAGACCGTGGGCGGCACCTCGATCATGGGGTTGATGATGCTGGCCGCGGGACCTGGAACCTCGGTCACGGTCTCCGCGATCGGCCCCGAGGCGCAGCAAGCGGTCGATGCGATCGCAGCGCTGGTCGCCGACAAGTTCAACGAAGAAGGCGTGTGAGACTCCATCAAAACGGATTCGTCACAATCCCGCCGTCGGCGCGCAGCGCGGCGCCGTTGGTGGCGCTGGAGGCTTTTGAACAGACGTAGCAGATCAGATTGGCGATCTCTTCCGGCGCGGCGTAACGCTGCAAGAGCGATGCCGGGCGGCGTTCGCTGAAGGTGCGCGAGACGAGATCGTCGACGGTCGTGCCCGCAGCTTTCGCGCGCGCGGCCAGGCGAACCGGCGCCATCTCGACCCAGGTCGGGCCGGGCATCACCGAGTTGACAGTCACGTTGGTGCCCTTGGTGGTTTCCGCCGCGCCGCGCGCGATGACGAGCTGCGCCGATTTCGAGAAGCCGTAATGCACCATCTCCTTCGGAACGAAGACACCGGATTCGCTGGAGACGAACACGACGCGACCCCAGTCCTTGTTATCAAGCATCCGCTTCAAATAGTGCCGCGTCAGCCGCACCCCGCTCATGACGTTGACTTCGAACATCCTCGACCAATCGGAATCCTCGATCTCGAAAAAGCCCTTTGGTTCGTAGATGCCGAGATTGTTGACGAGAATGTCGACTTCAGGGAATTGCGCCACCAGCGCGGCACAGCCCGCCGCATGGCCAAGATCGAATGCCGCCGCGTGCACCTTGGCCGACGGCGCAACCTGTTCAACTTTCGCCACGGCCTCGCCGACCGCCGCCTGCTCGCGGCCGTTGACGATCACCTCCGCGCCCATTTGCGCAAGCCCGATGGCGGTCGCGAGCCCGATGCCGCGGGTCGAGCCGGTCACGAGCGCCGTTTTATCCGTCAGGTCGAGATCCATGCGTTGCCCCTTCGAGTGATTTCTATCTGGCCGGCGGTACGATGAAGATGTTCCAGGCCGTCGCGGGGCCAGCCTTGCCGAGAAAGAGTCGCCGCGTGGTCATCACCATGCGCTCGGCATTGGCGGCATGGGCCTGCATCCACGCCTCGCATTTTTCCAGCTTCCAGTCGCCGACCTCGCAGATGCCGATGAAGCCCGATCGCTTCGCCTCCTCGAGCGAGGTCAGGCCGGACGACCACGGCTCGTCCGGCGTCAGCGGCGCCGGATGGTCGGGGCTGTAGAAGGTGACAGGCTGGCCGGTATCGGTATAGGCGGCGACCACCGGCCAGCGCGAATAAAACCGCGTGTGCCAGGCTTCGGTCAGTTCGCGGGCGAGTTCGGAACGCGCCCGGTAGGGCGCGCCTGCGGTGCGCTTTTCATCCAGTTCGTAGGCGACGATCCTTGGCGATATCGCCAGCACGACGAGCGAAATGACGAGCCAGGTCGTCGTCAGGTTCAACAGCGCGATCTTGCGGATCCGCACCGCAGGGATCGCGACCAGCGCGAGCGGCACCAGGAAGAACAGCGGGATGCCCCAGTCGGTCTTGATGTAGACGTGGAATATCAACGCACCCAGCGGCGGACCGATCGCCACGACCGCCTGGACGATCCAGACATTGATCGCCTGCGAAATGTTGACGCCGGTGTTGGCGCCGCGCGCGAAGGCCGGAAACGGCATCAGGCGCAACGGCCGCCACATCAGCGCGATCGCGCCGAGTATCACCGGTGCGGCCAGCAGCGCGAGATTGTGCCCGACATAGCCCAGCGCGAGATCGTCGATCATCGCGCGATCGGTGAGAGAGTAAGTATCGCCGGCATAGGTGAGCGGGACGAAGTTCACCTGCTTCAGCCACATGAAGTGCGGGAGCATTACGACCACGAGCGTGGCAATCGCGACCCATGGCGCCGGCGAACGCAGGAACTGCAAACGCTGCGGATGGATCAACGCGGCAAGGCCGACGGCGCCGATCATGGTCAGCACCCAGTATTTGGTCATCAGCGCCAGCGCACCGGCGAGCCCGAGCCACACGCCCGATTTGAGGCTGCGTTTCTCGAACGCGTCGAGATAGGCCAGCACGACGAGCGGCAGCGTGACGAGTTGCAGCAGGTCCGGATTGTACTTGAAGCCCTTGAAGTTGAAGATCGGATAGAGCGCGAGCATCGCCACGACGAAGAACGCGCGGCGGCGATCGACCACGCGCAACGCCAATAGCCAGCAGATCACGAGGGAGCAGCCAAGCGTCGCCATTGCCAATGCATAGGTCGCCCAGTCCGTGACCGGAAACAGCATGAACCAGATGCCGGCGACCCATCCCGACAGCGGCGGGTGCTTGCCATAGCCGAGCAGGAACTTCTGCCCCCAGGCGAAGGCTTCCGCGACGTCCATATGGACGTCCTGCCCGGTCTTCAGACTGACCAGGATCAGCGTCCACAGCACGGCGTGGACCACGGCAAAGCCGGTCACCAGCCACAGGCTGGCTTTGGGATCACTGGCGCGTGAGGCCAGCCACGCCGCCAGCCGCCGGATCGAGGGAATGCGCCTCAAGCGCGCGGCCGTGGGCGAAATGGATGCAGTCGACATGGCCATTGCCTAGCGTGTTTTCGGCCCAAGTGGAATCAGCTTGGCGTGAAGAAAGCCCCTTAAAATACAGCAAGATGGTTGCCGCACGGGGACGCGAATGCTATCCCGCGCCCCATGACAACTGCGCCCATTTCCAACATTCGCAACTTCTCCATTGTCGCGCACATCGACCATGGCAAATCGACGCTGGCTGACCGCCTGATCCAGATGACGGGCGGGCTGTCGGACCGTGAAATGGCGGGCAAGGAACAGGTGCTCGATTCCATGGATATCGAGCGCGAGCGCGGCATCACCATCAAGGCGCAGACGGTGCGGCTGAACTACCGCGCCAAGGACGGCAAGGATTACATCTTCAACCTGATGGACACGCCTGGCCATGTCGACTTCGCCTACGAAGTCTCGCGGTCGCTGGCGGCCTGCGAAGGCTCTCTCCTGGTGGTCGATGCCAGCCAGGGCGTCGAGGCGCAGACGCTCGCCAACGTCTATCAGGCGCTCGACAACAATCACGAGATCGTGCCGGTCCTGAACAAGGTCGACCTGCCGGCGGCCGAGCCTGACAAGGTCAAGCAGCAGATCGAGGACGTGATCGGCATCGATGCCTCGGACGCCGTGATGATCTCGGCCAAGACCGGCTTGGGCGTTCCCGACGTGCTGGAAGCCATCGTGACCCGCCTGCCGCCGCCGAAGGGCGACCGCGGCGCGACGCTGAAGGCGCTATTGGTGGATAGCTGGTACGACGTCTATCTCGGCGTCGTCGTGCTGATCCGCGTCGTCGACGGCACGATGAAAAAGGGCCAGCGCATCCGCATGATGGGCACCAACGCGGCCTATGATGTCGAGCGCGTCGGGTTCTTCACGCCGAAGATGGAGCAGGTCGACGAGCTCGGCCCCGGCGAGATCGGCTTCATTACCGCGGCGATCAAGGAAGTCGCCGACACGCGCGTCGGCGATACCATCACCGACGACAAGAAGCCGATCACCGAGATGCTGCCCGGCTTCAAGCCGGCAATCCCGGTGGTGTTCTGCGGCCTGTTCCCGGTCGATGCCAACGATTTCGAAACGCTGCGCGCGGCAATGGGCAAGCTGCGGCTCAACGATGCGAGCTTCTCCTACGAAATGGAGACTTCGGCCGCGCTCGGCTTCGGTTTCCGCTGCGGCTTCCTCGGGCTGCTGCATCTCGAAATCATCCAGGAGCGGCTGTCGCGCGAGTTCGATCTCAACCTGATCGCGACGGCGCCGAGCGTGATCTACAAGATGCACCTGACCGATGGGCAGGAGATCGAGATCCACAACCCGGTCGACATGCCCGATGTCGTCAAGATCGCCGACATCGAGGAGCCGTGGATCGAGGCCACGATCCTCACGCCGGACGAATATCTCGGCAGCGTGCTAAAACTGTGCCAGGACCGCCGCGGCGCGCAGAAGGAGCTAACTTACGTCGGCTCCCGCGCGATGGTGAAATACGATTTGCCGCTCAACGAAGTCGTATTCGATTTCTACGACCGGCTGAAATCCGTCTCGAAGGGCTATGCCTCGTTCGACTATCATCTGACCGACTACAAGGTGGCCGACCTCGTCAAGATGCAGATCCTCGTCAACGGCGAGCCAGTCGATGCGCTGTCCATGCTGGTGCACCGGACGCGCGCGGAGGGCCGCGGCCGCGCCATGGTCGAGAAGATGAAGGAACTGATTCCGCCGCACATGTTCCAGATCCCGATCCAGGCCGCGATCGGCGGCAAGGTGATCGCCCGCGAAACCGTCCGCGCGCTGCGCAAGGACGTCACCGCCAAATGCTACGGCGGCGACATCACGCGCAAACGCAAGCTTCTGGAGAAGCAGAAGGAAGGCAAGAAGAAGATGCGGCAGTTCGGCAAGGTCGACATCCCGCAGGAAGCGTTCATTGCCGCGCTGAAGGTGGATAGCTGAGGGCTGCTCGCGAAGCACTAACGATCTCGTGTGCCGGGCGCAGCGCGCCTCTCCGACGGCCTGGACACAAAATCGCGAAAACAACCCCATGCAAAGTAGAATGGGCCCTGGCTCGCCGGCGCTCGCGCCGCGCTGTGGTCAAGAAGTGGAGCAAGCCCAGAAAAGCCTTCGAATGGGCTTCGTGTTCGTTCACAAATTATGACAGACAAGATGATCGCGCTGCGACACGATCGTGTCCTGAGCATCATCGGCCAAATCGATTCCAAACAGCTCGATCGTGCGCTGCTCGTCGTCCTCGGCGCGCGCGCGATGCTCCGCCGAATGCAACGCACAATCAGATGATCTTCGAATGAGAGGGTTGCCTTCCACCGCATTGCGCGACGACGCCAAATAGGCCACCATTATCCCGCGCATACAAATAACAGCACACGCGCAAGGAAACGCATGGGCAAGGCCTCCGGTTCATCCTACGGCTGGGTCGTCGTCGCCGTAGGCGCGCTGATGACCTGCGTCGCGTTCGGCTCGATGTTGTCGTTGGCCGTGTTCCTGCAACCGATTTCGGAGGCCATGGGATGGTCGCGCAGCGGCGTCTCGGCGGCAGCAACGATCAACTTTCTCGCCATGGGATTGGCGGCGTTCTTCTGGGGCACGCTATCCGACCGGTTCGGCACCCGTATCGTCGTCCTGTCTGGCACGCTGCTGCTTGGCGCCGGGCTGATCGGCGCGAGCCAGGCCACCAGCCTGTGGCAATTTCAGTTGGCGTTCGGCGTCTTGATCGGGATTTCGGCCGGCAGCTTCTATGCACCGATGGTCGCGGTGGCGAGCGCCTGGATCGAACATCGTCGCAGCCTTGCGGTGGCGCTGGTGTCGGCCGGCATGGGCGTATCGCCGATGACGGTCGCGCCGTTCGCAAGCTGGCTGATCGCCTCCTATGACTGGCGCACGGCGATGCTGGTGATCGGCATCGTCGCCTTGGCGCTGTTGATCCCGGCCTCGCTGCTGGTGCGACGGCCGCCGGAGCCGTCAACGCCTGCTGCCGCCCATGGGACGGGCGCGCCTGACGGGCAGTGGACGGTCGCGCAGGCGCTGCGAACGCCGCAATTCATCATCCTGGCATCCGCGCATTTCGCCTGCTGCGCGGCGCATTCGGGGCCGATCTTCCATCTGGTGAGCTACGCCATGATCTGCGGGATCGCACCGCTGACCGCGGTCACCGTCTACAGCCTCGCCGGCTTCTCCGGCCTCGGCGGCCGTTTGCTGCTCGGCTTGTTGGCCGATCGCTTCGGCGCCAAGCACGTTCTGGTCGGCGGCCTGTTCGTGCAGGCCTTGGCGATCGCAACCTATCTCGCGGTCGGCCAGCTCGGCGAGTTCTATGCGCTGTCGGTTGTCTTCGGCCTCGCCTATGGCGGCGTAATGCCGCTATACGCCGTGCTGGTGCGCGAATATTTCGGTGTGCGCATCATGGGCAGCATGTTCGGCGCCGTGTCCGCCTTTGCCAGCCTCGGCATGGCGCTGGGGCCGCTCGCCGGTGGCTGGGTATTCGATGCCTTCCACGGCTATAATTGGCTCTATGTCGGCTCCTTCACGATCGGCATGGCCGCCGTCGCAATAGCCTTGAGTTTCCCGTCGGCCAAGCGACCGCCGCAGCCGTCGCTCAATATCGGTCGCGCGGCGACGTGAATATAGAAAAACGCCAAGAAGAAGAGAATGCGAGGAAACGCATGAACAGGCAGCCTAGCATCCACCTCGTGGAACGCGCGCGGGCGCTAGAGCCACTGATCGCGCGCGAGGCCGACGAGATCGAGCGGACCCGCCGCCTGACTTCAGCGGTGACACAGGCGCTGATCGAGAACGGGCTTTACCGCGCGCTGCTGCCGAAGAGTTTTGGCGGCGCCGAAGTGCCGCTGGAAACGTTCATGCAGATGCAGGAGGAGGTCGCCAAGGCGGATGCCTCGACCGCATGGTGCCTCGGCCAGTGCAGCGTCTGCGCCATGACCGCGGCCTATCTCGATCCCGATGCTGCCAACGAGATCTTCAACGTTGCACCCGGGATTCTGGCCTGGGGCGCGATCAACCACGAGGTGCAGGCGGTCCCCGGCGGCTACAAGGCCAGCGCGCGCTGGGATTTTGCTTCCGGCTCGCGGCAGGCAAGCTGGCTCGGCGCCCATGTCCGGGTCGTCGAAGCCGACGGCACCCCGCGGCGCAAGCCGGACGGTTCGCCGGAGATTCGTACCATTCTGTTTCCGGTAACCAGCGCCACGATGCACGACGTCTGGGACGTGATCGGCCTGCGCGGCACCGGCACCGATTCCTATTCGGTCGACAATCTGTTCATCCCGGAAAAGTTCGCAGCGCTGCGCGACGATCCGGCGGCGCTGCGCGAGAACGGGCCGCTGTACAAACTCTCTACCAACATGGTTTTCGGCATGGGCTTTGCGGCAACCTCGCTCGGCGTCGCCCGCGCCACGCTCGATGCGGCGACCGACCTTGCCCGGGGTAAGACACCGCAAGCGTCAAAGGCGATGCGCGACAACAACGCCGTGCAGGGGCTGATCGGGCGCACCGAGGCGCAACTGCGCGCCACCCGCGCCTATCTCTATGCCACTGCTGCGGATGTATGGCGTGACCTGTCGCAAGGCGCTGTTATCACCGAAGCCCATCGCGTGGCGCTGCGCCTCGCCTCGACATGGACGATCCATCAATCGGCCGCCGTGGTCGACGCCGCCTATCACATGACGGGCGCAACGGCCGTGTTCAATGCCAACAAGTTCGAGCGCCGCTTTCGCGACATGCACGCGATCGCGCAGCAGATCCAGGGCCGTGACGCCCATTACGAGGATGCCGGCCGGGCGATCCTCGCCGGCAATCTCGACGCACCGCCGACGACGCGATGAAGCAACGCAAGAGACGGCTTCCGCCCGCTCGCATCCTGCTTTAGGTTCTGCAATGGAAGCTGGCAGGATGCACTGACATTGCAATGAAGAAGGCGGCACGGAAGCAAACTGCAAAGCGCATCGCCAAACGGCCACGCGTTGCCACCCGGGATGCTGCGGTGGAAGCGGTCTTCGAAGCCTATCCCAATCCGGTCAGGGCAAAACTGCTGGCGCTGCGCCGGCTGATCTTCGATACCGCAAGGACCACCGAGGGCGTCGGCGCCCTGGAAGAGACGCTGAAATGGGGGCAGCCGAGCTATCTCACGACCGAGAGCAAGAGCGGCAGCACGATCCGGATCGACCAGGTGAAGGCGGAAGCCGGCCGCTACGCGGTCTGTTTCCACTGCCAGACCGATCTGGTCGAGACCTTTCGCGGGCTCTATCCGGAACTGCGCTACGGCGGCAACCGCAGCATTCTGCTTGACGCCGGCGACAAACTCCCCGAGGCCGCGCTGCGCCACTGCGTGGCGCTGGCGCTGACGTATCATGCGAGGAAGAAGACGGGACGGGCGAAGTAGTCTCCACCGTCATTGCGAGCCAACGGGTCGCGCGAATGCGCGCCCGATGACAGGCTCCGCGAAGCAATCCACTCTTGCTTTGCGGCCCAATGGATTGCTTCGCTGCGCTCGCAATGACGGCTGTGAAAGCGATGCCAGCCTCACGCCACCAGCGCCGCACCTGCCGGCGCGCTCCAGTTGCCTTGCGTCTTCAACAGACTGACGATTTCCGCATTGGGCCGCGCGCGGCTGAACAGGAATCCCTGCCCCTCATGGCATCCCTCGTTGCGCAGGCAATTTACCTCGGCCTCGCTCTCGACGCCTTCCGCCGTGATCGTGACGCCGAGGCCCTTGCCGAGGCTGATGATCGAACGCACGATCGCCTGGGCATCGGGATTGGCGGCGAGATCGCGCACGAAGGACTGATCGATCTTGATCTTGTCGAACGGAAAGCTGCGCAGGTAACTCAGGCTGGAATAGCCGGTGCCGAAATCGTCCATCGAGATGCGAACGCCGAGCGCGCGCAGCGCATGCAAGGTCGCGAGCACCTCACTGCTCTTTTCCAACAGCAGCGTCTCGGTAATCTCAAGCTCCAGGCGCTTCGCCGGCAGGCCGGACTGCTTCAGTGTTTCCACGACCAGCGACAAGAGATTGCCGACGCGAAACTGCAGCGGCGACAGATTGACCGCGACGCGGACATCGTCGGGCCAATGCGCCGCATCCGTGCAGGCGCGGCGCAGCATCAGACCGCCGACGGCGTTGATCAGCCCGGTCTCCTCCGCAACGGGGATAAACTCGGCCGGGGAGATCATGCCGCGCTCGGGATGCGGCCAGCGCACCAGCGCTTCGAAACCGGTGATGCGCCCGCTCGAAAGATCGACCAGCGGCTGGTAATAGGGCCGCAGCGCATCGGTGTGCACGGCCTCGCGCAGTTCGGTCTCGATTTTTCGGCGGGTCTGGGCGCGCGCATCCATTCCGGCCTCGAAGAACGAGAACGTGCCGCGGGAATCGTTCTTGGCCCGCGATAATGCGAGGTCGGCGTTCTTCAGCAGTTTCTCGGACTCATCGCCGTCGCCGGGCGACATCGCAATGCCGATGCTGGCGCCGATCACGACCGAATGCCCGTCCAGAAGATAGGGATCGGCGATCGCGTCCAATAGACGCCTCGCCATGAACACTGCATCCTCGGGTCGCGTCACCCCGCTCTGGATGACCGCAAATTCGTCGGAGTCGAGCCGGGCCAGCGCATCTTCCTCACGCAGCATCGATTGCAATCGCTTGGCGACGCCGCGCAGCAGCTTGTCGCCGATGCCGTGGCCGAGCGTATCGTTGACCGCCTTGAAATGGTCGAGGCCGAGCACGAGCACCGCCACCTTCTCGGCGTTGCGGCGGGTGCGCAGCAGGATGTCGTCCATCTGCTGACGCAGCAAATTACGGTTCGGCAGCCCGGTCAGGCCGTCATGCTGGGCCATGAACGTCAGCCGCGCCTCGGCGCGCTTGCGTTCGGTAGTGTCCATCAGCGCGAGCAGGACCGCAGGCCGATCGCCGTAAACAAGATGGCGCGAATAGATCGCCAGATCGATCAGCGCGCCGTCGGCCCTGACATGCTTCCAGGCGTGGGCCGCGCGCTCGTCGCCGGCGTGTTCGCCGGCCCATGGCGGCTCGACGTCGAAGGCCTGCAGGTTGCGGATCGTGAGCTTCTCGAATTCACTGCGGCCGTAACCGTAGTGCTTGATTGCGGCGTCGTTGACGGCGAGAATTCGTTCGTCACCCAGCGCGCAGACGATCATCGGAACCGGATTGCTGTCGAACAGAAGCCGGAACGAAGCCTCGCGCTGTTTCAACTCGGTGATGTCGACGCGCAGTCCGATGATGCCGCCATCCCGGGTCGCAGCGGGCTTTGCGGGCCGGCCAGGAAAACGGACAATCGACTGTTTCGGCTTCCTGGCAGCTTTTGGCTTCTTCTTCCGCATTACCACGCTCTACTCGCACTGTGCGTGCAAAGTTTTCAGATAAGTCTCTGAAAAAAAGGTATCTCTTGTCGTAGAAACTACTACCTCACGCGCTCATGCGCGGCCTGACAAAACTGCACACACACGCTTTGCGTGTACAAGCGCGGTGCGGACCGCCGATCCACGGGGCATAATCGACGCGCGGCCGCCGGGCACGGCTTCTCGCGCGGCGGATGCACAAGGAATGCGCGAAACGCCGAACGTGCGCACAAATGTCCGTCAGTGACCGGGAGGGTTATCGCGCAGTTAATACGACCACGTGCAACGTCTGTTCAGCACAGCGAAGATGCCGCGGCCTGCGCTTCCGGTACCACGTCGTGATCGTAAAGCCGCCTGCGGAACGCCGCATGGGCTGATATCTCGGCATCGCGCACGCCGAGATCGGCGTAGGATGAGTCGTATCGCATCCCATTCTCGCGCGCACCGCGCTGAACGGCCGCTACCCGCTGGCGTCTCAGCCGCTCATAAGCCAGCAGCGCGACCGGCACATTGGCGCGCGACGCCTGCGCCAGAATTGTTGCCAGCGCCATACCGTCCTCGATCGACTGGTTGGCGCCCTGGCCGAGATGCGGCAGCATCGGATGCGCGGCATCGCCGAGCAGCGTCAGGCGCCCGCGCGTCCAGGCCGGCAGCGGCTCGCGATCGTACAGCGCCCATCGGAACGTCTTGTCGACCTGGCTCAGCAACGTCCCGATGCGCGGGTCCCAGCCCTCGAACTCGCGGCGAAGCACGTCGGGATCTCCGGGCGCAGACCAGGATTCCTTCATTTCGGCATCGGCCGGCACGAAGCCGACATAGTTGATGAGCTCGCCCGATCGAACCGGAAAGCTGAGAAAATGTTTTCCCTGGCCCAGCCACATCTGCCAGCAGTCGGTTGGCCAGCGCGGAATGCGCTGATGCGGCAGCACGCCCCGATAGGCGACGGAGCCGTGAAACACCGGCCGGGACGGCGGCGCCGCATAGCGCCGGAGCTCCGAGTGGATGCCATCGGCAGCGATGACGACGTCGCCTTCGGCGGCGGCGCCATTGGCGAATGTCACGCGCGCAACCTGATCGGCCTGCTCGAAGCCTGTAGCGCGATGGCCCGTGCGAACTACGGCGGGCGGCAATGCCTTGGCCAGAATTTCGACCAGGTCCGCGCGATGCATGCCGAACGTCGCATTCCAGCCCGCGGAGTCCGTCACCTGAACCGGGGCGATCGGCGCGCCGTCGTGGCGAAAATAGTGAGAAGCGGTACCGACCCTGGCCCCCCATCTTTCCACCTGCTGTCCGAGCCCCACCCGCTGCAACTGCCGCACGCTGTTGGGTGTCAGAAACACCCCCGCCCCGACCTCGCCAAGCGCGGGCGCCTGCTCATAGACGGAAACATCGAAGCCGTGAGCGATCAGCGCGTTCGCGGCGAACAATCCGCCAATGCCACCTCCAATGATCACAACAGTGAGCTGCGGCTGCGTCATCATCCCACGCGAAAAATGCTTCGGAAGCTTGCTCGTTCAAGCTATCCTCTCTTGCTGTAAACACCAAGCGCCGGCGCGATAGACCGGACGAACAGTGGGAGGAGTTTCAATGCACGGCTCCATGCCAGCTCTGCTTGCCCGCCGTAGACTGGCGCTCCTGCCGCTGGTTCTGGTCATGTCCACGCATTTGTATGCGCGTGCGTTGGCTGCGGACTATCCGGACCGCCCCGTGAAGATCGTCGTGCCTTTTCCGGCTGGAGGAACGGCCGATGCCATTCCACGGATCATCGCGGACTGGCTGTCACGCAAATGGAGCCAGCCGGTGGTCATCGAGAACCGCACGGGCGCCGCGGGAAACATTGGGGCCGAGCAGGTCTTTCATTCGGCGCCTGACGGCTACACCCTGCTCTCGTCACCGCCACCGCCGCTCGTGATCAATCACAATCTGTACCCCAGGCTCGGCTTCGATCCGACGAAATTCGAGCCGATTGTGGTGATGGCCCAGGTACCAAACGCGCTGATCGTCAATCCGAACAACGTCAAAGCATCGAGCGTGCCCGAGCTTATCGAATATCTGAAAGCCAATTCCGACAAGGCGATCTGCGCCACGCAGGGCAACGGCACGACCTCGCATCTGACGTCGGAGCTGTTTCAATCGATGGCGAAGGTGAAGCTGCGACACATTCCCTATCGCGGCTCGGCGCCCGCGTTGCAGGGGCTTGTCGCTGGCGATGTCGACGTCATGTTCGACAATCTCGGCGTCTCGCTGGCGCTTGTCCAGGCGGGCAAGTTGAAGTTGCTCGCCGTGGCCTCGCCCGAACGGCTCCCGGCGCTGCCGGACGTGCCGACGATCGCCGAAACGTTGCCGGGTTTCGAAGCGGTCGCCTGGTACGGAATCGTAGCGCCGCCCAAAACTCCGAAAAACATCGTCGAGAAGATCAATGCCGATGTGAATGAGGCCTTGCGCCAACCTCAGGTGCAGGATCAGCTCAAGAAACTGTCCGCCGGCATTTTCGGCGGCCCGGTCGACAAGTCATCCGCTTACATGCGCGAGGAAATCGACCGGTGGGCCGCGGTGATCAAGTCCGCCAACATCGAGTTGCAGTGAGGGCACGCGTGAGTTGACCCCGATACGGGTGTTGCGCGGATCGCCGCGCTGGCGAGGGGGCCACGCAATTGTGCTAGCCGCGCCTCTCCCCTGTTGCCGATTTCATGCTACGTTTGCGCGAATTGAGTGATCCCTCAACTCTCTGGTCCGATGAATCCTCGCCTGTTTCTGATCCCCCTCATAACCTTGCTAGCCGCCGCCTATGCCGCAAGCGCATCGGCGCAGGACAAGGGCACGGTCCATCCAAAACCGCTGCCGCCGCTGGCCAATCCCAACGATCCCAACATCGCTGCCAAGGAACTGTTCGGCCGCAAGGTGCTGCCGACGGCAATGCCGACGCGCGTGCACGGGTTCTATGCCCATGGCTGCATCGCGGGCGCGGAAGGGCTGCCGATCAACGGCGATAGCTGGCAGGTGATGCGGCTGTCGCGCAATCGCTATTGGGGCCATCCTGACCTGGTCGCGCTGGTCAAGCGACTGGCCGCAAGAGCGCGCCGGGATGCCGGCTGGCCCGGCATATTGGTCGGCGACATGTCGCAGCCGCGCGGCGGGCCGATGTTGACCGGGCATGCCAGCCATCAGGTGGGGTTGGATGCCGACATCTGGCTGACGCCGATGCCGAACCGGCAACTATCGCGCAATGAGCGCGAGGAAATGTCCGCGGTGATGATGGTGCGCAGCGACCGGCTCGATATCGATCCGCAGGCCTGGACACCGACGCATCTTGCCGTGATCCGCGCCGCGGCGCTGGAGCCCAGCGTGCAACGCATCTTCGTCAATGCCGCGATCAAGAAGGCGTTGTGCCGCGAAGCCAAGGGCGACCGATACTGGCTTCACAAGGTGCGGCCGATGTACGGCCACGACTATCACTTCCACATCCGCATGAAATGCCCGCCCGGCGCCGGCGAATGCGAAAGCCAGCCCGAGCCGAACGAGGGCGAAGGCTGCCAGCCCGCCGACCTCGCCTACTGGTTCAGCGACGCGGTGCTGCACCCGAAACCGCCGAAAGTGCCGCCGAAGCCGAAGCCGCCGATGACGATGGCGGCGCTGCCGCCCGCCTGCAAGTCGGTGCTGAACGCGCCGGATACCAAACACGAAGTGTCAAGCAGACCCACCGGAGAACGACGATGAAGATTTGGCCCCTGATTGCATCGATCGCATTCGTCACGAGCGCGCACGCACAGACCCCTTATGCAGGAATGCAGACGCGCTCGATCAAGGCGCTATCGGAGCAGCAGATTTCCGATCTTGGCGCCGGCCGCGGAATGGGCCTGGCGCTCGCGGCCGAACTGAACGGCTATCCGGGGCCGTTGCACGTTCTCGAGCTTGCCGACAAGCTCGAGCTCTCGGCCGAGCAACGCGCCAGCATGCAACGCCTGTTCGATTCCATGAAGGCCGAAGCGATGCCGCTAGGCGCCAAGCTGATCGAGCAGGAAGCCGAACTGGACAAGCAGTTTGCCACCCGCGCCGTCACGCCCGAAAGCCTGAAGGCGTCCACCGCGGCCGTTGCCGCCACGCAAGGGATGCTGCGCGAGACCCATCTGAAATATCATTTGTCGACCGGCAGCGTTTTGACCCCGTCGCAGATGACCAGGTATGCGGAGCTGCGGGGTTACGGCGGTGGCGGGCACAAGCGACACCATCACCATTGACGGCCCGGCTGCACCTTGCAAGCCGGTGCAGCCGCCTTTACCTCCTTTCCCATCCTGACTATTGTCAGGGCTGGCGATATCCCGGTCGACCGCAAGTCTTTCAGGGAATACCGGAACGGCGCTTCCGATGGGTCGCCTTACCCAACCAACGCCTGTCTTGCGCGCGGCAACCGCAGCTCGCGATCATGCATGGAGCGCCCGATGAATCGTCTTGCCGGCCTTGTCCTGGCCTTCGCCTTATCGTTAGCCATCCCCTCGCCCGCCGCCGCGCAGGACAAATCGCTGACCATCTTCGCCGCAGCCTCGATGAAGAATGCGCTTGACGAGATCGACGCCGCCTACGCCGCGAAGAGGGGCGCCAAGATCACCGTCAGCTACGCCGCCAGTTCCGCGCTCGCCCGACAGATCGAACAGGGCGCACCGGCCGATATATTCATCTCCGCCGATACCGACTGGATGGACTACGCAATCGGGAAGAAGACCATCAACGAACCGAGCCGGGTCAATTTGCTCGGCAACAGCATCGTGCTGATCGCACCGAAGGATTCGAAAATCGACCATGTGAACATCGGCCCCGGCTTCGATCTTGCAAAACTCGCCGGCGACGGCCGGATCGCCACCGGCGACGTGAAATCCGTACCCGCCGGCAAATACGCCAAGGCAGCACTGGAGAAGCTCGACGCATGGCAGGCCGCCGAGCCGAAATTTGCGATGGCCGTTGACGTTCGCGCCGCGCTGACGCTGGTGGCGCGCGGCGAGGCTGCACTCGGCATCGTCTATTCCACCGACGCCAAGGTCGAGCCCGGCGTCAAAATCGTCGGCACCTTTCCGGCCGATTCCCATCCGGCGATCATCTATCCCGTCGCGGCGACGACGACCGCGAAGCCGGAAGCCTCAGACTATCTCGTCTTCCTGCGCTCGATCGCGGCGAAGGCCATTTTTGAAAAATACGGCTTCAAATTCCTCGTCAGCCCGTCAACCTGATGTTCGACATTTCGCCGGCCGAATGGACCGCCATCCTGCTGTCGCTGCGGGTGGCCATCATCGCAACGCTGGTGGCGACGCCGTTCGGCATCGCGTTGGCGTGGCTGCTGGCGCGGCGCGAGTTCTGGGGCAAATCGGTCCTCGACGCCCTGGTCCATTTGCCGCTGGTGCTGCCACCGGTCGTCACCGGCTATTTGTTGCTGCTGACCTTCGGCCGCCGTGGCTTGGTCGGGGCGTGGCTCGCCGACAACGTTGGCATCGTGTTCGCGTTTCGCTGGACCGGCGCCGCGCTTGCCTGCGGCATCATGTCGTTTCCGCTGCTGGTGCGGCCGATCCGGCTCTCGATCGAGGCAGTCGACCGTCGCCTCGAGCAGGCGGCAGGCACGCTCGGCGCGGCGCCGTGGCAGGTGTTTGCGACGGTAACCCTGCCGCTGGCGTTGCCGGGCGTACTCGCAGGCATGGTGCTCGGCTTCGCCAAGGCAATCGGCGAGTTTGGCGCCACCATCACCTTTGTCTCCAACATTCCCGGCGAAACCCAGACCATTTCATCGGCGATCTACTCGCTGATCCAGACGCCGGACGGCGATGCCGCGGCGGGCCGGCTGGTTGTCGTTTCCACCGTGATCGCGATGGGCGCCCTGATCGCCTCCGAATGGTTCGCGCGGCGCGCCACGCAGCGCGTGCACGGGAATTGACCCATGCTGCGCGTTGACGTCACCAAGCAACTCGGCGAGTTCTCGCTTGAAGCCTCGTTCGAAAGCCAGGGGCGCGTCACCGGCCTGTTCGGCGCATCCGGCGCCGGCAAGACCTCGCTGATCAACATGATCGCAGGGCTCTTGCGGCCCGATCGCGGCATCATCGCACTCGACGATGAGACGCTCGATGATACATCCGCAGGCGTCCACGTGCCGCCGCACCGGCGACGGATCGGCTACGTGTTTCAGGACGCCCGGCTGCTTCCGCATCTCGACGTGCGGCAAAACCTCGACTACGGCCGGCGCATGAACCGTCTCGCGGCGGATCCCGCGCAATTCACGCGCATCACCGACCTGCTCGATATCGGCCATCTGCTCGATCGCCGTCCCGGAAAACTCTCCGGCGGCGAGCGCCAGCGCGTCGCGCTCGGCCGCGCGCTGTTATCGAAGCCGCGGCTGTTGCTGCTGGACGAGCCGCTGGGATCGCTCGACGAAGGCCGCAAGGAGGAAATCCTGCCCTATTTGGTGCGGCTGCGCGACGAAGGCATCCCCATGGTCTATGTCAGCCACGACGCGGCCGAGCTACGCCAGCTCGCAACCCAGATCGTGATGCTCAAGCGCGGCCGCGTCACCGCGCTCGGCGGCGTCAAGGTGCTGACGTAGCGCTCACTCCGGAACGATCCGCACCGCGCCGCGGGCTGCGCTCGTCGTCAGCGCGGCATAGGCCTTCAGCGCCATCGACACGTTGCGGCTGCGCTTCTTGGCGGGCTTCCAGGCGTCCGCCCCGCGGGCCAGCATGGCTTCGCGGCGCTTTGCCAGCGTCGCGTCATCCACCACGAGGCTGATCGAGCGCGCGGGGATGTCGATCTTGATCAGGTCGCCGTCTTCCACGAGGCCGATCAGACCGCCTTCAGCCGCTTCCGGCGAAATGTGTCCGATCGACAGGCCCGACGAACCGCCGGAGAACCGGCCATCGGTGATCAGCGCGCAGACCTTTCCGAGGCCCTTCGATTTCAGATAGCTGGTCGGATACAGCATCTCCTGCATGCCGGGACCGCCGCGGGGCCCCTCATAGCGGACCACGACGACGTCGCCGGCCTTGATCTTGCCGCCCAAAATGCCTTCGACCGCGGCATCCTGGCTTTCAAAAATCCGCGCCGGTCCTTCGAACTTCAAAATGCTCTCGTCGACGCCCGCCGTCTTCACGATACAGCCGTCGAGCGCGAGATTGCCCGAGAGCACCGCGAGGCCACCATCCTTGGAGAAGGCGTGCGCGGCGTCACGGATGCAGCCGGTGGCGCGGTCGGTATCGAGTTCCTCGAACCGGCGCTCCTGGCTGAAGGCGACCTGCGTCGGCACATTGCCCGGCGCCGCCGTGAAGAATTTTCGGACGCTTTCGCTCTTGGTCTGCTTGATATCCCAGCGGCTCAGCGCGTC
Organism: Bradyrhizobium sp. AZCC 1721; assembly: GCF_036924715.1. Taxonomy (NCBI): domain Bacteria; kingdom Pseudomonadati; phylum Pseudomonadota; class Alphaproteobacteria; order Hyphomicrobiales; family Nitrobacteraceae; genus Bradyrhizobium; species Bradyrhizobium sp. AZCC 1721. The sequence goes on along the minus strand of NZ_JAZHSB010000001.1, from coordinate 650,466 downwards.
TTCCAGCGTCTTGCTGTGAACCATCGGCAGACTACGGTTAAGCAGCCCGGCGCGGTCGAGTTCGCCGAGGATGGCCATGATGCCGCCGGCGCGGTGCACGTCTTCCAGATGCACGTCCGCCACCGACGGCGCGACCTTGCACAGCACCGGCACCCGCCGCGACAGCCGGTCGATATCCTGCATCGTGAACGGCACCTTGCCTTCGTAAGCCGCCGCCAGCAGATGCAGCACGGTGTTGGTCGAGCCGCCCATGGCGATGTCGAGCGTCATGGCGTTCTCGAACGCCTTGAAGTTGGCAATCGTCCGCGGCAATGCGGTTTCGTCATCCTGCTCGTAATAGCGCCGCGCCAGGTCGACGATCAGGTGCCCGGCCTCCACGAACAATCCCTTGCGGTCGGCATGCGTCGCCAGCACCGAGCCGTTACCCGGCAGCGCCAAGCCAAGCGCCTCGGTCAGACAGTTCATGGAATTGGCGGTGAACATGCCCGAGCAGGAGCCGCAGGTCGGACACGCCGAGCGCTCGATCACCTCCACGTCCGCATCGCTGACATTGCTGTCGGCGGCTGCGACCATGGCATCGATCAGGTCGACGGCGCGGAGCTTGCCCTTGAGGTTGACCTTGCCGGATTCCATCGGGCCGCCCGAGACGAACACGGTCGGGATGTTGATCCGCAGCGCTGCCATCAGCATGCCGGGCGTGATCTTGTCGCAGTTGGAAATGCAGACCATGGCGTCGGCGCAATGCGCATTGACCATGTATTCGACGCTGTCGGCGATGATTTCGCGCGACGGCAGGCTGTAGAGCATGCCGTCATGGCCCATCGCGATGCCGTCATCGACCGCGATGGTGTTGAACTCCTTGGCGACGCCGCCCGCCTTCTCGATCTCGCGCGCGACGAGCTGGCCGAGGTCCTTCAGATGCACGTGGCCGGGCACGAACTGGGTGAAGGAGTTGACGACCGCAATGATCGGCTTGCCAAAGTCCTCGTTCTTCATGCCGGTGGCGCGCCAGAGGCCGCGGGCGCCCGCCATGTTGCGGCCGTGGGTCGTGGTTCGGGAACGATAGGCGGGCATGATCTATCCTTCTTGGATCGGGAAAGGCGTCTTTTAGACGGTAAGCCCGGCCGCTTAAAGCGGCTTGCTGCAGGGTCGCCATGCGCAGGCACGCTCAAAACGGGACAGGAGCAGACGCCCCTGCCCCGGCTACCGCTAGACGACCTCGCGCGCGCGCAGTTCCGCGATCGCCTTCGTGTCATAGCCGAGCGAGGCCAGCACCTCGTCGGTGTGGGCACCGAGCGCGGGCGCCATGTGGTCCAGCCTTCCGCCGCCATGGGCGAGCTGAAAACCGCTGCCGGCGAAGCGCAGGCGGCCATAGGGCGTATCGATCTCCTGAATGGCGCCGCGCGCGGCGACCTGCGGGTGGTCGATCACCTCCTCGATCTTCCAGATGCTGGCACAGGGCGCGCCTGCGGCTTCCAGGAGCTTTTCCCACTCGCGCGGGTCCTTCTTGGACAGCGCCTCCTCGATGATGGCCCGTAGCGCCGGCTCGTTTTCCTGACGGGCAAACCAATCAACAAAGCGGGAATCCTCAAGCGCATCGGCGCGGCCGAGCGCGGTCATCAAGGCGCGGTATTGCTTCTCGCTGTTGACGGCGAGCAGAAGATAGCCGTCGCCCGCCTTGAACAGGTTGGCGGTGGGCCTTCGGCTCACGGCCTGATTGCCGGAAAGCTGCTGGCGGTGGCCGGCGACCGAATAGTCCGCGACCTGCCCGGACAGAAACGCCAGCGTCGCCTCGAGCATGGAGACGTCGACCATCTGTCCCTTGCCGGTATGGGTGCGCTGGAACAGCGCACTCGACACGCCAAAGGCTGCGGTCGCGCCCGACAGCACGTCGCAAACCGCAAAGCCGGCCCGCGTCGGCCCGGTCTCAGGATGGCCGGTGATCGACATGATGCCCGATAGCGCCTGGATCTTGCCGTCATAGCCGGCGCCCAGCCGTTCCGGCCCGGTCTGGCCGAAGCCGGAGATGGCGCAATAGATCAGCCGCGGGTTGATCTCAGACAGCGCGGCATAGCCGATGCCGAGCTTGTCCATCACGCCGGGACGAAAATTCTCCATCACCACGTCGGCCTGCGCGGCGAGCTGCTTGACGATGGCAATCGCTTCCGGCCTCGAGAGGTCGAGCGTCAGGCTGCGCTTGTTGCCGTTGATCGCCTGCCAGCCCGGCGCGAGGCCGCGCTCGGCCCATTCGCGGCTCAGCGGCGTGCGGCGCATGTCCTCGCCCTCGCGCCGCTCCACCTTGATGACGTCGGCCCCGAGCAGCGCGAGCTGGTAGCTCGCGTAGGGGCCCGCCAGCACCTGCGTGAAGTCGAGAATCTTCACGCCTTCGAACGGTCGGGTCAAAGGGGCATCCTCCTGCTTCCTCTCCCCTTGTGAGAGAGGATGGCCGTGAAGTCCACCCTCCCCTGGAGGGGAGGGTGACGGGGTCACGCCGCGCGGTTGCCGCGCGCGATTTCCTTCTGCTTGTCGAACTCGGCCCGGCGCCGCGCCAGTTCTTCCGGGCTCATCTGCGAGATGTTGTTGTAGTCGAGCTTCCAGGAAGCATTCTCGCTCCAGCGCAACGGCGACTGCATCGTGGTGCGCGCGCCGGGCGCGGACTCGAGTAGCCGCAGCGCCAGTTCGAGCGTCAGCGCCTGCGACGCCAAATCATGCGGCTTGCCGGCGGAATTGCCGAGCGGGAAGTCCGAAAACAGGAAACGCGGCGCGGCCGCGTATTCGACAATATCCTTGGCGCAACCCATCACCACGGTGGCGATGCCGTTGGCTTCGAGGTGACGCGCTACCAGCGCCGATGTCTGGTGGCAGACCGGGCAGTTCGGCACGATCACGGCGGCATCGACCTTGTCGGCGAGGCAGCGGGCGAGGATGTCGGGCGCGTCGACGTCGATGGTGACGCGGTGACTGCGATTGGTCGGTGCCCCGAAGAAGCGCGGCGCGACCTCGCCGATCCGCCCCGAGGCCTTGGCCTTCAGAAGCTGCGGCAGCGGAAACCAGGTGCCGCTGTCGGTGGCCGTGGTGTGCTTGCGGTCGTAGCCGATATGCGAGATGCGCAAATCGTGCTCTTTCGAGGTGTCGCCGTCATAGACCTGGTAGAACTTGGCGCTGCCGTTGTACGCCGCGCCCGGTCCCTGATCGCCCTTGGTGGGATCATATTGGGCAGCCGTGGTGACGATGGTGACGCGCGATCGCGCCAGCGGCTTTTTCAGCGGCTGGAACGGCGCGTCGACATAATGCGCCCAGCGGTAGGGCGTGGTGTAGCCAATCGCCGCGTAGTAGTCGCGGGTCCGCTGCATATAGGGAACGGCAGCATCATAATCGGGCGCAAAGCCGAGCTGGTCGTCAGAGGGGCCGGACATTGTTGTGTCTCCTGCGTTTCCACCGTGCGGCCGTGAAGCGGCGGCCTTGCCCCGCAAGGCTAATGATACTCCGTTCATTCCTCAACTGCGGATATTGCATCAGACCTGCGCGGAATCGCTTCCTGAGCGCACGAATGCAGGCTGGATGGCATTGAACGCTTGCTGCGTGCTGTAGGTCACACGTGAACGCGCGTTCATAAAAATCCCTCGAACTTTCTCCGCCCCGGGCACGTCTCACAGGCATATCAGGCAATCATGCCTGGAGCGGAGAACAGAAATGTTTCGTAAGATTACCCTCGCTGCCGTCGCCGCCATTGCCATGACCGCGGCTGCGGTCGCACCGGCGTCCGCCGGCGGAAAGCATGGTGGCCATCATGGCCACGGCCACGGTCATCATGGCCATGGTCATCACGGCCACGGTCATCATGGACATCATGGGCATGGTCACTGGGGCCATCGCCACTTTGGAACGTCGTTCTATGTCGGCGGAAGCTGCTACAAGACCATCTTCACCAAGTATGGTCCGCGCACCGTGTACGTCTGCGCTCCCTACATCTATTGAGAGCGCATAGTACATGATGGGAAGGCCTCAGCCGACGGCTGGGGCCTTTTCGTTCGCTCAATCGCCCCATTAGCCACCGGCTTTCGACGGAACTGAAGAGCTTGAGAACTCGTTCAGAATAGACACGCTCCTGACCGCATCAGAGCGTTGAACAGGAGGAAGCAGGCACCAATCGCCGCAACGGAGGTTTGCAATGCCCAGTACCGCTGGAACGACAGATCACGTTTACAAGATCCTGGATCTCGCCGGATCGTCCGAAAAGAGCATCGAGGATGCCATTCAGAACGCCATCACCCGCGCATCAAAGACCATTCGCGAATTGAAATGGTTCGAGGTCGTGCAGACCAGAGGCCATATCGAAAATGGATCGGTTCGCCATTACCAGGTCACCTTGCGGGTCGGGTTTACGCTGGAGGAGTAACTGCTGCACAACGCGCGCCCCGCGTCGAATCCAAACGGCGCGCTCTGTGACGGACCACAGCCAAAGGAAGGCGGTGGCGGTCATACCCCTGCCACCGACGACCAGACCTCCGCAAGCTTGCGCTTGAAGGCCTGCCAGCTTGTCAGGGGAACGACCTTCTCCTCCTCTTCAGGCAGCCGCAGGCCAACCACGTTGACGCGGCCGCCACTGATATTGCGCGCGACAAGGACGATGGGATCCAATGCCAGCTCCGCGCCTGCTTTCGGCGCGTGGTCGAGATGGATATCGAAATAATCCGACAGCGTCAGCTTGGCCTGATCCTCGCTGATAGTGACGCCATAGACCTCCGCCAGTTCACCCAGCGTGTGCTCGCCCGACACCATGAAATCCCCGAGCAGATGCGGGTCAGGCGCCGTGCTCGGCGGCATATCGACAAAGAAACGATCCAGCGCCTCGGCCTTTTCCGGCGGCGCCAGCAGATAGACGTAGTCGCCGGCTTCGATCGGATCGGCCTCGGCGGGCGAGAGAATCCGCTCGTCGCGGATGACGAGCGTCGGCTTCGACCAGGATGGCGTAAGGCCGCGCCGGAAATACAGGCTCTTCGCCCGTACCGGATAGCCGACCAGTTGCTGCTCAAGCTGGCCGGGCAGATCGAGCTCGACGCGCCGCGGACCGCGTTCGACGCGCGGCAGCGCCACGTGCAGCCACCGCGCCGCCGGCGCCAGTGTCCAGCCCTGCAGCAAGAGCGAGATGATGACCACGACAAAGGCGACGTCGAAATAGAGATAGGCTTTTGGCAATCCGACCAGCATCGGGATCGAGGCGAGGAAGATCGCGACCGCGCCACGCAGGCCGGTCCAGGCGATGAAGATCTTTTCCCGCCAGTTGAATCGGAACGGTACCAGGCACAGCAACACCGCGATCGGCCGCGCCACCAGCATCAGCACCAGCGCCACGATCACGGCCGGACCGACGCTATCCAGCAGGCGCTGCGGCGACGCCAGCAGCCCAAGCAGGACGAACATCACGATCTGCGCCAGCCAGGTCGCGGCATCGAGAAACGTCACCACCGAATTATGGGCGCGCGTCGGCCGGTTGCCGACGATGATTCCCGCCAGATAGACCGCGAGAAAGCCCGACGCGTGTGCAATCTGCGCCACACCGAAAACCACCAATGCAGCGGTCGTGACGAAGGGCGCATGCAAGCCCTGCGGCAGCGCCATGCGATTGAGCGCCAGCACCACCAGGCGACCGCCGACCACGCCGAAGATGGCACCGAGCAGACCTTCGCGCGCGAGTTCGAATGCGACATGCCCGGGTGAGCTTTGACCGATGGAAATGAATTCGACCAGCATCAAGGTGAGGAAGATCGCAAACGGATCGTTGGTGCCGGATTCCGCTTCCAGCGTCGCCCCGACACGCGGACGCAGGCGCAGGCCCTGGGTGTGGACGAGCAGAAACACCGCGGCAGCATCGGTCGACGCCACCACCGCGCCGACCAGCAGCGACTCGGTCCAGTTCAGGTCGAGCGCATATTTGGCGACGGGCGCTGTTATCAGCGCGGTGAGCAATACGCCGATCGTCGCCAGCACCATCGAGGGCGCCAGCACCGTGCGGATGCTCTGAAATTTGGTTCGCAGGCCGCCGTCGAACAGGATCAGCGCCAGCGCCACCGAGCCGACCAGGTAGGTGGTGCGGACGTCATCGAAGCTGAGCTGACCCGGCCCGGCATCGCCCGCCAGCATGCCGATCAGGAGGAACACGAGCAGGAGCGGCGCCCCGAAGCGCAACGCCAGCAGGCTCGACAGGATGCCCGCCATCACCAGAATGGCGCCCAGAAAGATGGCGATGCTGACCGAGTCGAGAGAAGTCATGAACCTCCGATATCATCGCAAATACTTGCAATTGCATCCTTATCGTTGCCACACTTGATCGCCAACCCATTTCTGCGATCGCGGCAATGTGCCCGATTTACGGGGCCTGACCTTCCCCCGTAGTGCGTATCGATGGCATCCGCACGTCGCCTGTGAGAATCTGCCTGCTATTCGCGAATCACCTTTGTCTGATGGGGCCAGAGCCTCGAGCGAGAATTTTCCGATGGACCTGAAAGAGATCATCGAGATCGTACACAACGCCGCACGTTCGGTCGGCGCGGAGGTCACCTCGCCCTGGTTCTATCTGCAACTGGGACTGATCCTGACGGCCGCAGGCATCGCCTGGGCCGGCGCCACCGCCGTGCGTTCCAGGATCGACGTATCGTCGGTTGCAATGGGCTGGCCGGCGCCGTTCCGGCTGTTCGTCCGCGTGCTGGTCGGCAGCACGTCAACGGCGGTGTTCGCGCTTCTGATGATGCTGACGCGCTGGGTCATGATCGCGTCGACCTGGCCGAGCCGCAGCTATCTGCTCGCGGTTGCCGCCAAGCTCGCCTTCGCGTGGCTGGTCATCAACCTCATCACCTCGGTGATCCGCAATACCTTCGTGGTCCGGCTGGTGTCGATCTCGGCCTGGCTGGTCGTGGCCCTGAGTATTCTGGGCCAGCTCGAGCCGGTGGTCGAGGCGCTCGACTCGGTCTCGATCGTGCTCGGCGATCTCAGGTTGACGCCGCTGCTCCTGATCAAGCTCGGCGCGCTCCTGATCGTGACGCTATGGCTGACCAATATCGCCAGCAACTTCGTGGAAGGGCGCATCACCCGGTCCGGCGATCTGACGCCATCGATCCAGGTTCTCCTCGTCAAGATCGTCCGGTTCACGCTGATGGTATTTGCCATTGCGGTTGCCCTGAGCGCGGTCGGCATCAACCTCGCGGCGCTCGCGGTGTTCACCGGCGCGGCCGGCGTCGGTATCGGTCTCGGCCTGCAGAAGATCGTCGCCAACTTCATCAGCGGCATCATCCTCCTGGTCGACAAGTCGGTGAAGCCGGGCGATCTCGTCACCATCGGCGACAACACCGGGCGCATCAGCACGATGAAGACGCGCTACATCTCGGTTGCCGCCGGCGACGGCCGCGAGTTCCTGATCCCGAACGAGGATCTGGTGACGCAGAAGGTCGTGAACTGGACCTATACCGACAAGAACACGCTGGTGAAGGTGCTGTTCAGCACCAATTACGACGCCGATCCGCGAGCGGTGTGCAAGCTGGCCATCGACATTGCCGGCGCAGTGCCGCGCGCCATCAAGAACAAGCCACCGAACTGTATCCTGACCGAATTCGCCGAGGCCGGCATGAAGTTCTCCCTGACCTTCTGGCTGCCCGATCCTGATGGCCTCGACAACGTCAAGAGCGACGTGATGCTGGAGCTGTGGGACGCGTTCAAGCGGGAGGGGATCCGTGTTCCCTATCCGGTCCGCGAAATCCGGGTCCGCGGCGGCGCGCTGCCGGTCGAGCCCGTGGTGGAAGTTTCCGGCTAGATGCAAGCCTTTTAAAGCCGTGCCGTGGCCCAACCTCGGCTTGCGCTGACCGGTTGGATCATTAAATTAGGCATTCAAAATCAGTCCTTTTTCCGTTCCAGAAGTATGACCCGCCCATGAGCTATATCGAAGCCACCGACACCTCCTTGCGAAAAACCGGCCAGATCAAGCTGCATGGCGCCAGCGGCTTCGCCGGCATGCGCAAGGCAGGCGCGCTGGTGGCCAAATGCCTCGACGAGCTCACCGACGTCGTCCAGGCGGGCGTTCCGACGTCGCGGATCGACGAATTCGTCCGCGACTTCGCCTTCAGCCATGGCGCCTATCCGGCGACGCTGATGTATCGCGGTTACCGCTACTCGACCTGTACCTCGATCAATCACGTGGTCTGCCACGGCATGCCGGGCGACCGCGCACTGAAGGAAGGCGACATCGTCAATATCGACGTCACCTTCATCGTCGACGGCTGGTACGGCGATTCCAGCCGGATGTATGTGATTGCTCCGATCGCCCGCAAGGCCGAGCGGCTGATCGAAGTCACCTATGAGGCGATGATGCGTGGCATTGCCGCGGTGAAGCCCGGCGCCACCACCGGCGACATCGGCCATGCCATCCAGAGTTTTGTCGAGCCGCAGGGCATGAGCGTGGTGCGAGATTTCTGTGGCCATGGCCTCGGGCGCATGTTCCACGACGAGCCCAACATCATCCATATCGGCCGGCCCGGCGAAGGCGTGATGCTCAAGCCCGGCATGTTCTTCACCATCGAGCCGATGATCAATCTCGGCAAGCCGCATGTAAAAATCCTGTCCGACGGCTGGACCGCGGTGACGCGTGACCGCTCGCTCTCGGCGCAATTCGAACATTCGGTCGGCGTGACCGCGACTGGCGTCGAAATCTTTACGCTGTCAGAGCGCAACGGCGAGAAGCCGCTGGCGGCGGCTTAAATTCCGCTTCGGCCCAACCCGGCTACATCGAACGCAGTCGACTCAACTTTTTGGTTGCGACGCACGACGCGACTGCTTGAACGAGGCTGCCACAGCGGCGTGTTGCAAGTCGTTCTCAACACGACAGCGCCTTCCTGCCGCCAGTCAACTAATCCTAACCTTTGCGGAATAGGCCGGGCGCGCCGGTGTAGGACACGGCACGGGGCACCTTCCGGCAGCGAGAGCCTCTGGCGGGCCAGGGATCAACCAAAGGGAGCAAGAGCAATGTTCGAGATTTCACGTCGCGATCTGATCCTCGGGAGCACGGGGGCGGCGCTGGTTTTCGGCCTCAAGGGGCCGGTTTCGTTCATCGGCGCGGCGCATGCGCAGCGCGCCGCCGACAGCCTCAAATTCAAGGTCGGCGACATCGAGGCCTTCAGCCTGCATGAGGGCAGTGTCGAGCGCGCCGCCACTGAGGGAATGATCAAGAACGCCTCGCTTGACGACATCAAGAAGGCGCTGACGGCTGCCGGCATCAACCCGGACAAGTTCGACAATCCCTTCACTGTCACCGCGATCCGGACTGGCGGCAAGGTCGTGCTGTTCGACACCGGCTTTGGCGGCAATGGCCCTGCGACAGTGGGCAAGCTCGCCGACAACATGAAGGCGGCTGGCCTTGATCCGGCGACGGTTTCAACGGTCGTGATCTCGCATTTCCATCCCGATCACATTTCCGGGCTGTGGGTGAAAGAAACCAACGCGCAGGTTTTCCCGAATGCGGAAATCCTGATGCCCGAGGTGGAGTACAAGTTCTGGACCGATCCGGCGCTGGTCGAGAAGATGCCCGAGAATATGCGGCCCCTCGTCAAGCGAATCCAGGCAACTTTCCCGACCTGGAAGAACATCAAGCAGTACAATGACGGTGCCGACCTCGCGCCCGGCGTCAAGGCGATTGCCACGCCCGGCCACACCGTCGGCCACATGTCGTTCCTGGTCGCTTCGGGCGGGCAGCAGTTGTTCATCCAGAGCGACGTCACCGGCATGCACCAGTTGTTCGTGCGCAATCCCGGCTGGTTCTCGTCGTTCGACGCCGACGGGCCGAAGGCGGAAGCCACGCGGCGCGCGTTCTTCGACCGCGTCATCGCCGAAAAGGGCATGATCGCCGGCTATCACTTCGGCTTCCCGAATGTCGGCACGCTGACAAAGGACGGCAACGGCTACGCATTCGCGGCCGTGAAGGCCTGATCGCAGGTAAGAAGCGAAACGAAGGCGCCGCGCTATGTGCGCGGCGCCTTTTTCTTCAGATGCTGTCGCACTTTAGAGTTGCAAAAGCCCGCAGGCACGGCATGGTTACCGCCGATGCCTGCCAAGACCAGCTATCCCCCGGATCAATCCACAGAGACGCCGCACTATCATGGCCATCGCGAACGCCTGCGCGAGCGCTTCTATGCGGCCGGGCCGGAGGCGCTGAGCGACTACGAGCTGCTGGAGATGGCGCTGTTTCCGGCCCTGCCCCGGCGCGACACCAAGCCGCTGGCGAAGGCGCTGCTGAAAAAATTCGGCTCGTTTGCCGAGGTCATTCACGCGCCGGTGGCACGCCTGCGCGAGGTCGACGGCATCGGCGAGGCCTCGGTGAACCAGATCAAGCTGCTCGCCGCCGCCGCAAGCCGGGTCGCGAAGGGCGAGATCAAGCGCAAGATCGCGCTCTCGTCCTGGAACGATGTGATCGAGTATTGCCGGAGCGGCATGGCGTTTGCCGACAAGGAGCAGTTTCGCCTGCTGTTCCTTGACAAGCGCAATCAACTGATCGCCGACGAGGTGCAGCAGACCGGCACCGTCGACCACACTCCGGTCTATCCGCGCGAGGTGATCAAGCGGGCGCTCGAACTATCGGCGACCGCGCTGATCCTCGTGCACAACCACCCCTCCGGCGATCCGACGCCCTCGCAGGCCGATATCCACATGACCAAAGCGATCGTCGAGATCGCAAAGCCGCTCGGCATTTCCGTGCACGACCACATCATCGTCGGCAAGAATGGGCACGCGAGCCTGAAGGGGATGCGGCTGATCTAGCGTATTGCTGCCGCTCAATAATCGTTTATAGCCAACGAGGCGACCAGCATCGTGCCGCGGCAGGACCTCGCACGGCGAAATCACGACCGATGATATCGAAATCAGGTGATCGCAACGCGCAGTTGCGCTAGTATCCACCTGTCGAGCGTCCCTTCGCGCACTAGCGTCGAGGGCCCGACAAATTGACGTCGGATAGGTTTTCGCATCGGAGGCCGTCATGACCAGCACTTCAGACACCGCAAAGAGCCCTCAAGCCGGTTCGGATACGGCACCGCTACGCGCCAAGTGGGGGTGGATCGTCGCACTCGGCGTCGTTTATCTGCTCGCCGGGTTTATCGCGCTCGGCAGCGTCGCAATGGCCACCGTCGTGAGCGTCTTCTTGGTCGGCGTGATGATGATCATCGCCGGCGTCGCAGAGGTGTTTAGCGCCTTCCAGATCAAGAGCTGGGGCAAATTTCTGCTCTGGGCTCTGCTTGGCGTGCTCTACATCATCGCCGGCTTCGCGACGTTCCAGAATCCGTTGCTCGCGGCAGTGCTACTGACCCTCGTTCTCGGCGCTTCGCTGGTGGTCTCGGGCATCATGCGGATCGTGCTGGCCTTCAGCATGAAACGAGAAATGCCCTGGATCTGGGTCGCGCTATCCGGCGTGATCACGCTTCTGCTCGGCGTGCTGATCCTGGTGCGCTGGCCGGTTTCGAGTCTCTATATCCTCGGCCTGTTCCTCGCCATCGATCTCATCATGGCCGGCGCTGGCTGGGTCGGGCTCGGCTTCGGCCTGCGCCGCGCTCGCTGAGGTGTAGTCGGCCGGGCTGCAGCGCAGTCCCTTGATCGACGAAAAGGAGGCGCTCATGCGCTGGATCTACCTTGCCGTCATCATTCTGTTCGTCGCGGCAACGATCATCTTCGTGCTGCAGAACTTCGAGATCGTCACCATGTCCTTCCTCGGCCTGCATGCCCGAGTGCCGCTCGCTGTGCTGATCGCCTTCGCCTACCTGCTGGGCGCGGCGACGGGTGGCAGTCTGTTCGCACTGCTGCGCCGATCTTACGAAAGGTCGAGAGGAAGTATCGGAGCGTCCTGAATTGAGTGTCGTTTCATCTCCGATCAACGAGGGTGACGATGGACGAAACAGCGCGCGAACCCGTTCTGGTGGACCTTGCTTTGCAGGGCGGAGGCTCCCACGGCGCTTTCACCTGGGGCGTGCTGGACCGTCTGGTCGAGGAGCCGTGGCTGCGGATCGAGGCAATCTCCGGCACGTCGGCGGGCGCAATGAATGCAGCCCTGGTGGCCGACGGGTGGACGCAAGGCGGTGCCGAGGGCGCGCGGGCGGCGCTCGCGGCCTTTTGGCGCGGTGTGTCGCGCGCTGCCGCGTTCAGCCCGCTGCAGCGCTCGCCGCTCGACCGACTGATGGGCCGCTGGACGCTCGACACGTCACCCGCCTATGTCGCCATGGACCTGATGGCACGTGTGCTTTCGCCTTATGATCTCAATCCGCTCGGCCTCAACCCGCTGCGTGCCATCCTCGCCGAAAGCATCGATTTCGAGCGACTGGCCCGGGCATCCATCAGGCTGTTCGTCACCGCGACCAATGTGCGCACCGGCCGCGGCCGAATCTTCCGCAATGCGGAGATCACGGCCGACGTCCTGCTTGCCTCGGCTTGTCTACCGACCATGTTTCAGGCGATCGAGGTCGACGGCGAACCCTATTGGGATGGCGGCTATGCCGGCAATCCGACCCTCACGCCGCTGGTGCGTGAAAGCGACGCTCACGACACCATCCTGGTGCAGATCAATCCGCGCGAACGACCAAAACCGCCGCGTACGGCGAACGAAATTCTCAACCGCCTCAACGAAATCTCCTTCAACTCGCCGCTCATGAAGGAATTGCGCATGATCGCGCTACTGCGCCAGGTGGCGGACCCCGGACACGGCGAGGGCGCGCGCTGGGCCGGAATGCGCACGCACCGGATCATGACCGACGCACTCACGGAGTTCGGCGCATCATCTAAGCTCAACGCTGAATGGGAGTTCGTTTCGCTGCTCAAGGAAGAGGGGCGCAGGAGCGCCGACGCATTCCTCAAGTCGCATGCTGACGATCTCGGCCGGCGCTCCACCGCCGATATCGATGCACTGCTTTTGGAGTGCTGAGGGCGATGACCCTGGTGGGACTTCTCGGCATCCTGATCGGCCTCGGCCTGCTAATCTCGTTCGCCTATCGGGGCTGGAGCGTGCTGCTACTCGCGCCGCTTGCCGCGCTGGTTGCCGCGCTGTTTTCCCGCGAGCCGCTGCTGGCCCACTGGACCCAGACCTTCATGGTCAGCGCAGCAGGCTTTCTGGCCCAGTTCTTTCCGCTGTTCCTGCTCGGCGCCCTGTTCGGCAAACTGATGGAAGACAGCGGCTCGGTCGCCGCGATCGCGAGCTTCATGACGCAGCGGCTGGGCACGCGGCGGGCTGTGCTCGCGGTGGTGCTCGCCGGAGCGCTCGTCACATATGGCGGCGTCAGTCTGTTCGTCGCCTTCTTCGTGCTCGCACCGATGGCGCACGAACTGTTTCGCAACGCCGGCATCCCGCGGCGGCTGATGCCGGCGGCAATCGTGCTCGGCACCTCCACCTTCACCATGTCGGCGCTGCCCGGTACGCCATCGATCCAGAACGCGATCCCGATGCCGTTCTTCGGCACCACGCCATTCGCCGCGCCCGGCCTTGGCATTCTGGCATCGTTGATCATGCTCGGCTTCGGCCTGTGGTGGCTCAGCCGCGAAGTGGCCAACTCAAAAAGAAACGGCGAAGGCTTCGGCGACGGCGTGCCGATGCCTTCCGCCCGTCTTGCCACCGACGAAAAGCTGCGCGAACGCGCCACCACCGCGCGGGAGTTCGATCCGGCGGAGATCGTACACGGTGCGCTGACCGACGTTCCGCCGTCGGTTGCACTCGCCGCACTGCCGCTCGTTGTGGTGATTATCGTCAATCTCGCGATGTCGCTGCTCATCCTGCCGGCACTGGACACCCGCTTTCTCGCCGAAGCTCGCTGGGGCGCAACGTCGCTCGCGGCCGTCGGCGGCGTATGGGCTGTCATCACAGCCCTGGCCTGTGCGATCGTGACGGTCCTCGCCGTCAGCCATCGGCGATTGCCGGCCCTGCGTGCAACCATGGACGCCGGCGCCAACGCCGCCGTACTGCCGGCCCTGAGCGTTGCGAGCCTGGTCGGCTTCGGCGCCGTGGTGGCGGCGATGCCCGCCTTTGATGTCGTACGCGACACCGTGCTCGGGATCGGCGGCGGACCGCTGGTCTCGCTCGCGGTGGCGACCAACGTGCTCGCCGCGCTCACGGGGTCGGCATCGGGCGGGCTGACCATTGCGCTCGACGCACTCGGGGCGACGTATATGGCGCGCGCGGCGGAGATCGGTCTCGATCCCGCGCTGCTGCATCGCGTGGCGGTGATCAGTTCGGGTACGCTCGACAGCCTGCCGCATAACGGCGCGGTCGTCACGCTGCTCGCCGTCTGCGGATCGACGCACCGGGACAGCTATCGCGACATCGTCATGGTCGGCATCGTCGGCGCACTCATCGCCCTCGTTGCCGTCATCGCGCTCGGCTCGGTGGCGGGATCGTTCTGAACCATCGGCGCGGCCTGCCGTCTCAGGGCGGCTGATCAAGCCGTCGCCTGCATTTACCATTTATTAACTCTCCGCTTCGCGCTTTGGCGAACGCGTGAGAGAGTGGTTCATCGGATGAGAGGGGGTAGCTCATTCTCGATTGAGAGGGGATCGATGATGAATCAGCTAGCAGAGCGGATGAAAGGCGCGGCTCTTTCGATGAGCCCAGAGCACCTGGTCGACAAATTTCTGGACTGGCTTGAGGAACTGAGGGGCGCGATGGCGCTTGCGGAAATCAACAGTTTGGCCCGCAACGAGGCGCGAACCAGGATGCTGTACGATTGATCCGGCGACCATAGCGCGATGGCGCGGCCGAACCACACAAAGGGCAGCCTCAAATGGGGCGGCCCTTTTGCTCATGAGGATCCGTCGCGCCAGAGGCGTTGTTTATGCGAAGCGTCTCGTCGGCAGGAACGGTCACGCAAGTTTGAGGGGACTGAAGCTCATCTAATGCTGTTTAGCTGAGGACGGCGCGCGAGACGCATATTGGGTCAGCCCGCCGCCATGATGGAGCATCGGATGCGCACGACACGCCGAACGTTCCTGCAAACATCCTTTGCAACGGCCGCTGCCGCGCTCTTGCCGACCTCTCTGCGTGCCCAGCAAGGCCAGCCCGCGCGCCGTCCTATTCCCTCGAGCCGCGAGGAGATGCCGATCGTCGGACTGGGGACCTGGATCACCTTCAACGTCGGCAACGATCCGGGGCTCAGGGACGAATGCGCTGGTGTCATGGCCGCCTTCTTCGAGGCTGGCGGCCGCATGATCGATTCCTCCCCCATGTATGGCTCGTCGCAGCCGGTGGTCGGCTACGGCCTTCAAAAGCTCGGGCGGCCGCCCGCGCTATTCTCGGCCGAAAAGGTCTGGACGTCCTCGGCGACGGCAGGTCCAGCCCAGATCGAGCAATCGCGTCGCTTCTGGGGCGTGCCGAAGTTCGACCTCGTTCAGGTTCACAATCTGCTCGCCTGGCAGGCGCATCTGCAGACGCTTCTCCAGATGAAAGCCGCCGGTACGCTGCGTTACGTGGGAATCACCACCTCCGAAGGCCGCCGTCATGATCTTGTCGAACAGATCATGCGAAACGAGCCGATCGATTTCGTGCAGTTCTCCTACAATGTCGTCGATCGCGAGGCGGAGGCACGGCTGCTGCCGCTGGCGGCAGAGCGCGGGATTGCGGTGATTGTGAATCGGCCGTTCCGGCAGGGCGAGCTGACCAATCGCCTCAAGAATAAGCCGCTGCCGGAGTGGGCGGCCGAACTCGGGGTGTCGAGCTGGGCGCAGCTCATGCTGAAGTTCATCCTGTCTCACCCGGCCGTCACCGTCGCAATTCCCGCGACCACGCGCGTCGACCACGTGCGGGAAAACCTCTCGGCCGCCGCCGGACCGATGCCGGACCTCGCCACGCGGCAGCGCATCTCGGCTCACGTGCAGGCCATTTGATGTCGGAGTGGTGGACCTATCGCGCGGAGGATTTCCTGCTGTTTTCGCCGCGCGTCTACTGGCGCATGTTCGAAACGCACAACGCGGCGCTCTGGCCTCTGCACGTCGTGACGCTTGCCGCCGGCCTGCTCATCCTGCTGATCGCGTGGCGGCCGGGAGTCTTTGCACGCTGGATCACATTCATCCTGGCGATCCTCTGGATCTTCGTCGGGTGGTCGTTCCTGTGGAATCACTATTCGGGCATCAACTGGGCTGCCGCCTATATCGCGCCGGCCTTCGCCATTGAAGGTGGGCTGCTCCTCGTCTTGTCCTTGCGCGATGGTCTTGCGTTCGACCGCCGCGGGCCAGTCGCTTGGACAGGATATCTCCTCCTTGTCTTCGGAATTGCCGGACAGCCATTGCTTGCGCCGCTACAGGGACGCGGCTGGGCCTCGTCCGAGGTCTTTGGCATCGCACCGGATCCGACGGCGATCGCGACGCTCGGCGTTCTGCTCCTCGCCCGCGGCGGGCTTGTGCCATGGCTGCTGCCGATCCCCGTGCTCTGGTGTCTCCTGAGCGGCATAACGCTGCGGACGATGGGAGAACCGCAAGCCTGGGCCCCTGCTGCCGCCGTGGCGCTTACCGCTGCAGCCTGGATCTGGACGATCATCCGCCAGCGCGGGTCGCTTCCGGTCGGGTGAAGGCACATGCATCAGACGATCTGGCAGACGTTGTAGGCGATGCCGCCCTCGACCAGGTATCCCGACCCGACGCAGACGATGTCGTTCATCCAGGCATATTGTTCCGCCCCGGTTTCGAACAGCGGGTTGGTGCGGAAGTAATAGCGCGACGGGTCAACCTGAGATCGTTTGGCGGGATCAGCCATTTCTGACCGCAATTCGGGCGGCGTGATCCAGCGTCCGCCATAGGTCATGTGCACCAGCGCACCGTCATGCGTGCGCAGCGTCAGGCGGACGTCGAGCGACATCGCGCCATCGCTGCGGAACAGCGCCCAGTCGCCGCCGCCGGGCACCACCTCGCCGCGCAGCTTTGGGCCTTCGAAGCTTCCGCCGGCCGCGCCGAACAGGATGCGGCGGCCAAGCGGACCATCGCCGATGTTCAGCCTTGGATTGAGATCGACGACGATGTCGAACAATGGTGCTGTCCTGATCGCGGCGACCGGTTTGACGCGTGGATCTACTGTCATCATCTGGGTCCTGGTTCGCGGGAGGAAGTCATTCGGCGACAAGCTGCCGGACGCCGGCATCGCCAAATATCCTGCGGCGTACCGCATCGGTCGAGACGCCGGACTGCGCGCAGAGTTCGGCAAGGTCGAAGAAGAATCGCTCGTGGACGATCCGGTCGTCCTTGAACGCAAACTGGATGAATACCGGGAGGTCTGCGCGCCTGCCGTTCGGCACCACGCCGAAGCGATCGCCGGTCAGTGTCATCTGCACGCGGCCCCCAGCAAACGAGCGTATCGTCATTGGTGGCGCGGCCCTGCAGGACGACATTGTAATCCGGGAACGAAGCGAAGAACCGGCTCAGCACCTTCTCGTTCTCGGCAAGGCCACGGGCGGTAGTTCCGAAGGCCGGGTTTTCCAGCACCATGTCGTCGTGGAGGACCTTCAACGCCGCCGGCACGTCCTGACGGCTCTTTGCCTCCGCCAAGACCTGCGCCAATTCGAACATTCGATCGCTGTTCATGCCCTCCTCCCATAGCTTTCCCTCGAGCTCTCCTGCTCGAATTCATACCAAGTGTCTTTCACATACTATATGTATGTTATATGTTAGTAGGATCATAAGCGTCAAGTGGTATGTCGGGGGCATGCAGGAAGCTGGACGTGAACGAACCCGCCGCGAGGAGTACACGGAAGCCACGAGGCAGGCGCTGCTGGCGGCCGGCCGGGACATTTTCGCGAGCGAGGGCTATCAGGCGGCGGGAATCGAGGCGATCTCGCGCGCCGCGCGCGTGACGCGGGGCGCCTTCTACCACCACTTCGAGGACAAGAAGGCGCTGTTCGACGCCGTGGTCGTCGCTCTGCAGATCGAGGCCGCGGCCAGGATCGAAGCGCGAGCGAAGATGGAGCGTAAGGTATGGGACCGCCTGACCGAGGGCATCGAAGCCTATCTCGACGCCTGCCTCGAACCGGCCTATGCGCGCATCGTCATCCAGGAAGCGCCGGCGGTGCTCGGCAATGCGCGCTACCGGGAGATCGAGGAAGCCCATCCGATGGCCCTGCTCACCGCGACGCTTGCCGCGCTGAAACGCCAAGGCGAGCTCGATTTCGAGGATATCGAGTTCCTGAGCCGCATGGTCGATGCGATGATCTGCGAAGTGGCGCTGCTGCTGCCCGGGGCAGAGAATCCGAAAAGGCTCCGAGCCCGCGGGCAAAAGATCATCGGCAGCCTGCTCGGCGCCTTCCGCACCACTTGAGCGCAAGCGCGCTCACGGCGCGACCCATCGTTGCACCGCCTCGGCAGTGTCGGCCGGTGTGGTGTTAAAGCAGATGCGCGTTTGCGGCGCGGCGAGATGAACCAGATTGATGATCCGCTCGAACAAGTGCAGCCGCTCTCGCGGCTCGCGCAGCCCGGCGCCGATCATGACGCAGTCATAATGCTTTGCGCCCAGCGCCGCGGCGGCGACGGCTTCGGCGGTATCGCCGAGATCGATCAGGCAGCTATCGGCCTCATAGCCCATCGCGCGAAGCTGCTCGATCTGAGCTCCAACATAGCTCGTCATCAGTTCGGCCGTGAGCCCCGGGAAAGCGCTAAAGTCGACGAAGGAAGGCTCGATGCCGATGGCGAGCACGGTCTTTTTGGCCATGCGGCTGCTCCAGGCAAATTGATCTCCGGGAAAACGCGCGCATCGTCAAACAGGTTCCGGCTTCGACATTGACATCATTATTCGACATTTACCGAAGCATTCTTGTCGCAAGATCAGCCATTGTGATCCGCATTGCCGCTCCAACGAGCACGCACTGAATGTCACAGGAGAACGTTATGGCTACCACCAACAACGCAAACCAGAACCTGGTCGTCACCGCATTCTGGGAAGTCAATTCGGGCGAGGAAGCTACCGTCGCGGAGCTTCTGAAAGGTTTTCTGCCGCAGGCACAGCGTGAGCCCGGCGTGAAGGCATTCCAGATTCACCAGAACATCGCAAAGCCACGAGAATTCTTCTTTTACGAGGTATTCGCAGGCGAAGCGGCCTTCGCCGAGCATCAGCAGACCGACCACTTCAAGAACATCATTCTCGGGCAGGCGATTCCGAAACTCGCCAAGCGCGAGCGGTCGCAATTCCGGTTCATCTGAAGTCAGAACGGCTTCGGCGCGCCACTGCTCGTCTCAGTGGCCCGCCGCCGCAACAATTCGCGTTCGCGCTTGTTGGTTGCAAGTGTTGACGCGAGCTCGAACGCAGCGCGGGCTTCTGCAACGCGGCCGAGTTTGTGCAGCAGATCGCCGCGGACGCTTGGGAACAGGTGATAGGTCTTCAGCGCGGGCTCGCCGGCCAATCCGTCCACGATCGCAAGTGCAGCCGCCGGCCCTTCGGCCATGCCGATAGCCACGGCGCGGTTGAGCTCGATGATCGGCGAGCGCACCAGTGCGCCCAATTTGGCGTAGAGCTCGGCGATGCGCGGCCACTCGGTTTCATCAGGTGTAACGGCCCTGGCGTGACAGGCGACGATCTCAGCCTGCAGTGCATAGAATCCGCCCCCTCCGCCGAGCTCGTAGGCTCGTGCCAGCGCCAGCAATCCCCGGCGGATCTGCAGCCGGTCCCACAGCGCGCGGTTCTGGTCCATCAGAAGAATCGGATCGCCGGCTGCGTCGGTGCGCGCCGCGGTGCGCGAAGCATTCAGCTCCATCAGCGCGAGCAGGCCGTGGGCTTCAGCTTCCTGCGGCGCGACCAGCGTCAGCACACGGCCCATGCGCAGCGCGTCGTTGCAGAGCTGCGGCCGTAGCCATTCGTCGCCGCGAGCGGCCGTATAGCCTTCGTTGAAGATGAGATAGACGACCTCCAGCACCGAGGCGAGCCGTTCCGAAAGCTGCACGCCGCGTGGCGTTTCGTAGGCTAGGCCGGATTCGGACAGCGTCCGCTTCGCCCGCACGATGCGCTGAGCGATGGTCGCTTCCGGCTGCAAGAAAGCGCGCGCGATCTCTTCCGTGGTCAGACCGCAGATCATTCGGAGCGCCAGCGCCGCGCGCGCCTCGCGCGACAGTTTTGGATGGCAGGCGGTGAAGATCAGCCGCAGCAACTCGTCACCAATATCGTCGTCGAGTGCAGCGTCCAGATCCGGCATCGCCTGTTGCTCCTGCTCGAGGTCGCGCGTCAGCATCTCATGCTTGCGTGCGAGCATGCTGCGGCGGCGCAGATGATCCAGCGCACGGCGCTTGGCCAGCGCCATCAGCCACGCCCCGGGCTTCTCCGGCACGCCGCTGGCGGGCCAATGCTCCAGCGCCGCGACCAAGGCTTCCTGGGTCAAATCCTCCGCCAGCGGCACGTCGCGCAGCATTCGCGACAGACCCGTGATCAGGCGCGGCTGTTCGATGCGCCAGACCGCGAGGATGGTGCGATTGACGTCGGCGGCCGTCATCGCCGCCGACCAGATCGGCTATGCCGCGCCATCAGGCGTGTGCGGGGGATTCGACGTCGCCGCAGGTCGTTTCCAGGCCGTGGCCGGCCATGGCGCGCAGCTCGCAGGTGCCTTCCCAGCCGGGCATGTGGTCGAGATGAAGCTGCATGAATTCCTGGGCCATGGCGAGCGCTTCCTCCTTGTCGCGGAACTCGAAGATGGCGTAGCCACCGACCACTTCCTTGGCCTCCACGAACGGGCCGTCGGTGACTCGCAGCTTGCCGCCGTCGATCGAGACCCGCGCCCCCTGCTGCAACGGGGTCAGCCCGCCCATGTCGATCATCCGGCCGGCCTTGATCTCGCGTTCGGCAAGCTTCCCCATCGCTTCCATCAGGGCGGGCGTCGGGGCCTTCATCGGTTGCGGGGAGGTAACGATGGACATGAAGCGCATGAACAACTCCTGTGCTGCGAGTTGGCGGCATCAGGCCGGCCATTCCGTCTCGCTACAGGGAACGACGATCCGGCCACGGCCGGATCGACATGCGCTTGTAAAAAAATCCAGGCCCCGGGGATACCGGCTACTGTCCCCGGATCATGATCAGGGGATCGGCGGTATCGGGCACCTTCCGCCACTGCGCATTGTCGTCGGCCTCGAATTGCCAGGTCTCGCCTTTGGCCGACATCAGGATCATCTGTCCGCGCTCCAGCCGCCATTGGTTTGGCGCGAAGGCCGCAACCGCCGGATCGCATTTCGGCTTCAGGAACACCTGGAAATTATCCCCGGTCGCCTCGGTGTTGGTCAGCGTCAGGCCGCAGATCGTCTGCCCATTGCCACGAACCATCGACCAGTCACCGATCATCTGGTCCATCGACTTGGCGAGCGAGCGGGCGGCAGCGAGGTTCTGCAGGATATAAACGCCCTCGCCGGTCCGCAGGCCCTCGAAAATGCCGCTCTCGACTTCGGTGAAGTCGATCACCGGCTGGCCTGCCGCGTCCTGCAGCCGCACGATGTCCAGCCCCTTGATGTTCCAGGCCGTAATGTCCTTGGTGAACGGCAATGCCTTGGCGCAACCGGGCTCAAGCTCGAGCTTGAGCCCCTGCGGCGTCGCATCGCCCTTCATCGTGATGACGCAAGTCTTGCTGCGCTCGGTGGTGGCGAGTTCCCACTGCCCGATCATTTCCTTCTTCAGCGCCGCGGCATCCTGCGCCGCCACCTGCGGCGCAAGCGCGAGCAGCACTGTCAGCGCTGCTGCCGTAATGCCCGAACGCCCAAGCACCATCAGCGTCCCTTCACTGGGGTTTCCGGAACGGGCGTCAGCGGCGCCTTGCCAGCAAACCAGTTTTTCAGGTTATCGACGACCAGTTGATCCATGGCGTTGCGCGTTACCACCGAAGCTGAGCCGATATGTGGCAACAGCACGACATTTTGCATGGCCATCAACTCGTCCGGCACGTTCGGCTCGTTGGCGAACACATCGAGCCCGGCGGCGAGGATGGTGCCGGATTTCAGCGCCGCGACCAGCGCCGGCTCGTCGACGACGGACCCGCGCGCCACGTTGATCAAAACGCCGCGCGGACCCAGCGCCTGCAACACTTCGGCATTGATCATCTTGGCGGTCGAGGCGCCGCCGGGCACGATCACGACCAGCGTGTCCACGTCCTTCGCCATTTCCAGGAGATCGGGATAATGCTGGTAGGACACGGCCGGCGACGGATTGCGTGAATGATAGCAAACCGGCACGCGCGAGGCCTCGAGCCGGCGGCCGATCGCCTGTCCGATGCGACCCATGCCGACGATGCCGATCTTGCGGTCGCGCAGCGAACCGGCGCTCAAGGGATAGTTCTGGGTCTGCCACTGGCCAGCGCGCAGATAGCGGTCGGCCTTGACGAATTCGCGCAAGGTCGCGATCAGAAGCCCCATCGCAACGTCGGCGACTTCTTCCGTCAGCACGTCGGGCGTGTTGGTGACGACGATATTGTGCTCGCGCGCATAAGCCGAGTCGACGTGGTCGTAGCCGACGCCGAAGCTCGCGACGATTTCAAGCTTCGGAAATTGCGACAGCGCCTTCGCGTCGGCCGGCACCATGTGGTAGGTGACCGCCATGCCGCGGATTTTTGCGACCGCATCGGGCGTCAAGCGCTCGAGGTCAGCCCGGCTCTCCGCCATATGCAGGACGTACTGATCCGGAAAGCCGGTTTCCAGGATCGGCCTGACAGGTCCGTAGATCAACAGATCGATCTTCTCGGACGAAATATTCGCGGCAGCCATCAATTTTCCTTTCCAAGCGCGCTCTCATGCCAGCGCCGTAGTACCAGATGCGAAACTAGCGCCAGCAGCCCATAGATGACAATCCCGGCCACCGACAGCAACAACAACGCCGCGAACATTCGGGGAATGTTGAGGCGATAACCGGATTCGGCGATCCGGAAGGCAAGGCCGGAGCCGGCGCCTGCCGTGCCCGCGGCGATTTCGGCGACCACGGCGCCGATCAGCGACAGGCCGCCCGCGATCCGCAAGCCACCGAGAATATAAGGCAGCGCCGCCGGCAATTTCAGGTACCGCAACGTCTGAAGCCGTGACGCGCCGTAGAGTTGAAACAGTCCGGCCAGATTGCGGTCCACCGAATTCAGCCCGAGCGTGGTGTTGGACAGAACCGGAAAGAAACCGACGATCCAGGCGCAGACGATGACCGCGGTCTGCTGCGGCAGATAGATCAGCAATAACGGCGCAATTGCGATCACCGGCGTGACCTGCAGGATCACCGCATAGGGAAACAGCGAATATTCCAGCCATTTCGATTGGTTGAACACCAGCGCCAGCGCGACGCCGCCGACGGCTGCGGCGATGAAACCTTCCAGCGTGGTGAGCAAGGTGACGCCCAGCGATTCCGACAGCACCGGCCAGTCGCTGACGAGCGTCTGAAAAACCGTTGTCGGGCTCGGCAGAACGTAGGGCTGGATATCGTTGACGCGGACGACGAATTCCCACAACGCCAGGCCCGCTGCGAGCACGACAACGGGAAGCAGCATGCGGCCGACGTTCTGCAGGGAACTCATGCGCTAGGCTGCCCGGAATAGGAAGGCGCCAGTGCATTCGAGACCTCGCGGCAATAGCCGGCATAGTCGGCCGAGGTGCGAAACTCCTCGCCGCGCGGCTCCGGCGTCGCGATGCGAAACTCGGCACGGACGCGCCCCGGGCGCGCCGTCATCACGATCACCCGCTGCGACAGATAGACCGACTCGAATACCGAGTGGGTGACGAAAATGACGGTCTTGTGCAGCTTCCGCCACAGCGCCAGCAGATCGTTGTTGAGCCGAAAGCGCGTGATCTCGTCGAGCGCCGCGAACGGCTCGTCCAGCAGCAGAATGTCCGGATCGGTGACCAGCGCCCGCGCCAATGACACCCGCATCTTCATGCCACCCGACAATTCGCGGGGGTATGCACCGGCGAATTCGGCAAGACCAACCTGCGCCAGCGCCCCCTCGATACGCCGGTCGGCTTCGGCCGGCGCCGCATGCGCAAGCTTCAGCGGCAGGCAAACATTGTCGCGCACGCTCGCCCACGGCATCAGCGTGGGCTCCTGAAACACAAAACCGATGGGATGTCGCCCATCCGCCTTGTTGGCGCGATGGGGAACGCTCACCGTGCCCGCACTCGGCGCACCGAGCCCCGCGATCAGCCGCAGCGCGGTGGATTTTCCGCAGCCGGAAGGCCCGAGCAGCGAGACGAAGTCACCCTTTGCGACATCAAGATCGAGCGGCCCCAGCGCGGTCACGCCATTGTCATAGGTCTTGCTCACCGCGCGCAGACGCACGGCAAGGCCCGCCGCATCGCTATCCATCTCCGACAAAGCGGGCCCGGCCATCTCGCGTCAGTTCTTCGGCCGCAGATCGAGACCGACGGCCTTGTTGACGAAGCGAAGCGTGTAGGCCTGGCGGTAGTCGATATCGCGGCGAACCACGCCGGCCCGCACCATCTTGTCGAAGAAGCTCGCCACGCGCGCGTCGTTCATGGCGCCGATGCCGTCGCGCAACGTATCGCCGGAATCGACGATGCCGTATTCCTTCATCTTGGCGACGGAATAGCTGAGCAGCTCGTCGGTCATTTCGGGGTTGATCTTCTTGATCATCGCGTTGCCGGCGGAATTGTCGCCGTAGAGATAGGTGTACCAGCCGATGACGGAGGCATCGACAAAGCGCTGCACCAGGTCCGGCTTCTTGTCGACGATCTCGCGGCGGGTCTCGATCAGCGTCGAATAGGCGTTGAAGCCGTGATCGGCGAGCAGGATCACGCCAGGCTTGAAGCCGGCTGCCTTCTCGACGGCGTAGGGCTCGGAGGTAACGTAACCCTGCATCGCGCTCTGCTTGTTCACGATGAAAGGCTGCGGATTGAAGGTGTAGGGCTTTACCTTGCTCTCGCTGAACCCATATTCGGACTTCAGCCACTGGAAGTAGCTCGCGACACCTTCCTTGGACACCAGCAGCGTCAGCGGCTTAAGATCTTCGAGTTTTGCAATCCTGGTTTCCGGATGGGTGAGGAATACCTGCGGATCCTTCTGGAAGATCGCCGCGACCGCAATCAGCGGCACGTTGTTGGCGACGGCGTCGAACGATTGCAGCGTGTTCGCGCTCATGAAGAAGTCGAGCTTGCCGGCGGTCAGCAGAATGCGGTTGTTGGTGTTGGGCCCGCCGGGAACGATGGTGACGTCAAGGCCGTATTTCTTGTAGGTGCCGTCGGCGACCGCCTGGAAGAAGCCGCCATGCTCGGCCTCGGCGACCCAGTTGGTTCCGAACGACACCTTGTCGAGGGTTTCGGCACGCGCTTGCGTCGGTCCTGCGGCCAACGCCAGAAGACCTGCAGTTAACGCTCGCAGCAAAAAGGCCGGGTTCATGGTTGGACTCCGTCGATCATTCTGGCCCATGATGAGAGACTAAGGACAACGTCCCCAGGAGGTTTTGTCCGGGGATCGGACCATCCTCGGACTATCTAACAAACTACCCTGCAAATTCATCCAAAGAAACGCTTCGCTCGATGGCCTCAACCGTTCCGCCCCGCGACTGGACCGACATCCGCTGGTCCGACATTGCCAAGAATGGCGCTAAGGCCGACGCCGCGCGCTGGATCGCGGTGCTGCCATTGGCAGCCACCGAGCAGCACGGCCCGCATCTGCCGCTGGAAACCGATGTCCTGATCGGCGAGGCCTATCTGGCGCGGGTGCGCGAGCTGTTGCCGGTCGCGCTGCCCGTCACCTTTCTGCCGCTGCAGCCGGTCGGCATTTCCACCGAGCACATCGATTTTCCGGGCACGCTGACGCTGCCGACCGAAGCCGCATTGAAGGAGTGGATGGCGATCGGCGAGCGCGTTGCGCGATGCGGAATCCGCAAGTTCGTGATCGTGACGAGCCATGGCGGCAACAGCGCGGCGATGTCGCTGGTCGCGCAGGATCTGCGCGCCCAGCACGGGCTGCTCGTGGTGACCACGAGCTGGTCGCGCTTCGGCACGCCGGATGGATTGTTTTCGGCGGAAGAGCTGCGTCACGGCATTCACGGCGGCGCGGTCGAGACCTCCATCATGCTGGCGCGCTATCCGCACACGGTGCGGAGCGAGGCGATCGCCGATTTTCGCCCCGCCAGCATCGCGATGGAGAAAAAATTTCGTTGGCTCTCGGCGCATCGGCCGGTCCCTTTCGCGTGGCAGGCGCAGGACCTTAACGAAAGCGGCGCGGTGGGCGACGCCACCAAAGCCACTGCGGAGAAGGGCGAACTACTGCTCGATCACGGCGCGCGGGCGTTCTGCGAACTGCTCGATGACGTCGACAAATTCGATCCGGAATTGTTTCTTCGTAAAGCATAAAATCGCGATTTATTCCCCTAACCATCTGAAATATCGAAGAAATAAACGACGAAACCATATTTCGGCCGCCGCCTCGAACCGCCTTTCAACGTGCTCCGTCCAACTGGGCATGCGGACCACAATGGCCGCTTAACTTAAGGATGGAGACTTCCATGTCGATCAAGACCAAGTTCGCCGCTCTCGCTCTCGCTACCCTTGCCGTTACCGGCGGCATGGCTTCCACACAGGCTCAGGCCAAGCCGCTGCACTGGGGTGTCGGCGCCGGCCTCGTCGGCGCAGCCATCGTCGGCACTGCCATCGCAGCTTCGGGTCCCCATTACTACTATGACAGCTATCGCCGCTGCGGCTGGGTTCGCCAGTTCGACGCTTTCGGCAATTACATCGGCCGCGTCCGGACCTGCGCTTACTGATTTCTGCGGCTGACTTGGTTGCTGTTTGAGAAGCGATTTCCTTGCAGGCAAACCACTTCAGACCCTGAAAGCGCTTCTCGTGTTAACGCGTTTTCTTCACGCGAACCGGAAGGCCACCCACGGATCAAGTCCGAGGGCAAGCTTCGCTCGAAAACGCGTCTGTCGTGGATCAGCGTCCGGCACGGGCGCCTCATCCACCCCCGTGCCGCACCCGACCCGCCCGGTTGTCCCCCCGGGCGGGTCACCTTTTTGAATCCCGGCGCACCGGCCGATGTTGCAGCCATGTCACGTAACGATGTCATTTAGACGAAGCAGTTCAATGCTTCTTGCAATTGCGAATTGTTCCCAACAAAGCTCGCAAAGCGGATTGCGCTCCTGCTCGATCCGGCTTCGGCCGGGAACAGCCGCTAATCCACAAAAAGAGGCTGGGCCGATGATTTCAGGCGATCTCTTTGGTGGTAGCGCGCCGGCAAATCTGCAGTGATAAGAGCGACCGCCGGAACGTTAGCGCCCAGAGTACCCACACGATGACCCGTCGCAGCCGATCCCGCGAGTATCTGCTGGCAGGCGTAGGCCTGAGCCTGCTCGCATTCGACGGCGTTGCCACCGCTGCAGATATGCCGTTGAAGGCACCGGCGCTGAGCGCCGTCTACAACTGGAGCGGCTTCTATCTCGGCGGCCATGTCGGTTATGGCGGCGGCAGCTTTGGCCCTGATACCAATCCCCTGCCGCTGCAAGGCGTGTTTTTTCCCCACAGCATCACCGGCCTGATCGGCGGCTATCAGGCCGGCTACAATTTTCAGCTCCCGAACAACCTGGTGTTGGGGGGCGAAGCGGATGTTTCGTTCCTGAGCACGCTGGATCGTCCGAGGCTTGCGCCGGCTCCCTTCAACACGACCTTCGACTATATTGCCACGGCCCGGGGCCGCGTCGGTTACGCCTTCGGAACGCTGTTGCCCTATGTGACCGGCGGCGTCGCCTGGGCCCGGACCCATGTCGACATCAATGATGTCGACGGAAGCGTGTTATCTACGCGCGGGCATACACATCTCGGCTGGACCGCAGGCGCTGGCGTCGAGTATGCCGCCGACGCCAGATGGAGCGCAAAACTCGAATACGACTACATCGATCTGGGAGCCCGAGCCTATGGGCTTGCGGACGTGCCGCTGCCGGACGTCAGGGTCGATCCCAAGGTCCATACGGTCAAGCTCGGATTGAACTACAAGATCTGGGACGGGCCGGGTTCTGCGACATCGAGCGATTACGCCATCAGGCCACCCACCCCTCCCGCGTCCAAGGACTGGAACGTCCACGCCCAGACGACATTCCTTCCGCAGGGCTATCCAAGCTTCCGCTCGCCGTATCAAGGTACGAACAGCCTACCGGGCGCCGGACGCGTCAGAGAGACCTGGACGGTCGGAGCCTTTCTCGGCTGGCGGTTGTGGGACGGTGGAGAGTTCTATTTTGGTCCGGAGCTTGCGCAGGGCTTCGGAATCGGCGGCACATTAGGCCTGGCAGGTTTTTCAAACGGCGAAGCCCAAAAAGGCGGCACCGAATATCCGAGATTCCGAGCACAGCGCTATTACTTCCGGCAGACGTTCGGGCTGGGCGGCGAACAGGAAGAAGTGGCCGATGCGGCCAATCAGTTGCCGGGCAAGCGCGACATCGACCGGATCACGGTGACGGTCGGGCGATTTGCCGTCGGAGATTTTTTTGACGGCAATTCCTACGCAAAAGACCCGCGTGTGGATTTCATGAACTGGGCAATGTGGGCGTCCGCGGCCTATGACTTTCCGGCCGATCTCCCCGGATTTACCCGCGGCGCGGTGGTCGAACTCAATCGCAAGGACTGGGCCGTGCGCGCGGGCGTGTTTCAAGTGCCCTCTGCTCCCAACAGCGATGTCCTCACCTTCAAGACCGGCGGAGCTGTTGTCGAATTCGAAGAACGTCACACTGTGTTCGATCTGCCCGGCAAATTGCGGCTCGGCATCTTCGCCAATCGCGGCAATACCGGCAACTACCGCAATGCGCTGGCGATCAGCGCCGCAGATCCGACGCTCGACATCAACGACATCATGCCCAGCATCCGGCGCGAAAATCTGAAATACGGTTTCTACGTCAACGCCGAACAACAGATCATGAATGATGTCGGCCTATTCGCCCGCGCGAGCTGGAACGACGGCCGCAACGAAATCCTGTCCTTTACCGACATCGACCGCAGCGTCTCGGCAGGCCTGTCAGTCAAGGGCAGCTATTGGGGACGCCCGAGCGATACATTCGGTTTGGGCGGCGCAATCAATGGTCTCTCTAGCGCGCACCGCGATTTCCTGGCGGCCGGCGGTCTCGGCCTGCTGATTGGCGACGGCCGTCTCAACTACAGCAACGAACGAATCCTCGAGACCTACTACGCCTACGCCATCGACAAGAACTTCACGCTCACCGCCGACTACCAGTTCATCACCAATCCCGCCTACAATGCCGACCGCGGCCCGGTCCATGTGTTCTCCGGCAGGCTGCACGGAGAGTTCTAGTGCCCCTTGAGGCACCCCATGCTCTACTTCGTGATCAAATGCGCCCTGTCCGGCATTATCATCGCGGCGGTGTCGGAAATCGCCAAGCGCAGCCCGGCGTTCGCTGCGCTTATCGTGTCGCTGCCGCTGCTTTCGCTGTTGAGCTTCCTGTGGCTCTGGCACGACACCGGCGATGCGGAGCGCATTGCCGGTGTGGCGGAATCGACGTTCTGGTACGTGCTGCCGTCGCTACCGCTGTTCCTGATATTGCCGGCGCTGCTCAGGGCGGGCGTGGGCTTCTGGCCCAGCCTCGCCGCCGGCTGCGCGGTGACGATTGCTCTTTACTTCCTCACCGCCTGGATGCTCGCCAAATTCGGCATTCGCCTTTGAAGCGGCAGGCGGCAGCCGGGAAACTGTTAGGATTTTATCCCGCCGGCTGAAACGAATCTGCGCGCGCCATCGCCCATGCATCGCGGAAGCGCGGATCCTGGGTGCCTTCGATCAACTCGCCCGGACGCAGCGACGGATAGAGTTGCGCGAATGACAACGTGTCATTCGTGGAGGATCGCTGCGAGAAGTGGATCGGCCGCAATTGCCGCGGATGGTCGAGGCCGGCCGCGGCGATAAGCTCGGACAGGGCGTGCAGGGTGGCGTGGTGATAGTTGTAGACCCGCTCAATCTTGTGCGGCACCACCAGCGCGCGGGCGCGGAGCGGATCCTGGGTGCTCACGCCAGTCGGGCATCGATCGGTATGGCAGCTCAGCGACTGGATGCAGCCGAGCGCGAACATGAACCCGCGCGCAGAATTGCACCAGTCGGCGCCGATCGCCATCGCGCGCGCCATGTCGAATGCGGTCGCGATCTTGCCGGCGGCACCGATCTTGACGCGGTCACGCGCATTGATGCCGATCAGTGCATTATGGACGAAATTGACGCCTTCCCGCATCGGCATACCCAAATGGTCCATGAATTCCAGCGGCGCAGCACCGGTGCCGCCTTCATTGCCGTCCACCACGATGAAATCAGGATATATCCCGGTTTGCAGCATCGCCTTGCAGATCGCCAGGAATTCCCAGGGATGACCGACGCACAGCTTGAACCCGGCCGGCTTGCCGCCGGATAGTCGCCGCATCTCGCCGATGAAAACCATCATTTCCAGCGGCGTCGAGAACGCGCGGTGCGTGGCCGGCGAAATGCAATCCTCGCCCATGGGGATACCGCGAATTTTGGAGATCTCTTCCGAGACCTTGGCCGCCGGAAGGACCCCGCCATGTCCGGGCTTGGCTCCTTGGCTGATCTTGAGTTCGACCATCTTGATCTGATCGTCGCTGGAGACGCGGGCAAATTCTTCCGGGTTGAATGCGCCGTCGCGGTTGCGGCAGCCGAAATAGCCCGAGCCGATTTCCCAGATGATGTCACCGCCGTGCTCGCGGTGGTAAGGACTGACGCCACCCTCGCCGGTGTCATGCGCAAAGCTGCCCTTTTTCGCACCGGCATTTAGCGCCCGCACCGCGTTGGGGCTGAGCGCCCCAAAACTCATCGCCGAGATGTTGAAGACCGAGGCCGAGTACGGCTTGGTGCAATCCGGACCACCGATGGTGACGCGAAATTGCTCGACGGCACGAGACTTCGGCGCCATCGAATGGTGCATCCATTCATAGCCGTCGCGATAGACGTCCTCCTGGGTGCCGAACGGCCGCTTGTCGAGCTCCATCTTGGCACGCTGATACACCAGAGCGCGGGTGTCGCGGGAAAACGGCTTGCCGTCCTTCTCGCTCTCGAAGAAGTACTGCCGTATCTCCGGACGAATTTCTTCGAGCAAAAAACGAATGTGCGCCGAGATCGGATAATTACGCAACACCGCGTGGTTCTTCTGCAGGAGATCGCGAATGCCCAGCGATGTAAACGCGCCGAAGATCACGATCGGCAGCAGCAGCAACTCCCACACTTTCAGATTATTGTCGAAGATCCCGATGCCGATCAGCAATGCCGTGATGACGGCGCAGATCGTCAGCACGATGTAGCGTGGCGAGAACGGAAGCAGCAGCGTTTCCATGGAACCCCCTCACCCAAATTATCCTTGCCGGACGGCAGCTTAGTCCAATCGCCGGAACGGGCGCTACACGATATACGGAACGACCTTCAAGGAAGTGACGGCAGCTTGAAAAATAAACGGGATGCTCCCGGTCCGAATGAACCTGTCGCCTTTTTGCAGTGCAGCGTAATGGCGTGGCAGTCCTTGCCGCACAACCTCATCGCCCACCGGCACGCACGCTCTATCAACCGTCGCGGGCAACGAGCCGCGCGACGTCCGAGAGTGGTTTTAGCAGTGAGGGAGATTGGGGGTAACGTTCCCCGGATGCTGCGCAACGCGCCGCACTTACGGCGTGGTGCGCTGCTGGTCCGGGGTCCATCCATGGCGGCGGGGTCCCGGCTCTGCGGCGCACCGCCGAAGAAGCGCTGCACCGCGTCCGGGACAAGAAGTCTCAGCGCTCGACGAACGCTTTTTCGATCACGAAATGGCCGGGCGTGTTGCCGCTGCCTTCGATGAAGCCGCCGGACTCGAACATCTGCTTCAGTTCTTCCAGCATGGCCGGGCTCCCGCACATCATGATGCGATCGGTCTCGATATTGAGCGGCGGCTGGTGGATGTCGTTGAACAACTGCTCGGATGAGATCAGGTCGGTGATGCGGCCGCGATTGCGGAACGGCTCGCGGGTCACGGTCGGATAGTACAACAGCTTCTCCGACAGCAGCGGCCCGAACAGCTCGTCGTCGCGCAGCTTGGCGACCAGATCTTCACCATAAGCAAGTTCGGAGACCTGACGGCAGCCGTGAACGAGCACGATGGTCTCGAACCGCTCATAGACGTCGGGGTCCTTGATCAGGCTGGCGAACGGCGCGAGGCCCGTGCCGGTCGAGAGCAGCAGCAGGCGCTTGCCCGGAATCAGATTGTCGGTGATCAGCGTGCCGGTCGCCTTGCGGCCGACCAGAATCTCGTCGCCCTCGCGGATCTTCTGCAGCTTCGAGGTCAGCGGCCCGTCCGCGACCTTGATCGAGAAGAACTCGAGCTCTTCCTCGTGATTGGCGCTCGCCATGCTGTAGGCGCGCAGCAGCGGCCGGCCCTCGACCTCGAGGCCGATCATCGCGAACTGGCCGTTCTGGAAGCGGAAACCGGAATCGCGGGTGGCCCGGAAGC
Source organism: Bradyrhizobium sp. AZCC 1721 (assembly GCF_036924715.1). Taxonomy (NCBI): domain Bacteria; kingdom Pseudomonadati; phylum Pseudomonadota; class Alphaproteobacteria; order Hyphomicrobiales; family Nitrobacteraceae; genus Bradyrhizobium; species Bradyrhizobium sp. AZCC 1721. The sequence goes on along the minus strand of NZ_JAZHSB010000001.1, from coordinate 618,049 downwards.
TGAAAAGCGTATCGGTCCAGTGGCGGACAGAAAGGACTTTCTCTCTATAGAACGCGCTCATGTGTTTTCGTTTTTCCTGACGTCTCGATGTAGAACGTTTCGGTCTTTGGGCCTCAAAGTGCCAAAAATCAGCGAAATCATCGGCGGTTTGGCGCTTCATTTGCGCACAGCAGACACATAGTCAATATGACCTGCAGCACAATTGAGAACTCGGAATGGCTGTCGGTCTAATTTGCAAAAAGGTTCGATCGCCTTCGTTAACGCTTTCTCGCGCAATTAACTTGCTGAATTCGGCGCCGATCTGGCAATAAAAGACTACGTCGAATTAAGAACGTTTCAAAAGAGATCGCATGCGAAGCCCAACTGAGTTTCGAAAGGGAAAACCGGGCTTCTATCCGGACCAGGCGGTTTATGCAGAGTTTGCTGCTGCCGAATTCGGGCTGACATTTCGCGACCTCGACGGCGGCTCGGGATTGATCTTCAGCATCGCCTCGCGCGACAGGCTGCTTCATTTCGGCGCCGGCCGATGCTCCTGGTATCCGCAGAACAATGCGACGGCTTCGACGCTGGCGTTGGACAAGTTCTTTGCCAGCAGGATTCTGCGAGACGCCGGCGTGCCCGCGCTCGGCGGCGAGTATTTCTTCCTGCACGATCGCCACCGCGCGCATCGCCCGGCGGGCCATGAACGCAGCGACGCGATTGCCTGCTTCAAAGCATTGGGTGGATCGGCCTTCGTCAAGCCGCTCACTGGAGCGCGCGGCGATTTCGCGCAAGCTGTTCACGGCGAAGCCGCGCTCGTTCGCTATCTCGATGCGGTAATGAAGTATTATGACGCCGTTCTGATCCAGCCGATCGTCGATGGCACCGAGTATCGCGTTTTCCTGCTCGACGATGACGCGCTCTACTGCGCGCGAAAACGCCCGCCGTTCATCTCGGGCGATGGCGTGCGTACGTTCCGCGAACTGCTGACGGCCCATAATGACGCTTTGCGGGCCCGCGGCCTTTCGCCGGCTTCGCTGCCCGATCACGACCCGTCACTCGACACTGTGCCGGCAAATGGCGAACGGCGCGAGATCCCCGGGCGGATGAATCTCAGTGCTGGCGGCACGATGGTGCTGGCGGATGCACCGTCCGAACAGGCCATCATGCTGGCGCGGCAGGCTGCGCGCGCGATCGGACTACGCGTAGCGGCCATCGACATGTTCGTAGATATCGGTGGCCAACCGGATTCCATGCAAGTCATCGAGGTCAACTCCAATCCGGCGATCCGGCTGCTGGAGGTCTCCGACCGCGGCGACCTAATCCTGAAGATCTGGCATCACACCTTCTCGACGATGGGATTGCTGTAGTGTTCGACCTGCCGAAATATGGCGACGGCGTCTGCCTCGCGCGCATGGGCGAGCTGTTGAATGAGCTCAGAATCGATCGCGCGTGGCTGCAGCGCGTCTCGGTCGTGGTGACCGGCTCGAACGGCAAGGGCAGCACGGCGGCGATGGCTGCCAGCATTGGCCGCGACTACGGCCTCCGAACCGGCCTCTTCACTTCCCCGCATCTGTTTCGTTTCAACGAGCGGATCCAGGTCGACAACATCGAAATCGACGACGACGCGCTCGCCCTTCTGAAGCGTAAGGTAGAGGCGGTGGTCGCCGACGTCTCGAGCCGTCGCGGTGAACAATTCGGTACTTTCGAAGCGCTGTTTGCGCTCGCCTGCTTGCACTTCCAGAAGAGCGAATGCGATTTCGCGGTGTTCGAGGCCGGCATCGGCGGCCGCTATGATCCGGTCCGCCTGATCGGCGCGCGCGAGACTTGCGTTACCTCGGTCGATTTCGAGCATGTCGATCTGCTCGGCAACTCGCTTGAACTGATCGCCTCCGACAAGAGCGACGCCTGCGCCGCCGGCGGCACGATTATCTATGGTGAAAACTGCCGCGACCTGCGGCGACATCTCGTCGAGTATCATCGCTGGCGCGGCTGCAGCCCACTGTTCGTCCGTGACGAGATCAGTGTCGACAACGAGGCCCAATCCGCGTCGGGGCAGCATTTCGATTTCCAGTTCGGCTATCATGATTTTCGTCACATCGAGCTGGGCCTGCCCGGCGCGTTTCAGTTCAACAACGCCGCCATCGCGATGACCTTGTTCCTGCTCTGGCTGCAACGCGAGCAGCCGCGCAAGGCTCCCGAACGGATCGAAGCGGCCATCCGTTCGGGCCTGCGCAATGTCCGCTGGCCCAGCCGCCTGGAGGTCATCGAGCAAGACCCGCTCACGGTGATCGACGTCGGCCATACGCCGGACGGCATCCGGCAATCGCTGGCGAGCCTCATGTCGATTCACGGCCGCGACGATTGGATTCTCGTCACTGGCGCCTCGCGCGACAAGAAGGCCGACGAGATCGTCGGCGCACTGGCGCCGTCGTTCGATACGATCATCTGCACGGCGGCGCACCACAAGGGCGCGGACCCGCAGGCCATCGCGGCCGCCGCGCGGCTTGGCAATTCCGAAGCAACCCTTCATGTCGCGGCGACAATCGCGGATGCCGTGAGGCTCTCGCAGGAGATGGCTCTGGAACAAAAGCGCAGAGTGTATGTGGCGGGTGGACTATTCCTGGCGATCGAATACGCAACCGTCGCAAAGGGCGGCCGCGCGGAGGATTTGGATTTTTTCTGAACGTGGCGCACAATCCGTGCAGTCGAGCGACCTTTCCGCGGCATCGGAAAGCGCCAGAATGCGACACCGAGGGAGAAACACCATGAGCGATACCGTCAATCGTCAGATCCTGCTGGTCGAGAAACCGACCGGCAAGCTCGGGCCGGAGCATTTCAAGATGGTCCAGGGCACGGTGCCCGAGCCGAAAGATGGCGAGGCGCTGGTGCGGACGCGCTATATTTCGCTTGATGCCGCCAACCGCGCGTGGATGCACGGCGCCACCTATCGCGCCGCCGTCGAGGCCAATACCGTGATGGCCGGTGGCAGCATCGCGGAGGTCGTCGCCTCCAAGGCTTCAAGCCTCGCGCCGGGCGATATCGTATTCGGCGATACCGGCTGGCAGGATTATGCCGCCGTGCCGGCAAAGCATCTGAACAAGATGCCGAAGATGGAGCCGATGACGCATCTGCTCAGCGTCTACGGCATCGCCGGCCTCACTGCCTATTTTGGTCTCCTGCATGTCGGCAAGCCGAAGCAAGGTGAGACCGTCGTCGTGTCGGCTGCCGCCGGCTCCGTCGGATCGATCGTCGGACAAATCGCCAAGATCAAGGGCTGCAACGTCATCGGCATTGCCGGCGGCAAGGACAAGTGTCAGTGGCTCACGTCCGAACTCGGCTTTGACGCCGCGGTCGATTACAAGGACGGCGCCACCTTCAAGGCGCTGCGATCAGCCGCGCCGAAGGGCATCGACGTCTATTTCGACAATGTCGGCGGCGAAATTCTCGAAGCCTGCCTTTCACTGATGAACAACCGCGGCCGCATCGCCTGCTGCGGCGCGATTTCGCAATATGACGGCGTGCCGTCGGCCCACGGTCCGCGCGGCGTGCCCGGCCTGATCGTGGTGAAGCGCCTCGTCATGCAGGGCTTCATCGTGATGGATTATATGGACCAGAGCGCCGCGGCGCTTGCCGATCTGCAATCCTGGGTCGCCTCCGGCAAATTGAAGGTGCAGGAGGACGTGATCGACGGAATCGAGAACACGCCGAAGGCGCTGATCGGCCTGCTCGCCGGCGAGAACCGCGGCAAGCGCATGGTGAAGGTGTAGACTCTCTATCAGCCGTCGTCCCGGCCAAGCGAAGCGCGAGCCGGGACCCATGGCCACCGCATCGAGTTTGGCGACGAGCTGGAGCTCCAGCTCGCCACCATGAAAACCTGTGGTTATGGGTCCCTGCGTTCGCAGGGACGACGGATAAATTGTTGCCTAATGCGCCGCCGGCGCTTGCGGCGCCGCTTTCATCCCCGCCTTCTTTACCTTCCGCTCCTTCAGCCAGTTCTCGAACCGCTGGATCACGACGAAGAACGTCGGCACGAACAGCACGGCCAGGCAGGTTGACGCCAGCATGCCCGAGAACACGGTGATGCCGATCGACTTCCGCGCATTGGCGCCGGCGCCGGTGGCGAGCACCAAGGGCACGACGCCGAGGATGAAGGCGAACGACGTCATCAGGATCGGACGGAAACGGGCCCGCGCTGCCTCGACGGCGGATTCCAACAGCGGCTTGCAGTCGCGCACGTGGAGCTCGAGCGCCACCTCGACAATCAGGATGGCGTTCTTGGCCGACAGCGCGATCAACAGGATAATGCCGATCTGGGTGTAGAGGTTGTTCTCGATCCTCAGCCCGCTCAGCACCAGCATCGGCCCGAGCAGTGATAGCGGTACCGCGAGAATGACCGAGATCGGCGCGTACCAGCTCTCATATTGTCCGGCCAGCACGAGATACACCAGCAGCAGGGCGAGACCAAACGCCCAGTAGATCTGGCCGCCGACGACCTTCTCCTGGTACGACATCGCCGTCCACTCGAAGCCGGTGCCCGGCGGCAGCGTCTTGGCGGCGATCTCTTCCATCAGATTCATCGACTGGCCGGAGCTGTAGCCCGTGGCCGGCAGCCCGATGATGGTGGCCGATGGATAGAGATTATACAGGCTGATCAGCGACGGCCCGACCGCCGGCGTGATCTTCGCCACCGCGCCGAGCGGGATCATGTCGCCCTGGCTGTTGCGCACCGTCAGCCTTTCGATGTCGCGCGGCGTCAGGCGAAATTGCGCGTCTCCTTGCGCATAGACCTGGAAGGTGCGGCCGAACTTGTTGAACTGGTTGACGTAGCTCGACCCCATGTAGGATGACAATGTCGAGAAGACCTGGTCGGTCGTGACATGCATGGTCTGGGCCTTGACCCTATCCACCTCGACGTCGAACTGCGGCACCGTCGAGCGGAACGGCGAGCTGACCCGCTGCAGCGCGCTTTGCGACGCCGCATTGGAAACCATCGCGCCCGTGATTGCCTGCAGCTTGCTGAAGTCGGAATTGCCGTCGCGGAGCTGCACCTGCATCGCAAAGCCGGCGGCATTGCCGATTCCCTGGATCGGCGGCGGCGGGACCACTAGGATCCGCGCCTCCTCGATGACAGACAGTCTTTCGTTCAGGCCGACGAACAGCGACCGCAGATCCTCGCCCTCGCCGCGCGCACTCCACTCTTTGAGGATCAGATAGGCCACGCCGGCATTGGCGAGGCTGGAGGAATTGTCGAGCGCGGAAATGCCCGCGATCGTGATCACCTGCTCGACGCCCGCGGTTTTACTGGTGATGTCGCTGACGCGGGTGAGTACACGCTGAGTGCGGTCGAGCGCCGCGCCATCCGGCAATTGCACCGCCACCAGCAGATAGCCTTGGTCCTCGATCGGGATGAAGCCGGTCGGCACCCGCGACAGGCCGTAGCCGCCGATCGCGATCAGGATCAGCGCGCAGATGACGGATACATTGCTGTGCGCGACCAGACGGCTGATCACCCGGCCATACCAGGCCTCCAGACGGTTATAGACCGCGTTGAAGCCCCGGTAAAAGAAGTTGCGCTGTTCCGGCGGCGCAGGCCGGCGCAGCCATAGGGCGCATTGCGTCGGCTTCAGCGTCGCCGCGTTGATGGCGCTGAGCAGCGCGGTGGCGGCAATGACCAGCGCGAATTGCGCGTACATCCGCCCGGTCAAGCCCGGCAGGAATGCCGAGGGCAAAAACACCGAGACCAGCACCAGCGTGATGCCGATGATCGGCGCGAACAGCGCGTCCATCGCGCTGATCGCGGCGTCATGGCCGGACATTCCCTTCTCGATATTATGGGCTGCGCCTTCGACAACGACGATGGCGTCATCCACCACGATGCCGATCGCGAGCACGATCGCAAACAGCGTCGAGATGTTGACGGTGAAGCCGAGCGCCGCCATCGCCGCGAACGCGCCGATGATCGTCACCGGCACCGTTGTCGCCGGCACCAGCATCGCGCGCCAGTCCTGCAGGAAGATCAGGATCACGACGAGCACAAGCAAGCCGGCCTCAATAAGTGTCTTGTAGACCTCGTTGATCGATTCGGAGACGAATTTGGTGGTGTCGAACGGCGTGTCGTACTTGATGTCCTGTGGGAATCCCTTCGCCAACTCCGCCATTTTTCTCTGAACCGCCTGCTCGACCTCGAGCGCGTTGGCGCCCGGCGACTGGAACACGCCGATGCCGGTGGCCGGTTTGTTGTTGAGCGAGAACATCTGGCTGTAGGTCTGGGCACCGAGTTCCACCCAACCGACATCGCGCACACGGGTGACGTCGCCGCTGTTGCCGGTCTTGACGATCACGTTCTCGAACTCGCTGACGTCGTCGAGCCGCCCGCTGACATTCAGCGTATATTGAAACGCCTGCCCTGCAGGCGCCGGCGGCGCCCCGACCTGGCCTGCGGTGACCTGCTGGCTCTGCTGCTGGATCGCCGAAATCACGTCCTGCGGCATCAGGTTGCGCGCCTGCAGCTTGTTCGGATCGAGCCAGACCCGCATCGAATACTGGCCGGCCCCGAACACGGTGACATTGCCGACGCCGGGTAGGCGCGACAGCTCGTCGCGAATGTTGATGGTGGCGTAATTGCTCAGGAACAGGCTGTCATAGGTCGCTTTCGGCGATGTCAGCGTCACGAACAAGAGGATCGCCGTCGACCTCTTCTGCACGATGACGCCCTGGTTCTGCACCGATTGCGGCAGTTGCGAGAGCGCGCTCGAGACCCGGTTCTGCACCAGCACCTGAGCGAAGTTGAGGTCGGTGCCGATTTTGAAGGTGACCGTCAGCGAGTAGGAGCCATCGGCGCCGCTGTAGGACTGCATGTAAAGCATGTCCTCGACGCCGTTGACCTGTTGCTCGATCGGCAGCGCCACGGTGTCGATCACGGTTTTCGCGCTGGCGCCGGGATAGCGGGTGGTGACCTGCACCGTGGGCGGCACGACATCGGGATATTGCGCAACCGCGAGCCGGAACAGGCAGACGCCGCCGATCAGGATCATCAGGATCGCGATGACGTTGGAAAGAACGGGCCGCTCGATGAAAAATTTTGAAATCATGGCCGGCTCCTACTTGGCCGACGCCGGCTGCGCTTCGACTGTTTTCACTTGCGGATCGACCTTCTGGCCGGGGATTGCACGCAACAGCCCGGCGGTAATCACGCGGTCATCGGGCTTGAGGCCCTCCTCGATGACGCGTAGTTCGCCTTCCAGCGGTCCGACGCGCACCTTGCGCTGCTCGACGACATTTTCGCCGTTCACGACCAGCACATAACGTCCGGATTGATCGCTGCCGAGCGCGACGTCGGGCACGAGCAGCGCGTTCTGCACCTGGTCCAAAGGCACGCGAATTCGGACGAAGAATCCCGGCAGCAGCGCGCGGTCCGCGTTGGGCAGCACGCCGCGCACAGGCAGCGTGCCGGTCGACTGGTTCAGCGTCGTGGCGGCATAGTCGAGCTTGCCCTTGTGCGGAAAACCGGTCTCGGTCTGCAATCCGACCTCGATCGGTACTTGCCTGAGATCATCGGGCGTCAGGCCGCGCCGGCGCGCTTCCTCGCGGATCCGCAGCACGTCCTGTTCGTTGACGTTGAAATTCACATAGATCGGGTCGAGCGCCACGATGGTAGCGAGTTGCGTCGGCGACGAGGCGCCGACGAGTTCGCCGACGGAGACGAGATGCGCACTGACGACGCCGTCGAACGGCGCGACCACATTGGTGTAGCCGTAGTTGACTGCCGCGATCTTGGTATTGACCTGGGCCTGCAGCAGGCTCGCCTGCGCATTGTCGCGGGCCGCGGTGGAATTATCCAGCGTGGCCTGGGAAACGGCCTGCCGCTGCACCAACTCCTGCTGGCGCTTGAAATCCGCCTCGGTCTGTCGCACCGAGGCCTGCGCGCCGGATTCCGCGGCCTGCGCCTGTTCGAGCTTCAGCTTGTAGGTGTCCGGTTCGATCGTGAACAGGGATGTGCCTTCTTTGACGTAGGCGCCGTCCGTGTAGTTGATCGATTGCAGAAAGCCCTGCACGCGCGCGACCAGATCGACATTCTTGATCGCCGCCGTATTGCCGGTCGCTTCCAGATAGCGCGTGAAAGGCCGTTGCAGGGGCGGCGCAACTTCGACCTTCGGCGGCGGGGGCGGGACAAAAGTATTTTGTTCGCAGGCACTTAAGATGCCCATCGCAGCAACGGCGAAAGCTGCGCGGCAGGCGGCAGCACCTTTTTGCGCGGCGGTGTCGTGTGATCTCAAGCGTGCAGGCGAACGCGAAGCCTTCATTTTTGGTGCCTCAATCGGTCTTGTTCTGGAAAAGGCTTTATTCGGAAATCGGCTTTCCGCCATCCCATGAAAATAGCAACAATCCGCTTGCGGCGGAACTGGAAAGCGAAAATGATACGACCCGATTTTTTCTGAAAATCACATTTCACTTTGGTTGGAGCGGCGGCTTCCGGCGACGACAAAGGATTTATTCAAATGATCAACACGGTGACGCGCGCGAGAATGCTTGGACCATTACTTGCAGCCGCGACATTCGCAATTGCAGCACCCGTGCTTGCGCAGGCGCCGAGCCAGGCGCAACGCGACGCGATCAAGTCGCAGTGTCGTTCGGACTACATGGCGCGTTGCTCCAGCGTGCCGCCGGGCGGCGAGGCCGCGCTGCAATGCCTGCAGAAGAACATGTCGAGCCTTTCATCGAGCTGCCAGAGCGCCGTGCGCGCGGTGGAACCACCGGCAGCCGCGCCTGCCAAGCCGGCGGAGGCGGCTAAGCCCGCCGACCCCGCCAAGCCGGCCGAGACCGCAGCACCGAAATCCGCAGCGCCTGCTGCCGCAACGGCGGCGCCGGCCAAGTCCGCTGAGCCAAAGGCTGCCGCCCCTGCTGCCGGACAACCGTCCAGCGCCCAGATCTCCGCGATCCGCAGCGCGTGCCGCTCCGATTATCCGAAGGTCTGCGCGGGCGTGCCGACCGGTGGCGCGTCGGCAGTGCAATGCCTGGAAAAGAACAAGGGGAAACTCTCGGCCGCTTGCGAGAAGGCCGTCGCTGCCGCGACTGGCGGGGCTGCGGCTACAGCGGGGGCGGCACCCGCGGCCGCGGCGCCGGCAGCCGCCGGCCCAGCACCGGCCGCTGCAGCAGCGCCGACGGCGATCGTGCTGCGGCCGATGCGGCCCCGCGAAGAACTATTCGTGCTGCGATCGGCCTGCGGCGCCGACGTGCGCACGATTTGCGGCGACGTGCCCGCTGGCGGCGGCCGGATCGTGCAGTGTCTTGCAACCAATGCCGCCCAGCTTTCGCCGGCCTGCAAGGACGTTTTGTCCCAATTCGCGGCACGATAGTCACGCGCCTTCGGCGATCCCCGGGTGATCAGGGGATCGCCGATCATTCACCGCCGCGAAAGGCGAGGATGAGCTGAATGAGCCGTACCGACAGGGCGACATAGAGGATCGTCATCAGGATTTGATACGCGACGTGCCAGTTGAGCTTGGCCAGCTTGTAGAGACCGTCAACGAAGTTCAGCAGCAGGAGGACAACACCGAACAGCATGACGCCGCGGCCGACGAGACCGTGGCGCAGATAGCCGAACAGGACGACCGCCGGCTCGCTGCTCGATACGTGGGCACCGGCGGATATGATCAACGTCCCGATGATCATCTTCTCGACGTGAGAGAATATTTCCTTGGAGACCGGCTCGACATGTTCGGAATAGAACGCCAGCCATTTGGCTCTGACCTGCGCCATGAGTTCTCCTTGGGTTATCCTTGCGGCGATGAATGGGAGCTTCACTACAGCGGGTCCGCGATCAGGACGCAAGAAGGCCAGCCAGCCCCATCCGCGGATACTCCGGCAACGAAAAACGAGATCGGCACGCAAGGCCGACGCGATAGCATCCGCAAAACTTTCCGAAGAAAGCCTTCAAAAGGAAACTTTCAATACCTGAACATCAACCAGTACCAGTCCGGGAGACCGACATGCGTTACTTGCTGATCATTGCATCCGCCCTCTTCGCGTTCGGCACCGCCATGACCCTTGAATCGACTGAAACCAACGCCGCTGTATGCGCCAAGGGCGTCTATCGCGCCGGCTGCGCCGGAGCGCGCGGCGCGGTCGTCGTCCGCAAACCGGCGGTGGTTTGCAGGACCGTGTGGGTGAACGGCGCGAAGGTTCGCCGCTGCACCTGAGCCCGAAGCTTCGGTCAAGCCAGAGTTGCCGCAGAGCGGACAACCGTTCGCGGACACCCCGGCGCGGCTGAAACAGGCCATGGACACCGGTGGGTGACCGGACCTGGAACCGCGCGCCCGTCATCATTTTTCTGTAGCGCAATTTTCCGGCGCGGATTAGTCTCCTTTCCAAATTAGTAAGTATACTGTCGATTGGGAGGAAGACGTGCGTATCGCCGTCATTGGCGGAGGCCCCGGCGGCCTCTACTTCGCCTATCTCTGGAAGCGCCGTCATCCGGACGCGCAAATTGACCTGTTCGAACAGAACCCCGAAGGCGCGACCTGGGGGTTTGGCGTGGTGTTCTCCGAACAGGCGCTGGAATTCTTGCGCGCCGACGACCCCGAGACGGTCGACGCCATTACGCCGCGGATGGAGAGCTGGAAGAACATCACGCTCGATCTGCGTGGTGAAAGCGTCGAGATCGACGGCGTCGGTTTCTCCTCGATCGGCCGGCTCGAACTACTCACCATCCTGCAGCAGCGCGTGCGCGCGGCAGGCGTGGCGGCGCGATACGACACCACGATCCAGTCGATCGACGAACTCGGCGAATACGACTTGATCGTCGCCGCCGACGGGCTGAACTCGCTGGTGCGCCGCGGCTTTGAGAAGGAATTCGGCGCCACGGTTTCGCACTCGACCAACAAATTCGCCTGGTACGGCACCAGCAAACGCTTTGCCACGCTGTCGCAGACGTTCGTGAAGACCGACCTGGGGTTCTTCAACGCGCACCACTACCGCTATTCGCCCGCCATGAGCACGTTCCTGGTCGAATGCGATGCGGCGACCTGGCAGGCCTATGGCTTCGAGCACAAGACGATCGAACAGTCGCAGGCGATCTGCGAAGAAATTTTTGCAGAGACCCTCGACGGTCACCCCCTGGTGTCGAACAAATCGGTGTGGCGCAATTTTCCCTGGATCTGGAACGAGGATTGGTCGCACCGCAACATGGTGCTGATCGGAGACGCCTTGCACACTGCGCATTTCTCGATCGGCTCAGGCACGCGGCTCGCCATCGAGGACGCGATCGCGCTAACCAAAGCGCTGGAAGCGGAACACGATGTTCCCGCAGGCCTCGCCCGCTACCAGGCCGAACGCAAGCCGATCGTGCAGAAGCTGGTGACGGCGGCGCGCACCAGCGCCGACTGGTACGAACACTTCCCCGAACACATGAAGCTCGACCTGATGGACTTTGCCTACAGCTACATCACCCGCTCCGGGCGGATCGCTGACGCGCGGCTGCGCGCGATGTCGCCGGAATTCATGAGGCGTTACGAGGCAGCGAAAGAAATCGGGAGCCAGGCATGACCTCAGAAATTTCCGATTTGGTCCCCCGCGACAATCCGGGCGCGCGCGAGATCGGCTTTGCGATCCCGGAACGCTATAACGCGAGCCGCATCCTGTTCGATAATCTCGCGGCCGGCCGCGGCGACCGGCTGGCGCTGACCGGCCCCGGCGGCACGCGCACTTATGCAGAGCTCTGCGCGGAGGCCGCGCAATGGGGCCACGGCTTTCAGTCGCTGGGCTTGAAGCGCGGCGACCGCATCCTGATGTTCCTCGACGACACGCCGGCCTACCCGGCGGCATTTTTCGGCGCGGTGCGCTCCGGCTTCGTGCCGCTGTTGATCAACACGCTGACGCCGCCGGAGCTCCTGCAGTTCTATCTCTCGGACGCGGGCGCAGCGGTAGCGGTCGCGGAGGCCGAGTTTACGTCGCGGTTCAACGCGGAGGCCTGCAAGGGTACGCCGTTACAAACCCTTGTTGTGGTCAATGGCGTAGCGGGCGAGCACGCCGTGCCGAACCCGGTCGACGCGGCGAAGTGGCTGCAAGGCTTCGCCACCGATCTTCCGGAAGCCGACACCCACCGCGACGAGATGGCGTTCTGGATGTATTCGTCGGGCTCGACCGGCCGCCCCAAGGGCATCGTGCATCTGCAGCACGACATGGCCTACAGCGAGCAGGCGTTTGCCCGCAACGTGCTCAAGCTCGGGCCGGACGACATCTGCTTCTCGGTGCCGAAGATTTTCTTCGCCTACGGTTTCGGCAACGCCATCACCTTCCCGTTCTCGGTCGGCGCGGCGACGCTCTTGCTGCCCGGCCAGCCAAAGCCAGCAGCGATCTTCCAGGCGATCGAAAAATTCCGGCCCACCGTGTTCTATGGATTGCCGACGCTCTACACCTCGCTGACCAAGGCCGAGGGTGCGGCGACAACCGATTTCTCGTCGCTGCGGATGGCGCTGTCGGCGGCCGAAGTCTTATCGGCGGAAGTGTTCAACGGCTGGAAAAAGCTGACGGGGCTCGAGATCATCGAAGGGCTCGGCTCGACGGAAGTCCTGCACATCTATCTCTCCAACCTTCCCGAGAAGAGAAAACTCGGCGCCGCGGGCCTGCGCGTGCCCGGCTATGAGATCCTGCTCAGGGACAAGGACGGCCGCGAAGTCGCCGACGGCGAGGAAGGTATCTTGTGGGTGCGCGGCGATTCCAACACGCCGCTGTACTGGAACCGGCCGGACAAGTCGGCCGAGACCATTCGCGAGGGTGGCTGGATCTACACCGGCGACCGCTTCATGCGCGATGCCGACGGCTTCCATTTCTTCCGCGGCCGCGCCGACGACCTGGTCAAGATATCAGGCCAATGGGTTTACCCGCTGGAGGTCGAGCTCTGTCTTGCTGAGCATCCCGACATCAGGGAATGCGCGGTGTTTGCGGCCGAACTGCCGGACCGCCGGATGACCCTGAAGGCGGTGGTGGTGATGAACAAGGGCGAGTTCGACAGCGATGATGCGACGAAGAAGCTGCAGGATTACGTCAAGGCAAAGCTGCTGCCTTACAAATATCCGCGCGAGATCACCTTCATCGAGGAACTGCCGAAGACCGGCACTGGCAAGATCGACCGGCAAGCGCTGATGAGGATGTAATCCATTCGCAAACTCGCTGTCGTCCCTGCGAACGCAGGGACCCATAACCACTGATATCAGTTGTGGCCTTAGGCTGCAGCCACAGCCTGCCTAACTCAAATATTTGTGGTTATGGGTCCCGGCTCAAGGCCGGGACGACAGCGGAGTTTTTGGCATCGACCGCCCGTTCCTCCGCAAACTCGCTGTCGTCCCTGCGAACGCATGCGAACGCAGGGACCCATAACCACTGATATCAGTTATGGCTTTGGCTGCAGGTACAGCCTGCCTAACTCAAATATTTGTGGTTATGGGTCCCGGCTCAAGGCCGGGACGACAGCGGAGTTTTTGGCATCGACCGCCCGTCCCTCCGCAAACTCGACGTCGTCCCCGCGAACGCAGGGACCCATAACCACTGATATCGGTTATGGCCTTAGGCTGCAGCCACAGCCTGCCCCAACACAAATATTTGTGGTTATGGGTCCCGGCTCAAGGCCGGGACGACAGCGGAGTTTTTGGCATCGACCGCCCGTCCCTTCGCAAACTCGACGTCGTCCCTGCGAACGCAGGGACCCATAACCACTGATATCAGTTGTGGCCTTAGGCTGCAGCCACAGCCTGCCTAACTCAAATATTTGTGGTTATGGGTCCCGGCTCAAGGCCGGGACGACGGCGGAGTTTTTGGCGCTGACACTCGATCCCTAACGCCCCTTCACCCCGCCTTCCCCAGATGCTCCAGCGCGTCCTCGGCGCGCAGCGGCACGCGCGAGGCTTCATTGTTGAGATCGACGAGTTGCGTTAACAGCGTCAGCAGGGTCTTGCGGTCCGCAGGCTTCAGCGGCTGCAGCATCCTGACCTGGGCGCGCTCGACCGACGGCATGATGTCGCGCAGCACGGCTGCGCCCGATTTCGAGAGATAGAGCAGCTTGACGCGCTTGTCCTCGCGCGAGGGCTTGCGCTCGATCAGCGCCTTGCTCTCCAGCCGCTCGATGACGTTACCGAGGGTCGAGCGGTCGAACGCGATCACCGCCGACAGCCGAGTGGCATCGATGCCCGGATGGGTGTGGATCGCGACCAGCGCCGCATATTGCACCGGCGTCAGGTCGAACGCGCTGCATTCCTCGACGAAGATAGAGACCGCGATCTGCTGCATCCGCCGGAACAGATAGCCGGGCGCGGTATAGACCGCGTCCATGGTGATGGGGGATGGCTTACTCGGCATCGGGCTGCCTGTCCGGTGCGGCATCGGTGAATGCCTTCATTTGCTTTGCCGCGGCTTCCGCCTCGAGCAGGCGGGAAAAGGCCGAAACCTCGACGCCGAAGCGCCGCGCATTGGCAAGCTGCGGCACTAGGCAGAGGTCTGCAACCGTCGGCGTGTCGCCGAAACAGAACGGCCCGTTCTTGCCCTTGATCAGGGTCTCGCAGGCAGCAAGGCCTTCGCGGTTGGCCCAAGCCGCCCACTCCGTCACCTTCTCTTCCGGCAGGCCGAGCTGGCGCAGGCGGGCCAGCACCTTCAAATTCTGCACCGGATGGATGTCGCAGGCGATCGCCAGCGCAAAGGCCCGCACCTTTGCGCGGCGCAGCGGATCCTTTGGCAATAGCGGCGGGTTGGGATGGGTCTCGTCCAGCCATTCGATGATGGCCAGCGACTGGGTCAGCACCGCGCTATCGTCGCCCTCCAGCGTCGGCACCAGCCCCTGCGGGTTGAGGGCGAGATAGTCCGGCGCAATCTGTTCGCCCTTGCGAAGGTGATGCGGCAGGTGCTCTGCCGTGAGCCCCTTGAGGTTGAGCGCGATCCTGACGCGATATGCCGCGCTGCTGCGGAAATAGCCATGCAGCTTCATCGGAACCTCCCTGATTCTTCTGGCCTGTACGGGTTTACCACATTGACGCTATCGATATTGTAAGTATACTGTCAATTTACACGATAAGAATGACGGGAGGCTTGCCATGGAAGCCGTGCAGAAGACGCCGGAACGCGAGGCGTTCTACAAGAAGATCGACGGCGACAATCTCTCCGCGCTGTGGAACGTGCTGGGCGATCTCGTCACGCCGGAGCCGCGCAGTGCCTGCCGGCCGCATCTCTGGAGATTCGATTCGATCCGCGACTACATGACCGAAGCAGGCCGACTGATCACCGCCAAGGAAGCCGAACGGCGGGTTCTGGTGCTGGAGAATCCGGGGCTGCGCGGCCAGTCCAAGGTCACGACCTCGCTGTTTGCCGGCGTGCAGATGGTGGTTCCGGGCGACGTCGCGCCCGCTCATCGGCATAGCCAGTCGGCCTTGCGCTTCGTGCTCGAAGGCAAGGGCGCCCATACCACCGTCGACGGCGAGCGCACGGCGATGGAGCCCGGCGATTTCATCATCACGCCGTCGATGACCTGGCACGATCATTCCAACGAGACGAGTGAGCCGATGTTCTGGCTCGACGGGCTCGATATCCCGATGGTGCAGTTCTTCGATGCTTCGTTTGCCGAGGGGTCAAACGAGGATCAGCAGAAGATCTCCAAGCCCGCCGGCGACAGCTTCGCGCGCTACGGCCACAATTTGCTGCCGGTCGACGAGAAGCGAAAATCCAAGACCTCGCCGATCTTCAACTATCCCTATAGCTACACCCGCGAGGCGCTGGAGCGCGCCAAGGCACGCGACGAATGGGACGCCTGCCACGGGCTGAAACTGAAATTCTCCAATCCCGAGACAGGCGATTTCGCGATGCCGACGATCGGCACCTTCATTCAGTTATTGCCGAAGGGTTTCAAGACCGCGCGCTACCGCTCCACCGATGCCACCGTGTTCGCCGCGATCGAAGGCAAGGGCCGCACCCGGATCGGCGACCAGACATTCGAATGGGGCGCGCGCGACCTGTTCGTGGTGCCGAGCTGGCACTGGGTCACGCACGAGGCGGACGTTGATTCAGTGCTGTTCTCTTTCTCCGACCGTCCGGTGCAGCAGAAGATCGACCTATTCCGCGAAGACCGCGGCAATGCGTGAGGTTGTCGTCGTCCCTGCGAACGCAGGGACCCATAACCACCGGCTTTCGTTGTTACGAAAAGCGTCTTGCTACGTCGCCACATTGAGAGATCACGCGGCGTATGGGTCCCTGCGTTCGCAGGGACGACGAGAAGAATCGTAGGGTGGGCAAAGGAGCGTAGCGACGTGCCCACCATCGGGCACTCCGCACGTGATGGTGGGCACGCTGCGCTTTGCTACAAATCCGTCCTCTACCGCCAGTGCAACAACCGCGCTTCCAGCACATTGATCGCCTTCCCCACCGCCAGCCCGAACAGCGACAGGATCACGACGCCGGCGAGGAGCTGATCGGTCTGCATCAGATTGCCGGCCTGCAGCACGAAGGCGCCGATGCCGAACTGCGCGCCGATCATTTCCGCACTCACTACCAAGAGCAGCGCCACCGACGCCGTAATGCGGAAACCCGCAAGAATCGAGGGCAGCGCGCCGGGCCAGATCACTCTGATGACGATGGCATGGAACGGCACGTTAAAACTCTGCGCCATTCGGATCAGGTTGCGCGGCACCGCGTCGACGCCGCTATACACCGAAATCGCCGTGGAGAAGAACACACCCAACGCAATGGTCGCGATCTTCGGCTCTTCGCCGATCCCAAGCCAGAGGATCAGGAGCGGCAGCAGCGCGATCTTCGGGATCGGAAACAGCGCGGAGATGAAGGTAATGCCGACGCCGCGCGCCAGCGTCGAGAGGCCGATTGCAAAACCGACGATCACGCCGGCCACCGTGCCGATCAGCCAGCCTGAGCCGATGCGAACGACCGAAGCGGAAACGTGCTGCCAGAGTGCACCACTGACGGCGAGCTTGTAGATCGCGACCGCAATCGCCGATGGCGCCGGCAGGAACAGCGGATTGACCCAGCCGGCGCTGCCGGCGAGTTGCCAGAACGCGATCACCAGCGCCAGCGCGATCCACCCGGAGGCGCGGCCACCGCCCGGCATAAAACCCGCACCGCGGAAGGCGACCGGCCGCGGAACGCTCCCGTCCTGCTGGATATCCTGCGAGGGCGCGCGCTCAAGCATCTTGAACCTCGCGCTCGGCGTCGATCGCCTCCTCGCGGATCAGCGACCACAACTGGTTCTGCAACGTCAGCAGTTTGCCGCGGGCATCGATGCCGCCGCGTTCGGCACGCGTCATCGGAATGCTCACGACCTCGCGCACGCGGCCGGGCCGGCGCGACAGCACGACCACGCGGTCGGCGAGCCGCACCGCCTCTTCCAGATTATGCGTAATGTAGACCGCGCCCATCGCGCCGTCGGCGAGCAGGCGGACAAAATCCTCCATCAGCAATTCGCGGGTCTGAGAATCCAGCGCCGACAGCGGCTCGTCCATCAGAAGAATCGCCGGCCGCACCGCAAGCGCCCGCGCGATGCCGACGCGCTGGCGCATGCCGCCGGACAATTGCTTCGGATAGGCGCCGCGAAAATCAGACAGGCCGGTGCGGCGCAGCGCATCATCGACGACGGCCTGACGCGCGGCGGCATCGAGCGCGGTATGAACCAGCGGAAACGCGACATTCGCTTCCACCGTGCACCACGGCAGCAGCGCAAAATCCTGGAACACGAAGGTCAGCGGATTGAAACTGTTCTCCGGTGGCGCGCCGCGCAGCTCTGCCCGCCCCTCGCTCGGCCGCAACAGCCCGCCCAGGATCGACAGCAGCGTGCTCTTGCCACAGCCGGAAGGCCCGACGACCGCAACCACCTCGCCGGAGGCGACGGTGAAGGAGACGTCATCGAGCACGTCGAGGCCGCCGAATCGGTGACTGATATGGTCGGCGATCAGGTCCATGTGGTTCCGAACTCGTTACTTGCTCCGTCATTGCGAGGAGTCACCGGGTCCGGCCTCCGGCCGGCCCGATGATAAACTCCGCGACGACTTGTCCGCCGTAGCTCGAAGAGCGAAGGCGGAAG